>PFJX01000137.1 GCA_002784045.1 Hydrogenophilales bacterium CG_4_10_14_3_um_filter_63_21
CTCCTTGCGGGGCCAGCCCCGCCGCGTCGTCGCGCCTTGCCAGGCAGCCCGAAAACCGCACACTTGGGCGCGTCCAACTGAGCTTTCTAGGTTAAAGAGATCAGGCAGGGCGAACACCGCCGGGGTGCGCCCGGCGGCTTCGCGCAGGCGCAAGATCAAGCCGGCGGCCAGAATCTGCTTGAGGATGCCGTTCGCGGTGACGCGGTTTTCTATCCCGGCGTGGTAGGCAAAATCCGTGGCATTCAGAATCGGCCGCACAAAAAAGGCGTCCAGTGCCGGGATGGCGAACTGCGAGTGTGTGGCCTCGATAACCCGCTGTTTCAGCTCGTTGTAGAGCGCCAGTATCTGCCGGGCCTTGGCTAGATTGGCATCCGCCTGCACCACCACCGCCTCAAGAAAGAACTCGACCCAGTTTTGCCACTGGCCGGCTTCCGTGATCGACAGCAAGCCGTCGTAATAGCGGTCGCGGTGGGCCTCCAGATATTCCGAGAGATAAAACATCGGCCGCGACAAGGTCTTGCGTTGGAACAACAGCAGCGGAATCAGCATCCGCCCGATCCGGCCATTGCCATCCTTGAAGGGGTGCAATATCTCGAACTGCGCATGCGCGACCGCCACCTGGATGGCCGGGTCGTCTTTCTCGGAAGCCAGATAGGCCGCCCACCCCTCCAGCGCCTGCGGCAGTAGCAGCGGGCTCGGCGGCACGAAGCGGGCGTGCTCGATATCCGATCCCGCGAAGCCGATCCAGTTTTGTTCCACCCTGAATTCGCCGGGTTGCTTGTCATGCCCACGCACCCCGTGCATCAAGCGCTGATGCACCCCCTTGATCAGGGAAAGCGACATGGGGCGATGCTCCAGCGCCTGTTCGGCATCGCGCATTGCCGCCCGGTAATTGGCGATTTCCTCGATGTCGTCATGGCGCGACGGGGCCTGCGCGATACCCGCGTCCTGCTGCAAGACCTCTTCCAGCGTGGCCTGGGTGCCTTCGATCCGCGACGACAACACTGCCTCGTTGACCGTGATGGGCGACAACAACACCGCCGGGTTGGTAAGGCCTGCAACATGCCGTCATAGCGCGCCAGCGCCGCGTTAGCCTTGCCCGCCATAGGTAAAAGACGCTGCCAGTTCAAATCGGAAACCGGCAGTGCCGGCGGAATGCAGGGAGTGCGCGTCATCGATGTCTCCTACACCGTCCGGAACGTGATGTCGTGCGATTTGGCTTCCAGCACGGCATTGGTCTTGAGCGGGTCGTTGCCGTGGAAGGCGTCGAGCTGGTATGGCTGGTTGGCTTCGAACTTGATTTTCATGCGTGTGCGGCTGCTTCCAGATACCCCCAGTCCGCGAACTGCTCATGCAGCGCCGGGTCTTCCCGGAACGCGAGGAAGTACAGATATTCCGGGGCCACATCCAGGTCGCCCGGCCAGCACAGCGTGCCATATTCGAGACGGAAGTCGTCGGCCACGGCGGCATCCCGCAAAGCGCGGAATATTCCCGCCGCGCCTTCCTCGAACAGCGGGTGAATATCCACCTCCCCGGTGCGCCCGTCATTGAAACGCAGCCGGATATGGAATGGGCTCAGCGCGTCGGCTTGTTCAATCTTCAGCAGCATGGCGGGTCTCCTTGCTAAACCAGTGGGTCGATACGGCGGTATTGGCCGGTCGTGCGCAGCGTATTCCAGTCATCCAGCAACTCGGCTTGATGCAGCCCGGCCCACTCCACCGCCAGGCTCAAAACGCGCGGCGGCAGTTTGCCTTCCATGATGCCGAGCGACTCAATCAGAATCGCCGCCTCGAAGTCGTTGTAGCGCACATGGAAATGCGGCGGGTTGTGCTCGCGGAAGTGCATCAGAATCAGGATGCCGAGAAAACGGGAAATTTCGGGCATGGCAAGTCCTCAGACGGTTTTGAACGTAATGCCGTGGGACTTCGCTTCCAGCACGGCATTGGTCTTGAGCGGGTCATTGCCGTGGAAGGCGGCGTCGAGGCAGAGGATTTGCAGTGGGTCGAGGGCCATCATGCCGCGCAGCAGTGCCTGGGTGACGGGGTTTTCCAGGCAAATAAGCAGGCTGCCGTCGGCAATGGAATGCACGGTTTTTCCAGCCACGGTCTGGGTTTCCACCTTCGCGGTGAGGGACAGGCCGCTCTTGAGTATCAACTCGTAGAGAACGTCTTGCTGGGTGCGACTTTCGGCCAGGTTGTCGGTGTAGAGGTGCAGTTGCTCGGCCAGTTGCTCGGGTTCGGTTGCGGCCTGGTCGGCGTCCCAAATCTTGAAGTTGCTGGACGACAGTTTGAAGGCGCGGAAACCCCGGTCTTGTTTGGCCTTGCCGTCCAGATCCAACTTGCCGACATCGGCTTCGTTCAGCTTGGCGATGACGCGGCGGACACGTTCCCGGGTGAGATGGGCGATGGTGGGGTATTGCGGGTTGTCGGTTTTCTCGGGGAGCTGGACGAGGATGAATTTACGGTTGCCGCCGTCTTCGTTGTTTTGCTCAATGACGGCTTGGGCTGTGGTACCGGAGCCGGCGAAGAAGTCGAGCACGATTTCCGGCGGGTTAATTTCTTTATGCGCCTGCCCTTTGACCCGATATTCGGCGGTCATGTCGCTGACATGAGGTCTGGCGTCCGGTTTCTCTCCCGGGGTGGTGGCGAGTTGCAACATGCGCTTGATGAGCCGGGCCGGCTTGGGCGTATCGAACACGCTGTCCGAATCGGAAAAAGCAACAAGGCTGATCAAATCTTTCTTGGCTTCCTGGGTATGGCCCACGTCGTCGTAATACCAGAGTGTTTGCGGCACCCGCCCTTGTTTTACCTCGGACAGAAATATTTTCGGGGCCGGTATGTTGTTCCCGTCGGCACCCCAGTAAATCCGATTGTCCTTGTCCATTGCTCTGAATTTCTCTTCGGAAACACGCCAATAACTTCCGGTTGGAGGGCCTTCGATCACGCGCCCACCCGGGCAGCGAATTGAATATGTCCACTTGCTGTAATAGTTCCGCGCGGACAGATTATTGGGGCGCCAAAGGCCACGCGGGTCGTTATCCGGGTTCTTGTAAACCGCGTTCTGTTCTTCCGTTCGCGCAAGCAGGTTGGGCGTCCAGGTCGTCGCATATTTCGCGTAGACCAGAACGTAGTCGTGATCTTCCGAGAAATGCCGGGCGCTGCTCTTGGGGGCGTAGTTCTTCTGCCAGATGACCGACGCTACAAAATTCTCTTCCCCCAACACCTCGTTCATCAGCATCCTCAAGTTATGCACCTCGTGGTCGTCGATGCTGACGAATATCACCCCGTCGTCCCGCAACAGATTCCGCGCCATGAACAGACGCGGATACATCATGTTCAGCCACTTGGAGTGGAAGCGCCCGCTGGTTTCGGTATTGGTGCTCTGCTTGAGGCCTTCCTCGCTGACCTGCCCCGAATAGCGCAGGTATTCGTCCAGCCCCTCGCGGTAGTTGTCCGGGTAAATGAATTCGTTGCCGGTGTTGTAGGGCGGGTCGATATAAATCATCTTGACCTTGCCGTGGTAGCTCTTCTGCAAGAGCTTGAGCACTTCCAGATTGTCGCCCTCGATAATCAGGTTTTCGCTGCTGTCGAAATTGACCGACTCGTCCGGCATGGGTAGCAAAGTGCCGACGCTGGGGCTCTGCACGGCGCGGAAGGCTTCTGCTTTGCCGGCCCAAGTGAGGCCGTAGCGTTCCGGGCGGGTGTCAATCGCTTCACCCAGGGTGGCCTTGAGTTTCTCCCAGTCCACCTTGCCTTCGCTGAAGACATGGGGCGCTTGCTCGCGCAGTTGAGCCAGCAGGGCTTCGGTGGGGTTGTCGGAGGTCAGCGGTAGCTTGGTGTCGTCGGTCATTTTGCGGGCGGCTGCGGGCCGATAAGCATTTTGCCGATGCCGGCAAAATGGGGTGATTTGAAATCAGGCGTGGGTCAGCGTTTTGGTCTCGTCTTCCGACTGCACGAGCAGTTTCTTGCCGCAAGCGGCAAGGTATTTCCTGATTGTGGCAATGGAGGGGGAGTGTTTGCCGGAAGCCAGCGCGCCTTCCAGGCGTGCCACTGCCGGGGCCTTGGTGCCCATGCGCAGGGCGACTTCGGCTTGGGTCAGGCCGGCTTCTTCGCGGGCGGAGAGCAGGATATCGAGCAGTTCCATTTCCGGTTGCAGCCGCTCGTACTCGGTGCGCACCGCCGGGCCTTCCAGCATCCGGGCCTTGAATTTTTTATGCGTCAGCATTTTCAATCTCCTTCTGTCGCTGGCGAGCCAGCTTGAGCTCGCGGGCGGGGGGCTTCTGTGACTTCTCCACGAAGCCATGCAACATGACTATGCGGCGTCCAATCCGCGTGCAATAGAACACGCGGGCTATGCCTTCCGCACCCTTCAACCGCAACTCGAACAACCCTTCGCCGAACGCTTTGGTATGCGGCTCGCGCAGGTTGGGGCCGTGGATTTCCATGCGGTCGGTAAGCTGGAAGTAGCGCGCCTTCAAAGTGGCTGGCAGTGCCGCAATATCTAGCCCGGATATTGCATGAATTCGCGTGATGCCCTAAAGGATACCGGGCTGCGCCCGTAATCGCGCAGGCCATTGTTTGCAATGGGAATTTTGCGAAGGAGCGGCGTAGTTATTCATACGCCCGACTGAGCAAGACTTTCCAGTGCGGACAAGGGACCAGCGAGGGCGCGCGAGTATTCATGCAATATCCGGGCTAGCTGAACGGCTTCGCTGTAGTAGTAGATTTCGTAGGGCGCTACAGGTGGGGCATATTAACAAATATGTTATCAATATCAAGGTGGGTTGGCAGCCAACTAGGCCAAAAGCCAACGCAGGGTGAACAGTGGCAGCAGGCTGTGCTGCTGTTTGAGCCTGGAGACAAGCCGCGATTGTCGGCCACGATAATCAATGCCGCCTTGGTGTCGGCGGTGCGGGAGCCGGAGACATAAGGGGAGCCACGGTGTCGCGCCAGCCAGTCCGGGTAAATCCGGGTGGAAAGCGGGTCGGCGTTGCTGCCCCTGCTTGCGCAGGGTGGCCGGCAATATCAGCAGGATTTTCCGGCGCCGTTCGGCCCAGCGCTGGCTAATGACGATGCCGGCTTCAATGGTTTTGCCCAGCCCCACTTCGTCGGCCAGGATGACGCCCTTGGAAAGCGGCGAGCGCAGCGCAAACAGGGCGGCATCGACCTGGTGCGGGTTCAGGTCAACCCGCGCGGAGGCGATCGAGCCGGACAGGCGTTCCAGTGAGTCATTCACCCCCCTGAGTGTGAGCGCCGCTGCCCAGTATTTGCTGTGGTATGGCGTGGACAACGTTTCTGGTGCTCATGGGTTGGCTGCCCATCGCAGGTGAGTTTGTGCGCGTCGGACAAACCGCCTGAAAGTTCCCTGAATACTGGTGCCGGGAGGGGGACTCGAACCCCCACGGTGTTACCACCGGCGGATTTTGAGTCCGCTGCGTCTACCGATTCCGCCATCCCGGCTGTTAGGAGGCAAATGAGGGCCGCAATTATGGCCGAAGGCCGCTTTATGCGGCAACGTATAATCCGCGCCCTCATGAAAACCAGCGACTTCGAATACACCCTGCCGGACGAGCTTATCGCCCGGCATCCTCTGGCCGAGCGCACGGCCAGTCGCCTGTTGCACGTGGATGGGCCGGGCAAGTGCTTCGCGGACCGCTTATTCAACGAATTGCCCACTTTCTTCCGCCCCGGCGACCTGCTGGTGTTCAACGACACCCGCGTCATCAAGGCGCGCCTGCATGGCCAGAAGGACAGCGGCGGCAAAGTGGAGGCGCTGGTGGAACGCATCGTCAGCGACCATGAAGCCCTGCTGCACCTGCGCGCCAGCAAGCCACCGAAGCCGGACAGCGTGCTGCTGTTCGCCGGGGCGATTCAGGCACGGGTGCTGGGGCGCGAGGGGGAGTTGTTCCGCCTGGCGTTCGATCCCGCCCGCACCGTACTGGAATGGCTGGAACACTACGGCGAGATTCCGCTGCCGCCGTATCTGCACCGGCCGGCGGAAGCCGACGACGATGCCCGTTATCAGACCGTGTATGCGCGCGATCCGGGTGCGGTCGCCGCGCCGACCGCTGGCTTGCATTTCGATGAGGCCATGCTGGCGCGCTTGCGCGAACTGGGTGTGAGCAGCGCTTTCGTGACCCTGCATGTCGGTGCCGGCACCTTTCAGCCGGTGCGCGAGGAGAACCTGGCGGATCACAAAATGCACAGTGAACGCTATGTGGTTCCGCCGGAAACCGTGGCGGCCATGGCAGCTACGCGCGCGGCGGGTGGCCGGGTCGGCGCGGTCGGTACCACCAGTCTGCGCGCCCTGGAATCCGCCGCGCGCGATGGGGTGCTGCGCGCGGGGGGCGGTGAAACCGAGCTGTTCATCACCCCGGGCTACCACTTCAACGTGGTGGATCGCCTGGTCACCAATTTCCATCTGCCGCGCTCCACCCTGCTGATGCTGGTCTGCGCCTTCGGCGGCATGGATCTGTCACTACGCGCCTACGCCCACGCCGTAGCCGAGCACTACCGCTTCTTCAGTTACGGCGATGCGCTGCTGATCGAGCGGGCGTAGTGGCGCCGGCTTCCCGCCGGCTTGCCGGCTGGACGCCGGCGCTACACAGCACCGCGTTGCCGGCCGAGTGGGCTGGTTTCGGGTTGGCCCCAGGTTGGTCAATTTGTACAACCACAGGAAAATCAATGGCTTCCGCGCATGGGTTCACGTATAGTGCGCGCCGTTGTGCAACGCAGTAGTCGGCTTCCCGCTCATTTGCCAGGTCTCCTGGCTGGGGTTTCAAGCCCACGGGACTGTTTTCACAGCCCCATCGTCCCGACCTCACCTGATCCTTTCACGGAAACGTTTTCCGTCGATTCGGCTTCGCGGCATTCGGTTGGCGCCGATGTTTCGCGAGAATCGACGCGCCCAGCATCGTGGCGCGAGCGTTTCTGTTTTTGCGTCCCTACCCTCTCCTGGGCGGACGCGGTTGCTTTTTGCCCGCGCCAAACCGAATGGCGGGCAGGGGCTTTGAAAGGATTTGTATGACCTTCGCTACTTTGGGCCTCAACCCCCTTGTTCTCAAATGCCTGGAAACCACCGGCTACACCGTCCCCACCGAGGTGCAGCGCCAGGCGGTGCCGGCCGCGCTGGAAGGGCGCGATCTGCTGGTTTCCAGCCACACCGGCAGCGGCAAGACCGCGGCCTTCCTGTTGCCCAGCCTGCACCGGCTGGCCGAGCCATCCCAGCTCCCTGGAGCAGACAAAATCCAGGGCCCGCGCCTGCTGGTGCTTTGCCCCACCCGAGAACTCGCCTTGCAGGTGCAAAAGCAGGCCATGATCTATGGTGCCGGCCTGCGCCGCCTGCGCACTGTCTGTCTGGTCGGCGGCGCCCCGTTCGGCCCGCAGTTTCAGGCACTCAAGGTGAATCCGGAAGTAATGATCGCCACCCCCGGCCGCCTGATCGACCATCTGGAACGTGGCCGCCTCGACTTCTCGCGCCTGGAAGTGCTGGTGCTGGACGAAGCCGACCGTATGCTGGACATGGGCTTCATCGAGGACATCGAGCATATCGTCTCGCGCACCCCGGAAAACCGCCAGACCCTGCTGTTCTCCGCCACGCTGGACGGCATGGTGGGCAAGATCGCCGCCCAGTTGACCAACAACCCGTTGCGCGTCGAA
The DNA here is from genome assembly GCA_002784045.1 of Hydrogenophilales bacterium CG_4_10_14_3_um_filter_63_21. Lineage (GTDB taxonomy): Bacteria > Pseudomonadota > Gammaproteobacteria > Burkholderiales > Thiobacillaceae > PFJX01. The sequence continues at coordinate 7,659 of PFJX01000137.1, forward strand.
GTGGCGACCCAGGAAGAGCACAAGGCCAATATCGACCAGCGCATCCTGTTCTCCGACGACATCGGCCACAAGCACCGCCTCCTCGACGCGCTGTTGCGCGATGCGGACCTGACCCAGGCGCTGATTTTCACCGCCACCAAACGCAGCGCCGAGGAACTCTCGGAAACCCTGCTGGAAAAGGGCTTTTCCGCCGCCGCGCTGCATGGCGACATGCCGCAGCACAAGCGCACCCGCACGCTGCAACGCGTGCGTGATGGCCAGATTCGCATCCTGGTAGCCACCGACGTGGCGGCGCGTGGCATCGACGTCGCCGGCATCAGCCACGTCATCAACTTCGACGCGCCGCGCCAGGCGGAAGATTACGTGCATCGCATCGGCCGCACCGGCCGCGCCGGCCGTTCCGGCATCGCCATCACGATGGTGCATGGCAAGGAACGCCATCTGGTACGCGAAATCGAGCGCTACCTCGGCCAGAGCGTACGTGTCGAGGTGATCCCCGGCCTGGAGCCGAGCCCGCGCGCCGAGCGTAGTTTCGACAAGAATCGCGGCGGCAAGGGCGGCTACGGCAACAAGAGTGCTGGCTACGGCCGCGGTTCTGGCGGTCAGAAAGCCAGTTACTTTGACAAGCCGGCTGGCGAGCGGACCTGGGGCGAAAAGAAGTGGAGTGAAAAACCAAACGACCGGCCGCGCGGCGAGTACCAGGGCCGCGGCCAGGGTTATGGCCAGCGCGATATTCCGGCGCCGCGCCATGACGATGACAACCGGGGCAACTCCATCAACTATGGCGCCGGCCATGCACCAAGCCGGCCGGCACGCGATGGCAACACCTGGGCCAAGCCGGAAGTCCGTGCCGTCGCCAAGGACGGCAATCATTGGGGCAACAAGTCCGATCCGCGCCCGGCGTTCAAGAGCGTCCCCCGTAGCGATGACCGCCGTCCCGCCGCCGCCAAGCCACACGGTCGCCAGAGCTGGTAAGCGGCCGCCACTCCCCCCTTGAAAAAGGGGGGGCCGCGCTCGCAACTACGGCACGCACTCCCACTCCACCCGATCACCCGCTCGGCCGTGAAAGCGGCCGGCGGCGATCTCCAGCACGTAGGCGGCTGGCGCCGGCGGGTAAATGATGGGGCAAGGGTCGTTTCTACATATAGGCAGGGTCGCAGCACCCACGACCCGCTGTTCCGAATTCACCCAGACCAGGTCGATGGGAAATCGCATGCCCTGCATCCAGAAGCCGGGCCTGCCGGCTTCCAGGAACACGAACCACATGCCGGCGTTGGGCGCGAGCCGCTCGCGCCCGGACAGGCCGCGCTCCTGCATGGCCGGCGTGGCGGCGACCTCCGCCGCGAAGCGTTGGGCGCCGATGCGGACGGCGCGCGCCTGTTCCGCCGAGCAGGGCGCCTGCGCCAGGGCGGAGCCGCTGACCACAAGCAGTAAACTGGCGCCCTTTTTCCAACCTCGCATCGGTCTTTCTCCATGCAATTCCAGGTCACTCATCGTAGCGGCCACGCCCGGCGTGGCGTGCTGGAAACCGTCCACGGCACGATCCAGACCCCGGTATTCATGCCGGTCGGCACCGTCGGCACGGTCAAGGGGGTCACCCCCCATGAGCTGAGCGACCTGGGCGCGCGGATCGTGCTCGGCAACACCTTCCATCTCTGGCTGCGCCCCGGCCTGGAAGTCATCGCCGCGCATGGCGGCCTGCACCGCTTCATGGCCTGGAACGGCCCGATTCTCACCGACTCCGGCGGCTTCCAGGTGTGGAGCCTCACCCATCTGCGCAAGATCACCGAGCAGGGCGTGAAGTTCGCCTCGCCCCTGGATGGTGAGCGCCTGCTGCTCTCGCCCGAGAAAAGTATGCAGATACAGAAGGTGTTGAACTCGGACATTGTCATGATCTTCGACGAATGCACGCCCTATCCGGCGGATTGGGCGGCCGCGAAACAGTCGATGGAACTCTCGCTGCGCTGGGCGGAACGCTCAAAACAGGCGCATGAAGGCAACCCGAATGCCCTCTTCGCCATCGTCCAGGGTGGTATGTATGAAGACCTGCGCGAGCGTTCCCTGGAACGGCTCTCCGAGATCGGCTTCGACGGCTATGCCCTGGGCGGGCTGTCGGTGGGTGAGCCAAAGGAAGACATGGAACGCATCCTCGACCACATCGGCCCGCGCCTGCCGGAGAACAAGCCGCGTTACCTGATGGGCGTCGGCACGCCGGAAGACATCGTGTTCGCGGTGCGGCGCGGCATCGATATGTTCGACTGTGTGATGCCTACCCGCAACGCGCGCCACGGTCTGCTGTTCACCTGGTCTGGCAACCTGAGAATCAAGAACGCGAAGTTCAAGGCCGACACCGGCCCGATCGACCCGGACTGCGGCTGCTACACCTGCCGCCATTACAGCCGGGCCTATTTGCATCATCTGCAACGCTGTGGCGAAACGCTCGGCGCGCGCCTCAACTCCCTCCACAACCTGTACTTCTACCAGGATTTCACCGCCCGCCTGCGCGAGGCCCTGGAACAGGGCCGGTTCCCGGAGTGGACGGCGGCGTTCCAGGCCAGGCGCGGTAAAGCGCTCCTACCAGGGCTACGCATCTGACCAGTGGTAGAATCCGCCGGATTTTCCAACTGCTGGTTCTCATCATCATGCTGATTTCTCCCGCTTACGCCGCCCCTGCCGCGGGCCAACCCGACCCGATCATGACTTTTCTGCCCTTGGTCGTACTGTTCGCGCTGTTCTACTTCATGATCATTCGTCCGCAGATGAAGCGCACCAAGGATCAGAAGAAGATGCAGGAAGGCATTCAGAAAGGCGACGAGGTCGTCACCGCCGGTGGCCAGGTCGGCAAGGTGGTCAAGATTTCCGAGCAATACATCACCCTGGACATCGGCGGGGGTACGGAATCCCATTTCCAGCGCGGTACCGTGCAAACCGTGCTGCCCAAGGGAACGATCAAGGACCTGTAAGCGGTATCGAGTGAGGGGCGCGCAATGTTCCCCCGTTCACTCCTTTCTTCTTCCTCCTCACCCGCAAGAACATGAACCGCTACCCCTTCTGGAAATACCTCGTCATCGGCGCCGCTCTGCTGATTTCGTTTCTCTACACCCTGCCTAATTTCTTTGGTGAGGTGCCGGCGGTACAGGTGATGCCAGTGCGCACCACCGAGAAAGTGGATACCGCGTTGCTGCAACGGGTGGAAGCCGCGCTGAAGGCGGCCGGTATCGCCAGTACCGGGGTGGCGCTCGACGCGCGCGGGGTGAAAGCGCGTTTCGCCAGCACCGATACCCAGATCAAGGCCAAAGACACGCTCCAGCAGGCTCTCGGGCCGGGCTACACGGTTGCGCTCAACCTGCTGCCCGCCTCGCCGGCCTGGCTTTCCTCGATCGGTGCGCTGCCGATGAATCTGGGCCTGGATTTGCGCGGTGGCGTGCACTTCCTGTTGCAGGTGGATATGCCCAAGGCGCTGGAAAAAGCGGCCGAGCGCTATCAGGGCGACATCCGCACCCTGTTGCGCGAAAACAAGGTGCGTTACACCGGCATCGGCCGTGAGGGCGATCGCGTCGCCATCAAGTTCCGCGATGGTGTGCAGCGTGATGCCGCGCGCAAGGCGATCGAAACGGCGTATCAGGAACTGCAACTGGAGGACAGCCCGAGTGGCGAGGAATTTGTCCTCACCGGCAGCCTGAAAAAACAGGCGCAGGTGAAGACCCAGGAATACGCCCTGCAACAAAACCTCACCACCTTGCGCAACCGGGTCAACGAATTGGGCGTGGCCGAGCCGGTGATCCAGCAACAGGGCATCGACCGCGTGGTGGTGCAACTGCCAGGGGTGCAGGACACCGCCAAGGCCAAGGAAATCCTCGGCCGCACCGCGACCCTGGAAATCCGCATGGTGGACGAGGAGCGAATGCAGGATGCCACCGCCGTTCAGGCCGCCGCCGCCGGCCAGGCGCCGTTTGGCACGGAGTTGTTTTACGAGCGCGACGGCCGCCCGGTGCTGGTGAAGAAGAATGTGGTGCTGACCGGCGACTACATCACCGATGCGCAACCCGGCTTCGACAACCAGACCAACCAGGCCGCCGTACACGTCAACCTGGACGGGCGCGGTGCCCGCATCTTCAAGAACGTCACGCGCGAAAACGTGGGCAAGCGCATGGCTATCCTGCTGATCGAGAAGGGCAAGACCGAAGTGGTCACCGCCCCGGTGATTCGTGAGGAGATCGGTGGCGGCCGCGTCCAGATCACCGGCATGGATTCACCGCAGGAGGCTTCCGATGTGGCCTTGCTGCTGCGCGCCGGGGCCCTGGCGGCGCCGATGGAAATTGTCGAGGAACGCACCGTCGGCCCGTCGCTGGGTGCCGACAACATTCAGCGCGGGGTGAATTCCACCCTGATCGGCTTTGCGATCGTCGCCGTGTTCATGGCGGTGTACTACCAATTGTTCGGCATCATTTCTGTGCTGGCCCTGGCCACCAACCTGTTCCTGCTGGTGGCGCTGTTGTCGATGATGCAGGCCACGCTGACCCTGCCAGGCATCGCCGGTATCGCCCTGACCTTGGGCATGGCCATCGACGCCAACGTGATCATCGCCGAGCGCATCCGCGAGGAACTGCGCCTGGGCAATTCACCGCAGGCCGCGATGGCCGCGGGTTATGAACGCGCCTGGGACACCATCCTGGACTCCAACGTCACCACCCTGATCGCCGGTGTCGCCCTGTTCTGGCTCGGCTCCGGCCCGGTGCGCGGCTTCGCGGTGACTCTGTGCCTGGGTATCCTGACCTCGATGTTCAGCGCGGTGATGGTCTCCCGCGCGATGGTGAACCTGAGCTACGGCCGGGTTAAGCGTCTGACCAAAGTTTCGATTTAGTGGCTCGTTAATGAATAACGCGAATGTTCTTGCCGTACTGACGGGCACGCTGCGGCGTTGCATCCGCAAGGGGCACGCCGGATTCGTACGCGCTGAAGCCGCTACGACTCCGCTGCCGGTCGTTTGCAGGGAATGGCCATGCGGCACGAACGGCGCCTTACGGCGCATCCCGCCAGCGCACCCATAATCATCCAAGTTATCCATTAACGAGCCCTAAGGCGTAGCGACATGATTGAACTGTTCCATCCGAAACGCGACATCCCCTTCATGCGCTTTGCGCGCAGCACGATTTACGTGTCGATTTTCTTCATCGTCGCCTCCATCGTCCTGCTCGCCACCAAGGGGCTCAACCTGGGCGTGGACTTCACCGGCGGCACGGTGATGGAAGTCAGTTACCCGCATCCGGCTGACGTCGCGGGCATCCGTGCCACCCTTGGCAAGGCCGGTTACCCCGAGGTGTCCGTGCAGAACTTCGGTACCTCGCGCGATGTGCTGGTGCGCCTGCCGGTGAAGGCCGGCGTGACTTCTGCGCAGTTGTCGGAAAAGGTTCTACTGGTGCTGAAACAGGCTGACGCCAGCGTGTTGTTGAAGCGCGTCGAGTTTGTTGGCCCGCAGGTCGGCAACGAGCTGTTCGCGGACGGCGCGCTGGCGCTGCTGGTGGTCTCCATCGGCATTGCCCTCTACCTGGCGTTGCGCTTCGAGTGGCGCTTCGCGGTGGGCGCCATTTTCGCCACCGCGCACGACATCTTCATCGTCCTCGGCGCGTTCTCGCTGTTCCAGTGGGAGTTCTCACTGACCGTGCTGGCGGCGGTGCTGGCGATCATGGGTTACTCGGTGAACGACACCGTGGTGGTGTTCGATCGAATTCGCGAGAACTTCAAGAAGACGCGTTCCGACAACGTCGCGGCGATCATGGACAACGCCAAGACCGCCACCCTGTCGCGGACCATCATCACCAGCGGCACCACCCAACTGATGGTGCTGTCCATGCTGTTCCTGGGTGGTGAAGTGCTCTACGGCTTCGCCCTGGCGCTGACCATCGGCATCGTCGTCGGCACCTACTCCTCGGTGCTGGTCGCCAGCCCCATCGTGATGTGGTTGGGGGTGTCGCGTGAGGATTTCATCAAGAAGGCGGTGAAGCCCGAATCCGGGGCGATGGTCTGAAATGTAGCGCCGGCATCCCTGCCGGCGTTTTTGTCTGGGGTACGTGATGCGCTATTTCCTGCTTGCCCTGCTTGTCGCCCTGGCGCTCCCCGCCCTGGCTACCAGTGTCACCGTGGAAAAAACCATTCCTGGTTTTTCCTCGCCCGAGAGCGTCGTCGTCAGTGGCGACGACGTGTTCGTCTCCAACCTGGGCGTGAAGCTAGAACCGATGGAGAAGGACGGCGACGGCTTCATCTCGAAACTCGACCGCCAGGGCAACATCAAGGTGCTGAAGTGGGTCGATCAACTCAATGCGCCCAAGGGCCTCATCGCCGTGAACGGGGTGCTTTATGTCGCGGACATTGACCGCGTACTTGGCTACCGCCAACGCGATGGCAAGCCGGTGTTCGAACTCGACCTGGCCGCCAGTGGCAGCAAGTTTCTCAACGCCTTCGCCCGCTACGACAACCGCCGCCTGCTGCTGTCCGCTACCGATCTTTCCAAGGTTTTCGTGATCGACCTGTTAAGCCGGAGTTACCGCGAACTCAAGTTCGATAGCCCGCCCAGGGGCCCCAATGGCCTGAAGAAACTCGGCCCCCGCCTGATGGTGGTGGAGTGGGGCAGCGACAACCAGGCCAACGGCAAGGTGAAGGCCTATCTGCTGGACGGCTACACGGCGAAGCTGGAAAAAACCTGGGAGCCCAGCCCCGCTGGCTACTTCGATGGTGTGGTGAGCCTCGGCGCCAACCGCTGGCTGATTTCCAACTGGGTGAAGTTCGAGCCAGGCGGCCTTTTGCAAGTGCTGGATACCCGCGACGGCAAGGTCAGCGTCGCCAACGAAAAGATTCCGCTTGCCGGCCCGGCCGACCTCTTTCTCGATGACCAGAACAAGCTCTGGGTGCCGGGCATGCTGGAAGGCAAGGTTTACCGGATGAACCTGCGACACTAGTGCAGTGGCCGCCCCCTTTATGAAACAACGCCGTATAGCCGTAGGCTGGGCTCCCATGTAGCGCCGGCTTTATGCCACGCGGGGACGCTATCCTTTAGAGCCAGCCGGCATCTTTCTGATCAGGCCCACGAAGCCGGCTGGAAGCCGGCGCTACAGCAGAGGCGCGAGCTTGTTTGTTAATCCACGGGAACCCGCATTCTTTTAACCGACATGGATCTTCTCGGCCAATTCATCGACCTCATCCTGCACCTGGACAAGCATCTTGTCCTCCTGGTGCAAAGCTATGGCGTCTGGGTCTACGCCATCCTGTTCGCCATCGTGTTCATGGAGACGGGCTTGGTGGTGACGCCCTTCCTGCCGGGCGATTCCCTGCTCTTTGTGGCGGGGGCCGTGGCGGCGGCGGGGGGCATGGATCCGGTGATCGTGGCCACCACCCTGATTGCGGCGGCGTTGTGCGGTGACAACGTGAATTACTGGATTGGCCGCTTTCTCGGGCCAAAGGTGTTTCAGTTCGAGGGCAGTCGCTGGCTGAAAAAAGAAAACCTGAATCGCACCCATGCCTTCATGGAAAAGCATGGTCCCAAGGCCATCATCATCGCCCGCTTCGTCCCCGTGGTCCGCACTTTCGTCCCCTTCGTGTGCGGCATCGGCCATCTGGCCTATCCGCGCTTTCTGGGTTTTTCCGTGCTCGGCGCGCTGCTCTGGGTGGGGCTGCTGGTCACGGCCGGCTACTTCTTCGGCAATCTGCCGGTGGTGAAGAACAACCTCACGGCGGTCATTCTGCTGATCGTTTTCATCTCGATCCTGCCGGGGATCGTCGAGTACCTCAGGCACAAGCGCGCGGCGCCCTGAAAGCGCGCGGCGCCAGCGCTACATGGACCGTGCCTGCCGCGTTATTTCAGCGTGGACAGGTAGGCGGAGACGGCCGCGATGTCCTCGGGAGTGAGCCTGCGCGCGACCGGGGTCATCATCGGGTCGCGGCGCGTGCCATTGCTGGCGCGGTAGTTGGCGAGCGCGTGAGTGAGGTAGGAGACGCGCTGGCCGGCCAGGCGGGCAATGCGCTTGTTGCCATAGGCCTTGCCACCGTGGCAACCGACGCAGGTGGCCAGGTAGCGCTTCCTGCCTTTTTCTATCAGCGCCGCATTGGTGGCGGCGGGGGTGTTGGGGCGCATGGCGGCGTAATACACGGACATGCTGACGCGGTCTTCATCCTTGATCGCCTTGATCAGGCCGGACATGAATTCGCTGTTGCGGTGGCCATCGCCGAATTTCTGGATCTGGGTGAGCAGATACACCGGGTTCTGGCCAGCCAGGTTGGGGATGCTTTCCAGCACGCTGTTGCCATCCTCGCCGTGACACCAAATACATAGATAAGAAGCCGCGCGCTTGCCGGCGGCGAGGGTTTCCGGATCAGCCGTCGCTTGCTGGATGCGGGCTTCATATTCAGTGGGGAGAAGCCTGGTGGCCGGCTTCGCCGGGGCGGCCAGCGCGGTGCTGGCCGCCAGGCTGAGGGCCAGAATAGCGAGGTGCTGCGGTGACATGATGTTCATCCGTTTCTACATTTATCCGCGGCTGTTTCTTCAAGCCGCCACGGCCAGACCGGCCAGGCGGTTGATTTCCGCGAGCAATTCTTGTTCCTGATATGGCTTGCCCAGGTAGGCGTTGACACCCAGTTCCTGAGCATGGCCGCGATGCTTATCCGCCGTGCGCGAGGTGATCATGATAACCGGTAGATTGCGCGTCAGGCCGCTGGCGCGGACATGGCGCGCCACCTCGAAGCCGTCCATGCGCGGCATCTCGATGTCCAGCAGCATGACGGCGGGTAGCTCGTCTTCCAGGGCTTCCAGGGCCTCCACGCCATCGCGCGCGGTGGCGACGCGAAAACCTTCGCGTTGCAGAAAGCGGGTGGTGATCTTGCGTACCGTGAGGGAGTCGTCGACCACCAGGATCAGCGGCGCCTGGACGACGGCTTCTTCCACCTCGGCTGGCTGCCTGGGGGCGCGTTCCGCCAACTGGAAAGGGTTGACGATCAGGGCGACGCGGCCGTCGCCAAGCACGGTGGCACCGCTGACCCCGACAATCCGCGCCAGTTGTGGGCCGATGTTTTTCACCACCGCTTCAAAGTTGCCTTCCAGGGCATCCACCCGGATGGCCAGGCGCTCCTCGCCGGCGCGCAGCAACAGAATGGTGCGATAGCGGCCTTCGCTGGCTTGCGACGGTCGTCCCACCAGTTCAGCCAGAGTGCGCAGCGGATAGGTCGCATCGTCCAGCGTCAGATAGCCGGTTGCCTGCAAGGCGGCCATCTGTTCGGCGTTGACCTCGCGCACCAACGCGATCAGGTTGGCCGGCAGCGCCCAGGTGACGCCCCCCGCTCGCGCCAGGACCACCTGGGACAGGGCCAGGGTGAGCGGCAGATGGAGGGTGAAGCGCGCCCCAGCGCCGGGGCTGGTTTCCAGGCGCACGCGGCCGCCGATACCGGCGATCTCGCTGCGTACCACGTCGAGGCCGACGCCGCGTCCGGCCAGTTCGGTCACTTCCAGGGCGGTGGAGAAGCCGGAGCGGAACAGCAGCGCCTCCAGTTCTTCGTCGCTGGCTTTGGCGTCCGCATCCAGCCAGCCGTTGGCCACGCCGCCCGCGCGCACGGCGGCGTGGTCGATGCCGGCGCCATCGTCAGAGAGGTTGAGCACGATTTCATTGCCGACCTGGCGCGCGGTCAGGTGCACTTCACCGTATTCCGGTTTGCCGGCGGCGGCGCGCGCGCGGGGGTCTTCGATGCCGTGAGCGATGGCATTGCGGACCAGGTGTTCCAATGGCGCGGCGATCTTGTCCAGCACCGTGCGGTCGATTTCGGTCTGGCCGCCGTCGATTTCCAGGTGTGCGCGGCGCCCGGTTTCCTTGGCCGCCTGGCGCGCGACTCGGTGCAGGCGCTCGGCCAGGTTATTCAGGGGCACCATGCGGATGTGCATGAGGGCCTGTTGCAGATTGCGCGTCATGCGCGATTGCTGCACCAAGGCGCTTTCCGCTTCGGTGAGGCCGGAGAACAGGTTTTCCTGCACCGTGGCGACGTCATTCACGCTTTCCGCCAGCAGGCGGGTCAGTTCCTGCAGGCGCGAGTAGCGGTCGAATTCCAACGGGTCAAACTGCGATTCGTCCATTTGCGAGAGGCGTGAACGCATCTGGGTTTCCGCCTGGATTTCCATTTCGCGCAGTTGCGAGCGCAGGCGTTCGACGTTGGCCGAGAGTTCCTGAGCGCTCTGCTTGTAGCCGGAGAGCACGTTTTCGATCCGGGCGCGGGCGATGGAAACTTCGCCGGCTTCGTTGAGCAGGGTATCGAGAACGTCGGATTTCTGGCGCAGGGTCTGGCGCAGGCGCAAATCGTCGTCCATGCCCATGCCCGTGGCGGCGGCGGGGTTGGCCGCCGGAAGCGGGGGCACGGCCAGCGCCGGGGCGGGCGTCGGCGCGGCGCCGCCCTTGTAGCGCTCGACCTTGTCGGCGATCCGATCGTAGGCCGCTTCGAGGGCATCAAGCTGCGCCTCTCTGGCGGCGGCACGGCCCAATTCGATGATTTCGCTTTCCAGGGCATGCACGTCTTCACCCAGAGTCATGGCCCCGGCCATGCGAGCGGAACCTTTCAGGGTGTGCAGGGCGCGTTTCAGCGCATCACGGGTCTGGCCATCATGAGGGGTGGCGCGCCAGGCGCGCAGGGCGCCACCGATTTGCGGCAGCAGGCTGGCCGCTTCTTCCAGGAAAATCGGCAGGAGCTGGCTGTCCAGGTCGTCGCGGGTGAGTGTTGCCGTGGCGTCGGCTGCATGGGGCGCCGCGGCGGCTGGCAACGCCACCTCACTGGCAGTCTCGCGGGCAACCAAACCAGCGAGTAGTTCGTTGACGATCGGCATGGCTTGCGGGAAACGACACGCCAGAATGCCTTCCACGCTGGCCGCGAGATGGCCGATGACGGTGTCCAGGGTGGCGCTGGCCGACGCCGCGAGTGGTTGGGTTTTGTCCGGCCATTCTCCCGCCCAGTGTTCCACCGCATGGGCGGCGTCGGCCAGCGGCATGAAGCCGGTGGTGCGGGCGATGCCGGCCAGGGTGTGGGCGGAACGGATGAAGGTTTCCCAGGTGCCGGGATCCGGGTGGTGGCCGAGATTGCCGAGGGCACTGCCCAGGTCGGCCAGGCGCTGGCTGGCTTCGGCGCTGAAAATGCGGAACAGCTCGGTGGGCAGGGTGTGCTCACCGAGGGTTATGGTGTCATCCGCGGCGGGCGCGTCGATCCGCGCTTGCTCGGTCGTTTCGACTGGGGGGGCGCCGGCCACCTGGGCAATGTCCGCCTGGGCGCCGGCGTCAGGTTTTGGGGGCGTCACCTCCGCCGCGCCACCGCGCAATCGCCGCGCGGTTTCCACCAAGCGCCCGGATTCGATACGTACCTGGCCCCGCTCTTCCAGTTCCATGGCCCAGACATGGAAGGCATCGACGGTATCCTCGATGAATCGCAGCATTTCGCTATTGGGCGCGCGCTCATCACGTAGCCACAGATTGAGCGTCTGTTCCACTTCCCAGGCCAGTTCCGCGAGATCCGTGAGACCGACCATGCGGCCGCTGCCTTTCAGCGTATGGAACCCGCGCCGGATCGTGGTGAAGGCGTCCTGGTCGTAAGCGCTGACGTGCAGCCGCGAGGTCTGGATGGCGATGTTGCCGAGTACGTCCTGCGCTTCCTCGATGTAGGTGAACAGGATGTCGCGGTCGACGGCTTCGTCGGATTGCGCCACCAGGCGCAGCGATTCGGCAGTGGGGGCGGGCGCCGCCGCGGCGGGGGCGATGTTCTGGATGGCCTGGCGCACCTGTTCGGCACTGGTCGCGGTTTCCAGCACGTGCACGGCGGCGGCGGCCTGATCGCGCAGGGCGCTGTCGGCGACCAGATCGGCATTGCGCGCCAGTTGTGTCAGTTCGGCCTTGAGGGCGGCGCGGCCTGGTGTCTGGCCGCCTTGATCGGCCCATTCGCGCACCGATTCCTTGAGTTGCTCGGTTTCGCCACGCAGTGCTGTTTCCACGGTGGCATCAACTGCACCGCTGGCCATGGGCCGGTCTAGCAGGGCCTTCAGCGCCTTGCTGTCGTCGCGGCCGTAGCGCAGGGCTTCGACATAGAGACCAAGATAAGACAGCGCTTCCGCCACCCAGTCGAGGTCTTCCGGGGCGATCCGTGCATCATTTTCGGCGAAGTAGGCGACTCGACGGGTGGCCTCGTTGACCAGTTCGGCCGCCACCTCCAGTTGCAGGATGTTGAGGGCGCCGACGATCTGTTTCATCAGCGATGGCACCATCGGCAGATTGCCGCGCTGCGTCGAATCGCGGAAGAACTGGTCGAGGATGTCTTCGGCCTGGTTGAGGTTGGCCTGGATTTCCTGGGTGACCTGGGCCAGGACCAGTTTTTCCTGAGCGGCGTGCGAGAACTGGTCGAGCAGATCCACTTGCGGAATACGCGAGGTGTCGAACATCGTGTCGATGGCGGCTTGCAGGCGCATCGCCTGGGTGTCGCTCTGGCGCTCGAACTCGGGGCCGAGATGCGCGAAGTGGTCGATGGCGTTTTGCGCGAGCAGCAGGGCAGTCGCCATTTCCAGTTGCAGGGCTTCGTTCTCGCTGGCGTCGGCGGCGCCGGGCAGGCGCTTGGCCACGGCCTGGATGATGCGGGCGAGGGATTGCAGGGCGCCGTTGGGCAGGCGTGTGCTGCTCTCGAACAGGGCCAGGGCGGCGTTCTGGAAGGGTCCCAGGCTTTCCGCGCGGCCCGCGCAGTAGCGCATCCAATGGTCCTTGGCGCTCGCCAGGCTGTCCTGCAGATTGTTCAGATGGGGCAAATGCGCCGCTGCCAGGTCGCTGCCGGCCTGGGGTGGCAGATAACGTTCCAGTTGGAACAGGTTGCGTACTTCCGCGCTACGGCCACTGGGGCTGCCGTCCTGAGCGACGTAGAAGAGCACGTCGCGGAACAGGCGCTCGGCGAGCTGGCGCGAGCCTTCCATCAGGCGGCGCATTTGCAGGTCAATGCGGCCGCACAGGCGCTTGAGCCAGAAATCGCTGGGGGCGCCATTGCGGCGCAGCAGTTCCATGAGGCTGGTGGCGGTCCACCAGAAGGTATATTGGGCCGGTCCGGGGGCAAGCTGTTCGACCGCGCGCACGGCCTGGTCCATCTGCATCAGTCCGGCAGTCGCTTCGTGGTTCTGCAGGAATTGCAGCAGGCCTTTCTGATACAGGGCACGCGCTTTGCGGATGGCGTGGGCGCGGGTGGCGTCGTCCAGCGGCAATTCCGGCTCGGCGCGGATGGCGCGCGCCTGGGTGTCCGGGTAGAACAACTCGCTCGGAGCGGGGGGCTCGCCACCCCGTCGCAGAATGACCTCCTGGTAGAGCGGAGCGAGCTTCATTTCGATGTTCGGGGCGCCGCCCATGAGACCGTCTAGGTAGGACTGGATGGCGTCGACCGCGCGCAGGATGGTTTCCAGAGCCTTGGCGTCGCGTAGATCGACCTTGTCGGCCATGTCCGAGAGCAGGCGTTCGGTTTCCGCGGTAAGCAGGGAGAGGCCGCGCAGATCCACGATCTGCAGGGCGCCATAGACCTGGTGCAAATGCGCGGCGGCGCTTTTCAATGGGGTGGTGTCGCTGCCGTTCCATTCCGCCAGGGCTTTTTTCGCGGCCTGCAACGCCTGGTCCAGTTCCGCCTTGACCCAGGTGAGCGACCCCAGGTCGAACTCCGTCTCGTCGCTCATGCCTGTTCTCCTTGCGCGGTCACAGCTTGAAACCCGAAACCGAAACTTTCAATTCATCGGACAGCAAGGACAACTGACCGATCGACGCCGCGCTGCGGCGTGCGCCCTCAGAGGCCTGGCCGGTGACCGCGAGAATCTCGCGCATGCTGTCGGCGATCTGCTGGGCGGTGCCGGTCTGTGCCTGGGTGGCGTCCGAAATACGTTGAATCAGATGCGCCAGGTCATCCGAAACCGACTCGATCTCGGCCAGCGAGTGGCCGGCCGCATCGGACAGCACGGTGCCTTCCACCACGCCCTGGGTCGAGTTTTCCATCGCATTCACCGCGTCCTGGGTGTCGCTCTGAATGGTCTTGACAATGGCTCCGATGCGTCGCGTCGCCTGGGCAGAGCGCTCCGCCAGGCGCTGCACTTCTTCCGCCACCACCGTGAAGCCGCGCCCCGCTTCGCCGGCCGCGGCAGCCTGGATCGCGGCGTTCAGCGCCAGCACGTTGGTCTGTTCGGTAATGTCCGAGATCAGGTCCACGATGCCGCCAATCTCCTGGGAGGATTCACCGAGCCGCTTGATCCGCTTCGAAGTTTCCTGGATATGGTTGCGGATCGACTCCATGCCGACAATGGCGCTGCGCACCGAGTCGCCCCCTTTGCGGGCGGTGGCCAGCGATTGTTCAGCCACGCGGGTGGAGTCGGCGGCGTTCCGCGACACTTGCACGATGGAAGCGGACATCTGGCTCACCGCTTCGCTGGTTTCAGTAATCTGGCGCGACTGGCGTTCGGCGGCGGCGAGCAGTTCGTCGGAACTGGCCCGGGCTTCGGACGCCGCCTGGGTGACCTGTTCGGAGGCGCGGTTGATGCCCTGCACCAACAGACGCAGTTCTTCGATGGCGTAGTTGACCGAGTCGGCGATCGCGCCGGTGATGTTTTCCGTCACCGTGGCCTGCACGGTCAGGTCGCCATCGGCCAGGTCGCCCATTTCGTTCAGCAACCGCAGAATGGCTTCCTGGTTGCGCTGGTTTTCCTGCGCGGCTTCCTCCGCATGGCGGCGCGCCTCACCGACGTTGAGCACGCCGAGTACCAGCAGCGCGGCCAGGGCGATCAAGGCGAACACGACCGCCAGGAACAGCGAGATGCCGGCGCCCATCGCCTGATAGCGAGCGGTGATCTGCTGGGTCAGGGCGAGCAGCTTTTCCGATTCGTCGAACAGCTCGCGCCCTGCGCGCTTGGCTTCCACCAGTTGCGGCATGTTTTTGAGAATGCTGTCGACCTGCTTCTCGAAGGCATTGAACACATCGCGTAGTTCCAGCAATCGCTCGCGCGCGTCGGCATCGGACACCGCAACGATGCCGATAGCGCCGCCGCCGTCGATCAACCCCCGCAATACCTCGCGGAAGCTGCGCACGTCCTGGCCCAACTGGTAGGCGGTTTCCGGGTTGATCTGGTCGGAGGAGAGCAGTGCGTTGGCGTTCTTCGCCATGCGCTGGGTCCACAAGGCCTGCTGGTTGGCGAAGGCAAGCTGTTTCTTGGATTCGGCCGGCAGCAGCGCGATCACCTGCTCGGCCAGGTCAAGCAGCTCCGAGTTGCGCTGGTTGATCTCGGCCAGGGAGCGGCCCAGGGTGACCAGGGTGTCCTGCTGGGTGACCAGTGCCTGAATGTCTTTTTTCGACACCTCCCAGCGTTTTTTCAGCTCACCCAGTTCGCCCTGCATGGAACCCGGTGAGGAGGGGATGCCGGCGCCGCCGTCGATCAGGGTGACGAGGCCATCGGCAAAGGCTTGCCGACTTTCGTCCAATTGCCTGAATGCGGCCTTGTTGCCCAGCACCGCCTGTTGCGCGGTCTTGCTGTAACGCTGCGAGAGCATCTGCAAGCGGGTGGAAATTTCCACATATTGCGCGCGATTGCCCACCTGCACCGTGTACCAGATCATCAACAGCGTGGCCAACAGCAGGGAGCCCAGCAACACCACCACCACGGCCGGGAGGCGTTGTTCCGCCGGGAGCTTGCCCAGTAACGGCAGGCGCGATGGGTCCAGCGCCATCCAGCGATTCATCAAGGTGGCTACGCGTGGGCCCAGGCGGTTGCCGAGGTTGCCGAAAATTTTAGCGATATCGCGTTGCGGCTTGTTCATTGCCATTGTCTAGTTCCCTCCAGATCCTTCACCCTCCCCGCCCAGGCGGAGAAGTCCATTTACAAACCCGCTTCCAGGAAGACGGGAGCCGCAACCAGTTTTTCCAGGTTGAGTTCCGCCCATACCTGCCCATCAAGGCCGCGCCAGTGCGCGCTAACCCAGGGCGATGCAGTGTCCGGCGCCGGCTCGGATAGCAGGCCATCGACGGCGCGAAGGCCGAGGGTACGTTCGATGCGCAAGGCGGCGTTGACGCCAAAACGGGGATGCGCCAGAAGCAGATGCGCTTCGCCCCGCGGTAGCGCCCCCGACAACTTCAGGAAAGCGCCCAGGTCGGTGCAGCCATAGAGCGCGCCGCGCACGCTGGCGACGCCGGAAAACCAGGGTTGTGCCCAGGGTACGGCGAGCAATTCCGGCACCGTCACGACTTCGTTGATCTGCTCCAGACTGACTAGCCAATGGCGGCCACCGGCGATGAAGCCCAGCTTGGAAGACGGGCCGGTAGCCGTTTGCGCGGCCTTGAGTTTTTCCGCGAGCTGGGCCTGAAAGTCCCGGAGGCTTTGTTTGTCCCTCATAGATTCGCCTTGTCGGCTACTGGCCCAGCGCCTTGACCTTGGCCAGCAACTCCGCGGCCACGATGGGTTTGACCAGATAGTCGATGGCACCCTGGCGCAACCCCCAGACGCGGTCGGTTTCCTGGCTTTTGGTGGTGCACATGATGACCGGGATGCGCTGGGTAGCCGGGTCGCGCGCGAGCATCCGGGTGGCCTGGAAGCCATTGAGGCCAGGCATGACCACATCCATCAGGATCAGATCGGGTTTCTCCAGTTTGGCCTTGGCGACGCCCTCCTCGCCGGTTTCCGCGGCGACAATTTCAAAGCCGTTCTTGCGCAGGAGATCAGTCAGGAAACAACGCTCGGTGGGCGAATCGTCCACGACCAGGATCGTTTTTATCGGCATGGTGTTCTGCTTGGCTTGTGTAATCAGGCGGGCGATCAACTGGTCCGCGCGCGATGCCGGCGCACGGCATCGAGCAGGGTGTCCTTGGTGAAAGGCTTGGTCAGGTATTCATCCGAGCCGACCATGCGGCCACGCGCCCGGTCAAACAGGCCATCCTTGCTCGACAGCATGATCACCGGGGTATCGCGAAAGCGGGCATTCTTCTTGATCAGCGCACAGGTCTGGTAGCCATCCAGGCGCGGCATCATGATGTCCACGAAGATAACTTCGGGGTGGTGGTCGGCGATCTTGGCGAGGGCGTCGAATCCGTCCTCCGCCAGGATCACTTCACACCCCGTTTTCAACAGGAAGATTTCGGCACTGCGGCGAATGGTGTTGCTGTCATCGATTACCATCACCTTGGTGCCAGCCAGATCGTTGCTATTGTCCACTCCGCTCTCCAGGTTCATGGAGTTCAGGTCAGGAGCCTTGTTTTACCGGATAGCCCGCCGCTTTCCAGGCTGGCAGGCCGGTGCGAAACCAGTAGACTCGCTGGTAGCCGCGCTTGACCAGATAGCGCGAGGCCTTGTAGCTGAACCAGCATTCAGCACCATTGCACTGGAAGATCATGGGTGCATTCTTGTCCTTGGGTAGCTTGGATAGATCGAAGTGGTCCACGCTGTCGTCGTAATCGACTTCCTTGGGGCTATTCAATTCGTAGGGCACGCTGACCGAGCCGGGAATGAAACCATTGCGGCGATGCGCCGGCGGCCGTACGTCGAACAAGGGTACGCCCTGGGCCATGAGTTTATTGGCCTGCTCGGCGGTGACGATGCTGGCGCCAGGCAGGGTTTCCGGGGTGTAGAAGCCGCGCGTGGAGACGTACTCGAAGTCGGTCTTGTCGGCGGGGTCGAAACTGCCGAACTTGACCTTGTTCAGACGGTGTTCCAGGTCTTTGTCGAGTTGGGTGAAGGCGGAGCGAATCTTGTCTTTCACTGCGCCATCCAGTTTGTCGCTCACCACCACGCCAGCGGCGGGAACCTGGGTGAAGGTCTTGACCAGCACGGCGTTCTGGTCGCGCGCAATCCAGTCGCGAGCGACGTCTTCTTTCATCGCCGCTAGATCGGCCTGGCCGATGTCCATCGAATAGAGCACGGCGCCGTACTGGTTCATGTGCATGGTGCGGCTGAAATAGGTGGAGGGCGACAGGCCCATGGCATTCATTTCACCCTTGAACAGGTAGCTCACCAGGGATTCCTGATGCGGCAGGGCGATGCGCTTGCCGCGCGCGCCTTCGAGAGATTTGATGTTGGCGCTCTTGCGCGCAACCAGAACCAGGCGGGTGTTTTTCTCGGTCTTCGCGACCGGCGTATAGCCATTGCGCATGGCCAGGCCGACCAGTTGCGCGGGGGCCAGCAGCATGGCGAAGGTGTTGGTGCGGATGCGTTCGCCGACCCGCTCGGCGTTCTGGGTCATGACCAGCTTCACCGGTCGGCCGATGGCGCCGGCGATAAACCTGGCGAGGTCATTGAAAACGCTCTGGGTAGCGATGTGGTCACGTTCCTGGTCGTAATCCAGGGTGACGTTGAAGAGCAGTTCTTCCCTTGCATGGACATTGATGGCCGTAGTGGTGGCCAACAAGGTGATGAGCGTGGTGATGATCCAGCGCATGTATTTCCTCCTTCGTTACGGCTCCCCTCTGGCTCCTCCCGGGAGCGAACGGGACGCGGCGGCGGCCATTATGGATGGATGCGACTCAAATTGCCACCATCTCGAAGTCTTCCTTGCGGGCGCTGCACTCGGGGCAGGTCCAGTTGAGCGGCACCTCTTCCCAACGAGTGCCGGGGGGAATGCCTTCCTCCGGGCTGCCTTTGGCCTCGTCATAAAGGTAACCACAGAGCAGGCACATCCAGGTTCGATATTCCATCGGCAAAGCAGGTCAGTACTTATGTAATAAGATCGCATTCTGACCCGCCAATCCGATAACGCCAAGCATGTCCGCCTCAGTTTCCACCTCGTTTTCCACCCCCCCCCCGCCGATCGTGCTGGTTTTCGCCGGCACCGACCCGACCGGCGGTGCCGGTCTTCAGGCCGATATTCTCACTCTCGCCAGCCTGGGTTGCCATCCGCTCTCCGTGGTCACCGCCGTCACCGTGCAGGATACCGTTGGGGTGGATGACTTTTTTCCGATGGAGGCCGAGTGGATCGCCGATCAGGCGCGCAGCGTGCTGGAAGATATGCCGGTGGCGGCGATCAAGATTGGCATGATCGGCAGTGTGGAGGCCGTCGCCGCCATCGCCGAGGTGGTGTCCGACTACCCCGACATCCCGCTGGTGCTCGACCCGGTGCTGACTTCCGGGCGCGGCGATCCGCTGGCCAACGAGGCGTTGATGAGTGCCCTGATCGACCTGTTGCTGCCGCAGACCACCGTGCTCACGCCCAACAGCATCGAGGCGCGCCGCCTGGCGGAGGAAGAGGAGGAAGACACGGAGGCCGATTCCGAGGCCACGCTCGAACTGGCCGACTGCGCGCGCCGCCTGATCGACCTGGGCTGTGAATTCGTGCTGATCACCGGTGCCCACGAGCAGGGCGCGCAAGTGGTGAACACCCTCTATAACACGCGCGGCGTAGTGCATCGCCAGAACTGGGAGCGCCTGCCTGGCTCCTATCATGGTTCCGGTTGCACTTTGGCGGCGGCGCTGGCCGGCTTTCTCGCGCTCGGCCAGGATGTCGCCGAGGCGGCGAAAGAGGCGCAGGCCTACACCTGGCAGACCCTGAAACACGCCTATCGGCCGGGCATGGGCCAGTTCATTCCGGATCGCATGTACTGGGTGCATGGTGACGATGAAGAGGCGTGACGTGCCCCCTCACCCCAGGTCCCTGATAAAGCCCCTACCCTTCGGTATCTCCCGCCCGCGGGAAAGGGGAGGTTCGAGCACCGCTGGCGCGGAGTTCAGGTTGCAGGGGCTTTATGCCATCACTCCCGACTGGGCCGAAACTCGCCGTTTGCTCGCCGCCACGGAAGCCATCCTGGCGGCTGGCTGCCGGATTCTGCAATACCGCAACAAGGCCGCCAGCGACCGCCACCGACAGGAACAAGCGGTCGCCTTGCGCGGCCTGACACGGCGCTTCAATGCGCTACTCATCATTAACGACGACGTCGAACTCGCCCTGTTCGCCGAGGCCGACGGCGTCCATCTGGGCGAGGATGACGGTGAACTCGCCGCCGCGCGCGAGCGTCTGGGAAGTGCCGCCATCCTTGGCGCCACCTGCTACCAGAGTCTGAACCTGGCGCGGAGCGCGGCGCGGGCTGGCGCCGATTACCTCGCCTTCGGCAGTTTTTTTGCCTCCTTTACCAAGCCGCTGGCGCGGCGCGCCGATACCGCGTTGCTGGAAACGGTGCGTGCGGAAATCGACCTGCCGCTCTGTGCCATCGGCGGCATCACCCTGGATAATGCGGCCCTGTTGTTGGCGGCGGGCGCGGAAGTGCTGGCGGTGATTACCGCGCTCTACGACGCCGCCGACCCCGCAGCGGCAACCAGACAATTCATTCAGCTTTTTGAGGAAAAATCATGAATTCCCGTAATGACCAGTTGTTCGAACAATCCCAGAAAGTCATTCCCGGCGGTGTCAATTCGCCGGTGCGCGCCTTCCGTTCCGTGGGCGGTACGCCGCGCTTTTTCACCAAGGGCGTCGGTAGCCGGGTCTGGGATGCCGACGGCAAGTCTTACCTGGACTACGTCGGCTCCTGGGGCCCGCTGATCCTCGGCCACGCCGATGCGGATGTGGTGCGCGCGGTGCAGGAGACGGCTGCGCTGGGCCTCTCCTTCGGTGCGCCCACCGAACTGGAATTGGTGATGGCGGAAAAACTGGTCAGCATGTTGCCCAGCCTGGAGAAATTGCGCCTGGTCAGTTCCGGTACCGAAGCTACCATGAGCGCGATCCGCCTGGCGCGCGGCTATACCGGCCGCTCCACCCTGATCAAGTTCGAGGGCTGTTACCACGGCCACGCCGACAGCCTGCTGGTGAAAGCCGGCTCGGGCTTGCTCACCTTCGGCCAGCCCAGTTCCGCCGGCGTGCCGGCCGACTGCTCAGGCCACACCCTGGTGCTGGATTACAACGACCTCTCCCAGGTCAACCGGGTGTTCGCGGAAAAGGGCGATGAGATCGCCTGCATCATCGTCGAGGCGGTGGCCGGCAACATGAACCTGGTCAAGCCGAAGGCGGGTTTCCTCGAAGCCCTGCGCGAAAACTGCACGAAACATGGCGCCGTGCTGATTTTCGATGAGGTGATGACCGGCTTCCGCGCGGGCAGAGGTTGCGTGCAGGGGCTCTATGGCATTACCCCCGACCTCACCACCCTGGGCAAGGTGATCGGCGGCGGCCTGCCGGTGGGCGCTTTCGGCGGCCGCGCCGAGATCATGGACCAGCTCGCGCCGCTCGGCCCCGTGTATCAGGCCGGCACCTTGTCCGGCAATCCGGTGGCGGTCGCCGCCGGCCTGAAAACCCTGGACAAGATTTCCGTGCCCGGTTTCTTCGAGGCGCTGACGGCCAAGACGAAGCGGTTGGTGGACGGCTTCACCCGCGCCGCGACTGACGCCGGTGTCTATGCCTGCGCCGACTCTGTGGGCGGCATGTTCGGCCTCTACTTCCGCGCCACGCCACCCACGACCTATGCGGAAGTCATGGCCAGCGACAAGGACAGCTTCAACCGCTTCTTCCACCTGATGCTGCTGGAAGGCATCTACCTCGCGCCCTCCGCCTTCGAAGCCGGCTTCGTCTCGGCCGCGCATACGGACGCCGACATCGACGAGACGCTCGCCGCCGCCGCCCGTTGCTTCGAGAAATTGGCAGGTTGATGTAGCGCCGGCGAGGCGCTGGCGCTACAACCATGAACGACGACCTTTCCCCCGAAGATAGCTTTCGCCTGCAAGTCCTCCTCGCCCAGAATTTGAAGGCGGTGCGGATCGAGGAAGCCGAGGCCAGCCCGACGCTGCATGCCCTCACCGACCAGGGCGAAGCCAGCATTCCCTTGAGCCCCAACTGCCGCCTGGACAAATACTTGCGGCATGTCCGCGAATTGCTCTCCGGCCACGCGCTCGGTTCGCCGGGCGGCTACCCGGTATTTCTCTCACGCTGGACCCGGCATGGACAGATGGAAGGACTCAACCTCGGGCGCCTGTTGCTCACCGGCGAACCCGAGGCGGTGGTCGCGGTGGTGCATTCTCCCGCCCTCGGCGATGAGCTCGCGCGCTACGCCTGGTGGGCCATGCCGTCCATCGAGAATGCGCGGCTGATGCTCTCCCGGGAAAAGGTGGCGCAAGGCACGATGGGGCCGGTGCTGGTCGATTTTCTGGTTGAACACCTGCCGTTCCTGCAGGACGCGCATCGGGACATCATGGATACCGTTCTCGTCCTGCTCTATAGCGGCTCGCTATCCCAGGACAATCGCGAGGCCATCTGGCGCCGTGGCAAGCACGTCAACACGCATTACGTGGCGTTTCTCGAAGTGGCGGGTTGGGACGTCCCTCAAGCACTACCCCTGCCCTTACCGGCGCGCGCCGATGCCGATACGATCAAAGCCGATCTGGCTCCCCTACTCGCAGCAGGCGATTCCGCCGCGACTACGTTGGCGCGCGCGCTGGAAGCCCAGGGCCAGACCTTCCTCGCCGCCGCCGCGGAAATTTTGGAGCGGCCGGAAACCCAGGAAGTGGTCAACCGCGCCCTCAATGCCATCGGCCGCTATTTCGGTTCGGGTGGAACGGGGAGCGAGTCGCGCATGAACGTCTGCCAGAAGCTGGAACCCCAATTGGAAGCCGCCGCCAACCTGGCGCGCCTGAGCGATGCGGTGGTCGCTCCCATCTTCGCCCGCAGCACCGCCATTGGCTCCCTCATGCGGCGCAAGATCGAGCCGGTGGTGAATAGGGCGCTGGCGGATATAAAGCTGTTGCGTGCTCCGTAGCGCCGGCAGAGGTGCCGGCGCTACGTAAGCGCTACAAGGCTTTCGCCTTGTCCCGCTCGATCAACGCATAGGCGCTGTGGTTGTGGATGGACTCGAAGTAAACCGCCGCGGGGCGGAGCCGGCACCCCGCGCAGCTGGGAAGCGACCCCGGAGGCGGGAAAGAGAACTTAGAGTCAGGCGTTGACGGCCTTGTCCCGCTCAATCAGGGCATACGCCGAGTGGTTGTGGATGGATTCGAAGTTCTCCGCTTCCACCACATAGGCGTCGATGCGCTCGTCCAGGTTTAATGCGGCGGCGACATCGCGGACCAGGTCTTCCACGAATTTCGGGTTCTCGTAAGCTTTTTCTGTCACGTACTTCTCGTCCGGGCGCTTCAACAGGCCGTAGACCTGGCTGGAAGCGTTTTCCTCGGCGACGGCGATCATCTCCTCGATCCACACGAAGCTGTTGGTGCGCACCGTGATGGTGACGTGGGAACGCTGGTTGTGGGCGCCGTACTGGGAAATCTTCTTGGAGCAGGGGCACAGGCTGGTGCAGGGCACCAGTACCTTCATGGTTTGCAGATACACGCCATCCTTGATCTCGCCGATGAAGGTCACGTCGTAATCCATCAGGCTTTCCACCCCGGACACCGGCGCCTTCTTGTTGACGAAGTAGGGGAAGTTCATCTCGACGTGGCCGGATTCCGCCTCCAGCTTCGCCACCATTTGCCGCAGCATGTGCTCAAACGATTCCACTGAAATCTCGCGTTCGTTGCTGTTGAGGATTTCGATGAAGCGGGACATGTGCGTCCCTTTGAAGTGGTGCGGCAAATACACATACATGCCGAAAGTGGCGATGGTGTGCTGGGCACCGCCGGTCTTGTCGAGCACCTTGATCGGGTGGCGGATGGCCTTGATGCCGACCTTGTCGATGGCGATCTTGCGCGAGTCCGGATAGCTCTGGACGTCGGCGATGGATTGCGTGGTGGGGCAGGGGGCGGCGGTCTCACAGACCGAATCGCAGGTGCTCATGGCAGGTTTCCTGTATGCGGGGTGTGCGAAGTATAAGGGATGGATAATGGTTGAGTAAATAACTCAACAAATAGCCTTTCCTATTTGGATCGTTCAGGGAAGGCGAATGCTGGCGGTTTGGCCGGCGTAGGTGCCGGCGGAGCGGGGAATGGCGACATCGAGGAGGACGCGGCCGGCCGCGAGGGCGGTAACGGCGCGCACGCGCCCGCGCACGGTCTGACCGGCGATTTGTACGCTGGCGTCCGCGCCGAGGCGCACGCCGGCCGTCTGGGCGGGGTCCAGCGTGGCGCGGGCCAGCCATTCGTCGGCGCGGGCGAGACTGATGACGGCGGCGGGCTGGCAGGGGGGGGTGATGACCAGGCCGGGTTCGCCGTAACGGGCCAGGATCACGGCGTCGAAGGGCGCGAGCGTGGCGCAGCTTGGCGGCGTCGAGTTCGGTGGTGGAGGAGACGGTGCGCGCATACAGCTCCTTGACCCGATCGAGGTCGCGGGTGGCGTCGGCTTCTTCCTGGATGAGGCGGTCGAGATCGGCGCGCGTTTCCGCCACACCGGCCTTGAACAAGGTGGGGTTGAGGGTGGCAAGAAGGGTGTCCTTCTTTACCGTTTGCCCCGCCTGGACGTTAACTTGTTCGATCACACCAGCCACCGGCAGGGTGAGGCTGACGCGGCCGGACCAGTCGAGCGTGGCGGGAAGGTCCAGGGCCAGGGCGTTGCCCGCGACCAGGGCCAGCGACAAGGTGCGAAGCATCATTTCCTTTCCTCCACTTTCACCGTTTCGAGCGGTGTTCCCAGCAGGGCTTCCAGACGCGCCAGGGCGAGCGCCAGGCGGTATTCGACGGCGCGGCGGCGCAATCGGGCTGACTGGGTTTCGGCCATGCTCGTCCCCAGGTTGGTTCTGAGTTCCATTTCATACTCGGCACGCGCTTTTTCCAGGGCGAGATCACGGTAAACCGCGTTGGCTTCGCTGCCGCGCCGTTCGGATTCACGCAGAACCTGGATTTCTTCCCAGGTGTCAGCCAGTGCCTGGCGCAGTTCCTGTTGCAATTTGTCATGCCGAGCCTGGCGTTCCTGGAAGGTAGCCTGTTCGCGCGCCATGCGGGCATCGACGCGGCCGCCCTGCCACAGCGGCCAGACGAAATTGAGGCCGGCGCGCAGATCGTCGCGGGTGCTGGCTTCGCGGCTCCAGGCGGCGGCTTCGGCCTCGAATTCCAGGCTGGGGCGGTTGTCGGCGCGCACCCCCGCGATGCGGCTTTGCGCGGCGGTCAGCCCTTGTTTCTGCGCCAGCAGGCGCGGGTTATGTGCCAGCATGTGGTCGAGCAGCAGCGCCAATTCCGGCAGCGGGCGTTCGTTGCCGGCGAGCTTGGGGTCGATCAGTTCTTCCTGCGCGGCGCCGGTGCGGTTAAGGGCGAGGCCGAGTTGCATACGTTGGTCGCGCAATTGGCGCAGGACGCCATTGCGCCGGGTTCGGCTGTCGAGGTAACGCGCCTCCAGTTCGGCCAGTTCCCATTGCGCCATCTGGCCCATGGCCTGGCGATCGCGGGCGTTGTCCCAACTGACGTAGGCGGTTGCCATGAATTCTGTTTCGGCGGCGTATTGCATGTCGGCCAGGAGCACGGCGAAGAACTGCGCCATCAGGGTGAGGCGGCGTAGCGCCCGGGTGTCGAGCAATTGCAGGCCGCTCGCGGCGGCATCAAACCGCGCGGCGGCCCGCCCGGTTTCCTGGCGACCGGCATCGAACAGCGTCTTGCGAGCGTTGAGGCGGGCCTGGTGGTCGGGATGGAAGCGGTCGTTATAGGCCCCGTTGCGGCCGCCGCGCAGCGCCCCTTCCAGGGTGACATGGAAGTCGTTGAGGCTCTCGGCGAGTCGTTGCTCGGCCAAGGCTGCGGCCTGCTGGGCGCGCGCGAGGTCGAGGTCGGGGTGCGGCGCCTCGGCTTGTGCCAGCACCGCTTCCAGGGTGAGGGTGGGTGCGGGTTCGATGGCCAGAGCGGTACTGGCGACGGCCGCCAGAATCAGCAGCCAGCCGGTCATCGTTTGCTGGCCTGGTGCTTGTAAATATTGAACGGTTGCGTCTTGTAGGCGCCTTCCACCACATAACGCCCAAGCAGCAGGAACTCCTCGGGCGTCTGTGTGGCGCCAGTGAAGCGGGTAACAAGGCGGCCTTCCAGGTCGAAGAACAGGAAGGTGGGGGTGGCGCGCGCCCGGTTGGCCAGGGCGAAGGCTTTTTCGGTGGTGGCGTTGCCCTGGAAGTCGGTCATGTCGGTGCCGCCTTTTACGTCCACCGTGTAGATGAGGAAGTGCTTGCGAAACCAGTCCTGCACTTCGGATTGATTGAGCACGGTGCCCTTCATGCGCGCGCAGAATGGACACTCTTCCATTTCGAACATGATCAGCACGCCGGCCTTGCCTTCTTGTTTGGCGGTGGCGAGCTCTTCCTTGAAATCGCCCATCTTGGACATGAAAAAATGGCTCATCGGATCGCGCGCTTCGGCCAGGGCCGGCTGGAGCGGGACGGCGAGCGTGAGCGTGAGCGCAAGGGCGAGCCAGCCCATGGGCGTCTTCATTTTTTGCCGCGGATGTAGCGTTCGATGGCGTCGCGGGTGATGGCGCCGACGTTATAGGCCACCTGTTTGCCCTTTGGGTTGTACAGGTAGGTGGTGGGTAGGCCGGGAACGTTGCCGACCTGGGTGGCGAGTTTGTAGTTGCCCAGCACCATCGGGTAGGAAATCATCATCTGTTCGGCGAACTCCAACACCTCTTTGGGGTCGCGGTAATCCATCGCCACGCCGATCACCACCAGGTTGTTTTTCTTGTTTTCATGCAGGGTGACCAGGTCGGGAATTTCCGCCAGACAGGGCGGGCACCAGGTGGCCCAGAAGTTCACCAACACCCACTTGCCCTTGTATTTCTCCAGACTCTGGGCCTTGCCCTTGCTATCGGTGAAGGAGAAGGCCTGGGCGGCAAAGGCGCTGGTGAGTAGAAAAATAAAGACACATAGACGCGAGCTCATGGGCATGTCCAAAAAAATGAATGAGACCGGGCGGTCTCGCGAGGGTTCAGTGGGATTTTAGGTCGTGCCCGGCGGGCTGTCCGCCGTGTCCGTCGGCGGCATGGGTCAGGTACAGCGCCAAGCCGATCAGCGCCACCGCGCCGGCCAGATAGAGCAGGTCAAGGGCGCTGCCTACTTTTAGCTTTAGCGCCAACTCGAAGATGGTGACGATCATGATCATGATGATCACCTTGGCCAGGCGTTGTTTCAGGTCGTCCAGGCTGCGGACTACCAGAATGGCGCTGGATGCCTTGCTGTGCTGCGCTTCGTCGATGTCGCTGATGAACAACTCATACATGCCGAGGCCGAAAATCAGCATCACCGTAGCCAGCAGGTAGCCATCCACCACTTCCACCACGTGAGTGATGGTCTCGTCATGCAAGGCCTTGCGCGCTTCGGCGGCAAGGTCCGGGTCGGAGTAGTGGAGAATGTGGGAAACCAGATAGACCACGTCTACCGTGGCCATGTAGAAGATGGCGAAAGCGGCGGCCATGCTCGCCACCACGGCAAAAAGCACCACATAGCGGCTGCGCCAGAGCAAGCCCTCAAAAACCTTTTCGATCAGATGCATCGTCGTTCTCGGTGAACTGGGGAAAATTGCCGTTCTGGGCCATTCCCCCCGAAGGTAGAATGCCGCCGTTCGAGGCGCTTGCTGCTCAGCGCTGAATTCCCTCGTAGGAGTTACGGGAACAAATGCAACCCAGATTCGTCCTGCCCGCTCGTGAGCCGGCGCGCACTATAAACGTGGAGTCAAAACCCAGGCAAGTTGACGCGTGGGTTTTGCGCTTGCCCATGTCCAACCCCACCCAGGCGGGGGAGGAGTTGGCCGATTACCTGGCTACCCTCAATCGTGCCGGGGTTTCCCACGATGCGCGCGCCAAGGTGATGGAGCGCCTCGATCCCGTGGTGGAGGAGGTGACCGGCTCACTGCGCGAACAATACGGCTCGGTTTCCCTCCCCCTGCCGGCCAAACAACGCCACAACGCGGAACTGGCGCAACGCCTGCTACTGGAAACCGCCGACTGTTACAAGGCGCTGACGCTGGACTGGACCGGCAAACGCTTCCACCTGTTTGGTGGCAATCCGTTGCCGCGCTATCTGCAACGCATCCTCCTGGCTTTGCAATCCGTCCTGGAAGTCTGCTACGAAACCCACGAATCCTGCCCCCACGGGCTCTGGGTGGATATGCACCAGACTTACAACTATGCCTTGCGTAATGGCCTCAAGGAGGTAGTGCCGGAGGGCAGCAAGCACATGCTGTCGCTGGAGCAGATCTATCTGGCCACCCTGCTGCTGGCGCTGGCCGATCCCTATCACTTTCCGCAAAGCGAACTGCTCTGGGCCAAGGACATCATCGCGCGCTACGCCAATCTGGCGCAGTTATACCCCACCAATGAATCTACCAAGGGCAAGGCCGGCCTGTTCCTGGTCGAGGTCAACACCGACACGCCGCCCCTGCCGCTCGCTCGCGAGCCGCATCCCATGAACCCACGCTGGGATTTGTTGCTCACCACCACCGATCTGGCCAAACATCTGGCGCTGCTCAGCAGCCACCTGCGCGGCCAGGAAGACATCGAGAAACTCGGTCTGCCCGAGGCCGCGCGCGACCCCGCCTACGCCACCATGTTGCGCCGCCTCAAGCTCAACTGGGGCGCTTCCCTGCAACGCATGGCGCAGCGCCGCCGGCATCAGAACGGGCGGGAATTCGAGGTGAGCTTCGGCCTCAAGTCGGTGCACAGCCTGATTTCTCCGCCCACCGCCAGCGATGCCATTGTCTACGGCAGCGGCAGCCATGATGCGCCGCCGGTTCCATTACGCTGCAATACCGTGAACGACAGCATGGGTGGCCTGGCCTTGCGCCACAGTGGCCAAGGCGTGCAGATCCGGGTCGGCGATGTGGTGGGTATGCGCCAGGGCAACTGCACCTGGAGCATTGGCCTGGTGCGCTGGTTTCGTATTCCCGCGGCGGGTGAGGTGTATTTCGGCGTGCAGCTTCTGGCGCCCCAGGCGGACGCCGTGCAATTGCGCCGTCTCGACAACGGCCGCCAATGGCCTGGCCTGTTATTGCTGCCTAACCCGGTTACCCGCCAAGCCCCCATGTTGCTCTCCCTGCCCAGCGCCTTCGGCCCGGATATTTCGGCCGAGGTGAGGACAGTGCGGGGCAAGCAGACCATCAAGGTGGATAAACGCCTGGAGTCCACGCCCAGCGTGGATGTCTACCGCTTCCAGATGGAACCTCCCGCGCCGCCGACAGCAAGAAGCTGAGGGCAGCCTGGCGGGGCTAACGGTCATGGCGGCCAGGAATTCCCCGGTTGATGAAACCGGTCGCACTTGTAGCGCCGGCTTCCAGCCGGCGTCTTTCTGATTAGGCCCACGAAGCCGGCTGGAAGCCGGCGCTACAGGAGGAACGTGAGCTTGTTCCACGTTAAAGAAAGTGCGGTCGAGCCGCGCTTTCTTTATGGGTGGCGGCAGGCGTTTCAGCTCTCGCCGGTCAGCTTCTGGTACTTGACGTAAAGCTGATCCTTGTCTTCCACGTAGCTGGGGTTGACCGGAATGCAATCCACCGGGCAGACCTCGCGACACTGTGGCGTGTCGAAGTGGCCGACGCACTCGGTGCACTTGTTGGGGTCGATGATGTAGATATCCTCGCCCTGGGAGATCGCCCCATTCGGGCACTCCGGTTCGCACACGTCGCAGTTGATGCATTCGTCGGTAATCATCAGCGCCATCGTCTTTTCCTCTATCGAATCAATTGCTGAATTTGGCGGCCAGTCGCTTGGCCACCTCGGGGTGTACAAATGGCCTCACATCGCCATGAAGCCGCGCGATTTCACGCACCATGCTGGCGGAAATGAACATGTGCTGTTCCGCCGGCGTCAAAAAAACCGTTTCCATCTCCGGGTTCAGGTGGCGATTCATACCCGCCAACTGGAACTCGAATTCAAAGTCCGATACCGCGCGCAGTCCACGCAACACCAGGTTGGCGCCGACGCCGCGCACGAAATCGACCAGCAACCCGGTGAACGGCTGAACCCGCACGTTCGGCAGATCAGCCAGGGCCAGTTTCAGCAACTCGACTCGTTCGTCCACGCTGAAAAAAGGGGACTTCGGCGCGTTGTCCGCCACCGCCACCACGACTTCATCGCACAGCTTGAGCGCGCGCCGCACCAGGTCTTCATGCCCGCGGGTGACGGGATCGAAGGTGCCGGGGTAGACGATCACACGTTTCAAGCAATCTCCAACAGACAGAAGTGGGATTGGCCCGCCCGGCCCTGGCGCAACACGATCATGCCAGGCGGCGCCAGCGGAGCGGGCGATTCGGCGTAGATTCTACCGTCAGGCGCTAGACGTGTCGCCGCGAGCGAAAGGGTGCTTTGTAACAAATCGCTGGCAAAGGGCGGGTCGAGGAAGATCAGGTCATAGGCTTCACCAGGCCGTGCCAGGTAGCTTCGCGCATCGCGGCGCAGCACTTCGATACCGGATGCCGCCAGGGTCCGCGCATTTTTCAGCAAAGCCTCGTGCGCGCGGCGTTCCTGTTCCAGCATCACCACGCGCGCGGCACCACGCGAGGCGGCCTCGAAGCCGAGCGCCCCACTGCCGGCGAAAACATCCAGGCAGACCAACTCATCGAGGCGTTGGCCGAGCCAGTTGAACAGGGTTTCCCGCACCCGATCCGGTGTCGGCCGCAAGCCAGGCAGGTCGGGAAAATACAGCAGCCGGCCGCGGTAGGCGCCGCCGATGATACGGACGCGGTTATTTACCCGCTGCGTCAATCTGCCCACCGACGATCACCGTGCTCATCGCCGCCGGCCGCACCCGCGCGCGGAAGGCGCGCAGGATGTCGTCACGGCTCACCGCGTCCACCCGGGCCGTGTAGGTGTCCAGCCAATCCAGCGGCAGCCGGTAGAAGCCGATCATGGCCAGGTATTCGAGAATCTTCTTGTTGCTGTCGATGCGCATGGGGAAGCCACCGATCAGATTGTTCTTGGCCTGGGTCAGCTCGACCTCGCTGGGGCCTTCCTTGAGGTAGCGCTCGACTTCCGCGCGGGCGGAATCCACCGCGTCGTCGGTCGCCTGGCGCCGGGTTTGCAGGCCGATCTGGAACGGCCCTAGTTCGCGCATCGGCATGAAGTAGCTGTAGACGCTGTAGGCCAGGCCTTTCTTGTCGCGGATGGCCTTGGTCAGGCGCGAATCAAAGCCGCCGCCACCAAGGATGTAGTTGCCCACGTACAGCGGGAAGTAATCGGCGTCCTCGCGTTGCAGTCCAGGCAGGCCCATGAACAGATGGCTTTGCGTGGCGTGATGGGGAATCACCTGTTGTTTGCCACCGGGTTTGCCATCATTCACTGCCTTGACCGGCGGCAGGGGCGCGGGCGCGGCGCCAGGCGGCAGGCCCATGGCGAGCTTTTCCGCCAGGGCTTCCGCTTCCGCGCGGTTGATGTCGCCCATCACGGCGATGACCATGTTGTGTGCCCGGTAATAGGCGCGATGGAAAGCCACCAGATCGGAGCGGCTTAGCTTCGCCACCGTCGCCACTTCGCCGCTTTCGTTTAGCGCATAAGGGTGGTCGCCATAGATCGCGGCCTGGAAGGCTTTTTCGCCGATGTGTTCGGGAAGTGTTTCAGCTTCCTGTAAAGCGGCGATGACGCGCGCTTTTTCCCGCTCCAGGATGCTGGCATCGAAGCGCGGCACGGCCAGGATGGCGGCCAGCAAGTCCAGCGTCTGATCGCGTTCCGCCTTGCCGGAGAGGGTGCGCACCTGGAAACCGGCGCGGTCGGCATCGAGGCGGCCGCCCAGATTAGCGCCCACGTCGGCCATTTTTTCCGAGATGTCGCGCTCGTCGTAAGTGCCCGCGCCCAGCGTCATGGCATGGCGCGTGAGGCTGGCGAGGCCGGATTTCTCGCGGCTATCACGAGCGCTGCCGGCATCGAAATCGACGCTGATATCCAGCATCGGCAGTTCGTGGTTTTCCACGAAATAGACGCGCGCGCCCTGCGGCGTGCTCCAGTTTTGGAGGTTGAGCCCGGCCAGGGCCTGCGGCGGCAGCAGCAGCGTGGCGAGGAGAGCAGCGCCCCCGGCTCGGAAAAATCGCCCGAGCCGCCCCCCGCGGGGGCCAAGTCGTTCTTGGGGCGGCCCGGCGAACAACTTGAGAGAAAGAATGCGCTCAATTCGCATGGCGGCCTCCTAAGCCCTGGTGGGCGGGTTTGTGGGTATCCAGTGGTTGCGGGTCGAGCCGCGCCACGGTCAGTGTGCTGTCCACCAGATATTTGCCGGCTACCGCGCGTACCTGTTCGGCCGTGACTTCCTTGAGTTTGCGGAAACGGGTGTCACGCGCTCGGTAATCCAGCCCGGCGGTGCTCCACTCGCCAATCAGCATGGCTTGGTAGAACAGGGAATCCTGTTGGTAGACCTGGCTCGCCAAAACTTGCGCTTTGACCCGGGCGAGTTCCTGAACGCCGACGCCGTCGCGGACGATGCGGGCGATTTCCTGTTTCAACGCGGCTTCGACTTCCGCCACCGTGTGGCCCTCGGCCGGCGTCGCATCGACCATGAACAGGGCGGGGCCGCGCGCGACGGGGTCGTAACCGGCGCTGGCCTCGGTGGCCACACGTTGGTCACGCACCAGTGACTGGTTCAGCCGCGCGGAGGCATGGCCATCGAGTACCCCGGCGAGAATTTCCAGTGCATAGGGATCACTGTCCTTTTCCGGGTTGGCCAGGGTCGGTGCCTGCCAGGCCAGCGCCACCACCGGCAGCTTGGCCGGCGCCTTCACCGTCACCTGTTTGCCGCCATTCTGCTCGGGCTCGCGCAGCGGCTTGCGCCGCGGCAACGACCGCGCGGCCAGCGCGCCGAAATACTGCCGCGCCCAGCCGAATACCTGAGTGGGGTCGACATCGCCGGCCACCACCAGGGTGGCGTTGTTGGGCACATACCAGCGCTGATACCAGTCACGCGCATCGTCCACATTCATGCTCTTGAGATCGTCCATCCAGCCGATCACCGGGTGCCGATACGGATGTGCCTGGAAGGCCGTGGCCATCAGCCCTTCGTACAGGCGCGCCTGCGGGTTGTCCTCGGTGCGTAAGCGCCGTTCTTCCATGACTACCTGGATTTCTTTGGCGAATTCATCGGCGGACAAGGAGAGATTCGCCATGCGATCCGCTTCCAGTTTCAGCGCCAGTTCCAGCCGGTCCTTCTGCAAGGTCTGGAAATAGGCGGTGTGGTCATGTGCGGTGAAGGCATTCTCGCGGCCGCCAGCGGCGGCGATGCGGCGCGAGAACTCGCCCGCCGGCACGTCCAGGGTGCCCTTGAACATCATGTGTTCCAGGACATGCGCGACACCGGTCGTGCCGTAGCTCTCGTCCATGCTGCCGGCGCGATACCACACCTGGGATACCGCCACCGGCGCGCGGCGGTCGGTCTTGACGATGACCCGCATGCCGTTGGCGAGGGTCTGTTCGACGATTTCGGCGTGGGCTGTAGCCGCAAAAACCAGGCTCAGGGTTATCAACAATCTCTTCATGGGGGGCAAGCCAAGGCGGGGTAACGGGGGGCGCATGATAGAATTTCCAGGCTAATAACGCAGCCTCTGACGCACATTCCCCGTGTTTGGTTTCTTCAAATCCCGCAAGACGCAGCCCGAGGTTGCCGCCTCAGTTTCCACCAACGCCGCCGCTGAGGCAGCAACTGAGGTGGCAACCGAGGTGCCCTCGGAAGCTGATTCCACGCCAAAACTGTCCTGGGCACAGCGCCTGAAATCTGGCCTGGCGCGCACCCGCAACACCTTTGCCAGCCAGATTGCCGGCGTGTTCGGCGTCGGCGCCAAGATTGACGAGGGGGTGTTCGAGGAACTGGAAACGGTCCTCCTTTCCGCCGATGTCGGTGTCGAAGCGACCCAGCGCCTGATCGACAAACTACGCGGCCGCGTGAAACGCGACCGCCTTGCTGACGCCAGCCAGCTCCGCGATGCGCTCAAGGCCGAGTTAGTGGACCTGATGGCGCCGCTGGAGCGTCCGCTCGACACCCGCGGCAACAAACCCTTTGTGATCATGCTGGCCGGGGTCAACGGCGCCGGCAAGACCACCACCATTGGCAAACTGGCGTGTCGTTTCCAGGCCGAGGGCAAGAGCGTGCTGCTGGCGGCCGGCGACACCTTCCGCGCCGCCGCGCGCGAACAACTGGCCGAGTGGGGCAAGCGTAACAACGTGGAAGTGATTTCCTCGCAGGCCGGCGACTCCGCCGCCGTGATCTTCGATGCCATCCAGTCGGCGCGCGCGCGCGGCATCGACGTGGTGCTGGCCGACACCGCCGGCCGCCTGCCGACCCAATTGCACCTGATGGAAGAGATTCGCAAGGTCAAGCGGGTGATCCAGAAGGCCGACGCCAGCGCACCGCACGAAGTGCTGCTAGTGCTTGACGCCAACATCGGCCAGAACGCGCTGATGCAGGTGAAAGCCTTTGACGAAGCCTTGGGGTTGACCGGCCTGGTCATGACCAAGCTGGACGGCACCGCCAAGGGGGGGGTCATCGCGGCACTGGCGGCGCGTTTTGGTAACCGGCAACCGATACCGGTGCGCTTCATTGGCATTGGCGAAGGCCTGGAGGATCTGCAACCCTTCCGCGTCGCCGAGTTCGTGGACGCCCTGTTCGGGTAAGCCCATGTCCGCTCAGACGCTAATCGAAATAGCCGAAGTCACCAAGCGCTACCCCGGCGGCCACGAAGCGCTGTCCAACATTTCGCTCACTATCGCCTCCGGCGAAATGGTGTTCCTCACGGGCCACTCCGGCGCCGGGAAAAGCACCCTGTTAAAACTCATCGCCGCCATCGAACGCCCCACCAGCGGCCATATCATTGTCAACGGCCAGAACGTCGGCCGCATGAGGCGCCCGGCGCTGCCCTTCTTTCGCCGCAACATCGGCCTGATCTTCCAGGACCACAAGTTGCTTTATGACCGCACGGTGTTCGATAACGTGCTGATGCCGTTGCATATCCAGGGTGTGATCGGCCATGACGCCGCCCGTCGGGTGCGCGCCGCGCTCGACAAAGTGGGTCTGCTCAACAAGGAACGCGCCCGCCCCATCACCCTGTCCGGCGGCGAACAACAGCGCCTGTGCATCGCCCGCGCCATCGTCAGCCGCCCCGCTCTGGTGTTGGCCGACGAACCCACCGCCAACCTGGACGATGCCTATGCGCGCGACATCATGGACATGTTCCGCGCCTTCAACGAAGTCGGTGTCACCCTCATCATCTCCACCCACGACCAGGCGTTGATCCACCGCTACGGCGGCCGCAAGGTCACCCTGGCCTACGGCAAACTGGTTTCCTGATGAAAGCCTGGCTCGCCCACCACCTGCACAGTCTCAAGATCGCCGTTGAGACCTTCCGTGCCGCCCCGGTCGCCACCCTGTTCACCGTCCTGGTGATCGGTGTGGCGGTCAGCCTGCCGGCCGGCCTCTATGTGTTGCTCGCCAACCTGGAACGCGCGGCCGGGGGCGTCAAGCCACAGGCGGAAGTCACCGTCTTCTTCAAGGAAGTGGACGAAGCCCGCGCCCGAACCCTGGCCGCCAGCCTGAGGAAACGCGCCGAGGTTGCGGCCGTGCAGTTCGTCAGCAAAACCGACGGCATCAAACGCCTGGAGGTGGCCGGCCTTGCCGAAGTCGCCGCGGGCCTACCGGAAAATCCCCTGCCACACACGCTGGTGCTTACCACCAAAGACACCACCCCCGCCGCCCTGGAAGCGCTCGCCGCGCAACTCAAGACCCACCCGGATATCGAGCGGGTGTTGGTGGACAGCGAATGGATCAAGCGCCTGGCCGCGCTCATGCAACTGGGCCGCGACCTGGTCGGCATGCTGATCGTCGTTCTCGGCGTGGCACTCGC
Organism: Hydrogenophilales bacterium CG_4_10_14_3_um_filter_63_21; assembly: GCA_002784045.1. GTDB lineage: Bacteria > Pseudomonadota > Gammaproteobacteria > Burkholderiales > Thiobacillaceae > PFJX01. Next base: position 43,327 of record PFJX01000137.1, read on the forward strand.
CGCCATCACTGCCAACACCATCCGCCTGCAGATCTACGCGAAGAATGATGAAATCGAAGTCGCCCGCCTGATTGGCGCCACCGACCGCTTTATCCGCCGTCCCTTCCTCTACTTCGGTGGCATCCAGGGCCTGGCCGGCGGCCTGGCCGGCTGGCTGCTGGTCCTGGCCGGCGGCCTCCTGCTGGAAGCCAGCGTCGCCCAGGTCGCCGCCGCCTACGGCTCGCAATTCCACCTGGCTGGCCTCTCGCTCCAGGAAACCACCCTCCTGCTTCTGTTCTCGACGGCCCTCGGCTGGTTGGGCGCCTACTTCGCGGTGGGGCGTGCCCTGCGGCAGAACGATTAAGTTGACAAAAAACTCAGGAATTTATTCTGGCTCTTAGCACTCTGCCAACGCGAGTGCTAATATTCAATCGACCTGAGTTAAAGGAGTAAGCAGATGACCGCCACCGTGCTTGATTTTCCCACCCCATCCACGCTGGGCAGCCTGGACAGCTACATCCAGGCGGTGAACCGTTTTCCGTTGCTGACCGCCGAGCAGGAGCATGATTTGGCGGTGCGCTTCCGCGAAAACCAGGATGTCGAAGCTGCCCGTCAACTGGTGCTTTCGCATCTTCGTCTGGTGGTTGCCATTGCCCGGGGTTATCTGGGTTATGGCCTGCCCCATGCTGATCTGATCCAGGAAGGCAATGTCGGCCTGATGAAGGCGGTGAAGCGTTATGACCCGGAGCGCGGCGTGCGTCTGGTGTCGTTTGCGGTGCACTGGATCAAGGCGGAAATGCATGAGTACATCCTGAAGAACTGGCGTTTGCTCAAGGTGGCGACCACCAAGGCGCAGCGCAAATTGTTCTTCAATCTGCGCAGCATGAAAAAGGCGGACGGCAGCCTCTCCAACAGTGCCATCGAGGAAATGGCGCGCATTCTCAAGGTTAGCCATGCGGATGTGCGGGAAATGGAAATCCGGATGTACGGCCAGGATGTGGCGCTGGAGCCGAGTGTGGATAACGATGAGGAAAGTTTCGCGCCGATCGCTTACTTGGCCGCGCCGAATGCCGAGCCGACCCAGCATATTGAGAACAAGGAACGCGAGCAGCTCGCCACCGTGGGCCTTCACCGCGCCTTGGGCAGCCTGGATCCGCGCAGCCGGCATATCGTTGAATCGCGCTGGCTAAACGAAGAAAACCCCGCCACGCTGCATGAACTGGCCGCCGTTTATGGCATTTCCGCCGAGCGTGTACGCCAGGTTGAGGCCAAGGCCTTGCAGAAGATGCGCACCGCGTTAACGGCCTGAGCCGGATTTTCGCCAAATAAAAAGCCCCGCGACGCGGGGCTTTTTATTTGTGGACAGCGGAATCAGAACAACGAACCCAGCACCACCGAAAACAGGGCGATCCAGGCCCAGGCGGCCAGGGCGATGACCAAGGTGAGAGGCAGGTTGTATTTGCTGAAGGGGTTCATCGTAGGGCTCCTGTTGCGAAAATTTGCGCGATTCTACTGCGCGGACCAGGGGCTCTCAATGCCGAGACCGCGTCTAGCAGCCTGTCGGACTTTGGAATCGTCGATAGCGAGAAACGGCCCCAGCGAGGCCAGTCTTTGCCGGATTTGCCGCCCCATAGCCCGGCTATGGGGCAAAAATGCCGGTGAAAAAGGGGCCGCTGCGGTCGTTTCGCAGCCGACGATTCCAAAGTACGACAGGCTGCTAGCCCGGCTCAGCCCCCGGTCATGCTCATGAAACGCACCAGCTTTTGCGGCTGTTCGCGAAATTCGTGGCGTTCCGGCTTCAGGTCGATGGCGCGATGGATGGCATCGGCCAGATCGGCGTCCGAAGCGCCAGCACGCATCAGGACGCGGAAGTCCATACGCTCTTCCTGGCCCAGGCACAGGTGCAGGACGCCATCCACGGTCAGGCGCACGCGATTGCAGGTTTCGCAGAAGTGCTGCGAGATAGGGGTAATGAAACCGACCGTGAAGCGGCCATCGGGTGTGCCCAGATAACGCGCCGGGCCACCGCCATGCATCAGGGTGTCGACCAGGCCGAAACGCTGGCGCAGGCGGGCGATGACCGGTTGCAGGTCGACGTAGCCCATGCGCCGGGCGGTGTCGCCCATCGGCATGAGTTCGATCAGGCGCAGGACAAAGCCGCGTTCCATGCAGAAGGCGACCATGGCGTCGATATCGTCGGCGTTCTCCCGCATCACCACCATATTGACTTTGATCGGCGCGAAGCCCACCGAGCGCGCGGCTTCCAGGCCATCCAGCACCTTGTCCAGCACTGGGCGACCGTTGATCTTCTCGACAATTTCCGGACGCAGGGAGTCAAGGCTGATATTGAGGCGGGTGACGCCAGCACGCTTGAGATCGTCAGCCATCCTCGCCAGTTGCGTGGCATTGCTGGACAGTGACAGGTCATCGATGCCCGGCAGGGCGGCGATGCGACCGCACAGGCCAACCACATTGCGGCGCAGCAGCGGCTCGCCACCGGTCAGGCGGACGCGCTTCATGCCGAGGCCGGCGAACAGGCCGAGCAGGCGTTCCAGTTCGTCGAAGGTAAGCCAGTGATCCGGTTCCTCGAAGTCCTTGAAGCCTTCCGGGATGCAGTAAGCGCAACGCAGATCGCAGCGATCCGTCACGGAAAGACGCAAATATTCGATGATGCGTCCGAAGCGATCGACAAGCGGGTTCATGGCCGTGGCCCTAAAGCGTTATGTGCGGGAGAATATAGCACTCACGAATTCCTGGAAGTGCGATGCGTGGCATGATCCATGTCCCTATCGGCACTAACCTTGACTTTGGTCATGAAACGACCGCCCCGCACGCCTGGAGAATCCGCCCATGAAAGCACTCGGCATCGCCGGTTACAGCGGCAGCGGCAAGACCACCCTGATCGAAAAGCTTTTGCCCCGGTTGCGGGCGGCCGGCTTGCGCGTTTCCGTGATCAAGCAGAGCCATCACGATTTCGAGGTGGATGTGCCGGGCAAGGACTCCTGGCGGCATCGCGCGGCCGGGGCCAACGAAGTGCTGCTGACTTCACCGCACCGCTGGATGCTGGTGAACGAACTGCGTGGCGCGGCGGAACCCAGCCTGGACGAGCATCTGCGGCGCCTGTCGCCCTGCGCTCTGGTGCTGGTTGAAGGCTACAAACACGCCGACATTCCCAAGCTGGAGGTCTGGCGCGCCGCCAACACGCGCGACTGGCTGCATCCGCGGGATGCAAACTTCATCGCCGTGGCGGCGGACCAGACGCCACCCGGCGGCATCAAACACTTTCCCATCGACGACATCGAGGCCATCACGGCCTTCCTTCTTGAGTACGCACAATGAGCGAATCCCCACTTTCCGTTGACGCGGCACGAGCCAGCCTGCTTGCCGCTGCGAAGCCGCTTTCCGACCACGAAACCTGTCCGGCCGATGCGGCTTTGGGCCGGGTGCTGGCGAGCCCGCTGGTTTCCGGCGTCACCGTGCCGCCACTCGACAATGCGGCGATGGACGGTTATGCCCTGCGTTTTGCCGACTGGAGCGACGCGGCCGGGTTGCCTGCCTGGTTGCCCGTCTCGCAACGCATCCCCGCCGGTACGCTGGGAACCGCGTTGGCGCCCGGCACGGCGGCGCGCATTTTCACCGGTGCGCCACTGCCGCCCGGCGCCGATTGCGTGGTAATGCAGGAAGACTGCGAGGTCCATGAAGGCGCGATGCGCATCGCCGTCGCCCCCCGCGCCGGCAGCCACATCCGCCGCGCTGGTGAAGACATCCGCGCTGGCCAGACCGTGCTGGAATCCGGCACCCGCCTTGGCCCGGCGCAACTCGGCGTGGCGGCTTCGGCGGGGGCGAGCGAACTCGCCGTATTCCGCCGCCTGAAGGCCGCCGTGTTCTTCACCGGCGATGAAATCGTGATGCCCGGCCAGCCGCTAACGCCCGGGCGCATCTACAACTCGAATCGCGCCACCCTGATCGCCCTGCTCACCCAACTGGGCCTCGAAGTCATCGACCTCGGCCAGGTGCCGGATCGCCACGACGCCACCGTCGCCATTCTGGAACGCGCGGCCCAGGCCGCCGATGTGGTCATTACCAGCGGTGGCGTTTCGGTGGGCGAGGAGGATCACGTCAAGGCCGCCGTGGAGACACTCGGCCGCATCGAAATGTGGAAAGTGGCGATGAAACCCGGCAAGCCCCTGGTCTACGGCCGCGTCGGCAACGCCGATTTTCTTGGCCTGCCCGGCAATCCGGTATCTGCGTTCGTGGTGTTCTGCCTGTTCGTGCGCCCCTTCCTGCTTCGGCGCATGGGGGCGGAAGATGCGCCCGCCGCCGCCTTCACCGTGCCGGCCGGGTTCGATTGGCCGAAGCCTGGAAAACGCCGCGAATTCCTGCGCGCCCGCCTGGAAGATGGCTGGGCCATGCTTTATCCCAACCAGAGTTCCGGGGTACTCACCTCGCTGGCCTGGGCCGATGGCCTGGTCGATGTCGAAGCTGGCGCCCGTGTCGAGAAGGGCGACCCGGTGCGTTTCATCCCCCTCGCGGAGTTGCTCAAATGAAAGTGCGCCTGCTTTACTTTGCCCGCCTGCGCGAAGTCTTCGCCACCAGCCAGGAAACGCCGGAACTTCCTCCCAACATACAAACCGTGGCCAGCCTGCTAAATTGGCTGCGCCAGCGCGGCGGTGTCTGGGCCGAGGAACTGGCGGCGGGCCGCGCTTATCGGGTCGCGATCAACCAGGACCTGGCCACTCAGGAGGCGGTGCTACATGAAAACGACGAAGTCGCCGTTTTTCCTTTGGTAACGGGGGGCTGAATGAAAATTTCCGTCCAGGCTGAACCTTTTGACCTCAACGCCGAAGTCAGCGCCCTCTACCAGGCCAACCCAAAAGTCGGTGCCGTCGCCAGCTTTCTCGGCTTGGTGCGCGACATTAACGAGGGCCAAGGGGTTGCCACCCTGAGCCTGGAGCACTACCCCGGCATGACCGAGAAAGCCCTGGCCCAGATCGTGGAAGATGCCCGGCGGCGCTGGGAAGTGCTCGACGCCACCCTCATCCACCGCGTCGGCACCCTGCACCCCAGCGAGCCTATCGTCCTGGTGGCCGTAGCCTCCAGCCATCGCGGCGACGCCTTCGCCGCCTGTGAATTCATCATGGATTTCCTGAAAACCCGCGCACCGTTCTGGAAGAAGGAAGCCACGCCGGAAGGTGAGCGCTGGGTGGATGCGCGTGAGAGCGATGAGCGGGCGGCAGCGCGCTGGCAGGTCTGAAGCGGAAAGGCGACCGCTCCCGGCGGGGGACGGGCATTGGGAGGCGGGGAGTGACAGGTTGTTGCCGATCTGGAACTGCCGCTCGGAGAGGAGGCCGCGAACGGCTACACAATTGGCCTTATCGGACCTGCAACGATCAAATCAGACTCCACTCACTTCATAAAAGAAACCCCTCCGAAGAGGGGTTGACCGTGCATCAGTCCTGCGGGATCACTTCGACTTTGGCTCCACCCAGAAGATGAAACGCTCCCTAACAGAGGCTGTCTACAGCATCGTTGCGTGCGCCCCCGAAGCACGAACATGGCCGAGAATATCTTTGGCGTGAGTGCATTCGCTGTCATAGACCACCATCATCAGGTGGGGTGTGCGTTGCGGAAAGGCTGCGCTGATAACGCAGTGATGGTCACGTACACGGGCCTCCATTTTCCTGATTTGCTCTGCGCTCAAACTTTCACCCACATGCACCATGAAATCTGAAATGGCATCGCTCATTTTCGCCTCCTATCTGTTGATCCCAGTTGTGTCACCTGAGAGGTTTGTATATAGCCGACTAAATTACTTGGTCAATTGGATACCGTAAAAACGGCAGGGGTTCAGCTCGCCTTCCTATGCCGTCTCAGGGTCGGCTGGATACCGAAAGGTAAGGGCTTCATCAAGCCGGCGCGACAAGGCCGCCCAACCCTCTCGCCGAATTGAGGAGTGGCGAGACGTGCTACGGGAGAAGCACGGCATATTGCGGTAACCCGGCAACAGACTGGGTTAGAATGCCGCCCGGCGGGCCCCCCCGCATGGCTAAGCCGTGAACCTGGTCAGATCCGGAAGGAAGCAGCCACAGCAGCCGATGCCAGTGCCGGGGATCAGGCTCGCCACCTCCCTTATTTTCGCGACGCAGTGCAGCACCCATGAGCCATCAAGTCCTTGCCCGCAAATGGCGCCCGAAGCGTTTTGGCCAACTGGTTGGGCAGGAGCATGTGGTGCGTGCGCTGTCCAACGCGCTGGCCAGCGGCCGCTTGCATCACGCCTACCTGTTCACCGGCACGCGCGGGGTCGGCAAGACCACGCTGGCGCGGATACTGGCGAAGTGCCTCAACTGCACGGGGGGTAAAGACGGGGGCGTCACCGCAGAACCCTGCGGCGAATGCGCCGCCTGCCGCGAGATCGACAGCGGTCGTTTCGTCGATCTGATCGAGTTGGACGCCGCCTCCAACACCGGCGTCGACAACATGCGCGAGATTCTGGAAAACGCCCAGTACGCGCCCACCGCCGGCCGCTACAAGGTCTACATCATCGACGAAGTGCACATGCTCTCAAAGAACGCCTTCAACGCCATGTTGAAGACGTTGGAAGAGCCGCCCAGCCACGTCATCTTCATTCTCGCCACTACCGACCCGCAGAAAGTGCCGGTCACGGTGTTGTCGCGCTGTCTCCAGTTCAACCTCAAGCAGATGCCGCCTGGCCAGGTGGTCAGCCATTTGAAGCACGTGCTGGAAGGCGAAAACGTGCCGTTCGAGGCCGGCGCCCTCAACCTGCTGGCGCGCGCCGCCGCCGGCAGCATGCGCGACGCCCTCTCGCTCACCGACCAGGCCATCGCCTACGGCAGCGGCCAGATTAAAGAAGACGAAACCCGCGCCATGTTGGGCGTGATCGACCAGGCCTACCTGATGCCGGTGCTGGAAGCCTTGGCCGACGGCGACGGCCCGCACCTGCTGCGGGAAGCGGCTGAACTGGCCGCGCGCGGCTTCTCTTTCGACGCCGCCTTGCAGGACATGGCCAGCCTGCTGCACCAGGCCGCCCTGGCTTTGAGCATCCCGGAAGCGGTGAGCGAGGATGCGCCGGAACGCGAACGTCTGTTCAACCTGGCGGGGCGGCTCGACCCGGAACGGGTGCAGGTGCTCTATCAGATCGCCACCCTGGGCCGCCGCGACCTGGAATGGGCACCGGACGAATACGCCGGTTTCAGCATGACTTTGTTGCGGATGCTCGCCTTCTCGCCCTCCGATACCGCCCCGGCCGCCCGCGCCACGCCGCCGGCGGAACGGCCCGAGCCACGCCTTGTTCCCGCCGCGCCGACGCCACGCGCCGCCGTACCGATTCGGCCCGAGATGCTGGCCGCCAACGAGCCGCTGCCGCCCGCCGACACTGACTGGCGCGGTATTGCCGAGAGCCTGCCTGGCCTCGCGCGCCAGCTCGCCATGCAGTGCGAACGCCTGGAACACAGCGGCAACACGCTGCGCCTGCGCCTGCCGGAGAACCAGAAGACGCTGCTCGACAACTTCGGCGACAAGCTGAGCGCGGCGCTGGCCGAGAAACTCGGCGCCGGCCTGCACGTTGAATTCGAACTCGCCGCCGTGACCCAGCAATCGCCCGCCGCCGCCCGCGCCCGCGAACAAGCCGCGCGCCAGTCCGACGCGGAAGCGGCGATACAAGCTGATCCCTTCGTCCAGACCCTGGTGCGTGAATGCGGCGCGACGGTCGCCAACATCCGCCCGCTGAGCGCGGCGGGCTGAACTGGTAGCGCCGGCGCCCCGCCGGCCCTTAACCACGCCGGCCAAGCGCCGGCACGATTCACATAGAGGAACGACATGCTCAAAGGTGGAATGGGTGGCATCGGCAACCTGATGAAACAGGCGCAGGCAATGCAGGAAAACATGCAGAAGATGCAGGCCAAGCTCGCTGAAATGGAGGTCGAAGGCGTCTCCGGTGCTGGCCTGGTCAAAGTGGTGATGACCGGCAAGCATGACGTCCGCCGCGTCAATATCGACCCCAGTCTGCTTACTGGCGGCAGTGACGACGACAAGGAAATGTTGGAAGACCTGATCGCCGCCGCCGTCAACGACGCGGTACGCAAGATCGAAGATACCGTGCAGGAAAAAATGGCCTCCGCCACCGCCGGCCTGCCCCTGCCGCCCGGATTCAAGCTGCCGTTCTGATTGCACGCGCGGGCCGTAGGGTGTGGTGAGGTACGAACCGCACCAATCGCCACCGTGGTGCGATGCGGTTCGCTACGCTCACCAGCATCCTGCGACCGCCGCCGAATTTCCCGATGCCCCTGCCCTCCTCTCTCGAATCCCTGATCGACGCCCTGCGCGTGTTGCCGGGTGTGGGGCCGAAGTCGGCGGCGCGGATGGCGTATCACCTGTTGCAGCGCGACCGTAACGGCGCGGCGCGGTTGGCGGCGGGCCTCACTCATGCCCTGGGCAAGCTGCGCCACTGCCAGCGTTGCAACAACTTCAGCGAAACGCCGGTGTGCGAAACCTGTGCCAGCCCGCGCCGCGACGCGCGCCAGTTGTGCGTGGTGGAAATGCCCACCGACCTCAACCGGCTGGAAGAGACACAGGCTTACAAGGGCCTGTATTTCGTGCTGATGGGCAGGCTCAGCCCGCTGGACGGCATCGGCCCGCGCGAGATCGGCCTGGAGCGGTTGATCGAACGCGCCCGCGACGGCGTCACGGAAGAAGTCATCCTGGCCACCAACTTCACCGCCGAAGGCGAAGCCACCGCCCACTACGCCGGCGAACTGCTGAAAGCGCGCGGCCTCAAGGTCACCCGCATCGCCCGTGGCCTGCCCGCGGGTGGCGAACTGGAACATGTCGATGGCATGACCATCGCCCAGGCGCTGCTGGATCGCAGGCCGGCATGAATTCGAACTCAAAGGAAAACAGCATGGAACTGACTGCCCTCACCGCACTTTCCCCCCTGGATGGCCGCTACCGCCGCAGCGGCGCCAAACTCGCCCCGTATTTCAGCGAATTCGGCCTGATCCGCTATCGCGTGAAAGTGGAAATCGAATGGCTGAAGGCGCTCGCGGTCGAGCCGGCCATCGCCGAAGTCCCCGCTTTCTCCCCTGCCACCCTGATCGAGTTGGACGCCCTCGCCGCCAGTTTCTCGGTGGTCGACGCGGAATGGGTGAAGAACATCGAAAAGACCACCAACCACGACGTCAAGGCGGTCGAGTACTTCCTCAAAGAACGGTTGGCCGGCAACGCGGAAGTCATGGCGGTGAAGGAATTCATCCACTTCGCCTGCACTTCCGAAGACATCAACAACCTTTCCCACGCCCTGATGCTGGATGCCGCGCGGCGCGAGGTGATGTTGCCGGCGATGCGCCTGGTGCAAGCGCGCCTGGCCGAACTGGCGCTGCAACTGGCCGACCTGCCGATGCTCGCACGCACCCACGGCCAGCCAGCCTCGCCCACCAGCCTGGGCAAGGAGATGGCCAACGTCGCCTACCGTGTCGAGCACGCTGGTCGCCGCTTCGAGGAGGTCGCCTGCCTGGGCAAGATCAACGGCGCGGTGGGCAACTACAACGCTCATCTGTCCGCCTACCCGAATTTCGACTGGGAAGGCTTCGCCAAGCGTTTCGTGGAAGGCCTGGGGCTGGCGTTCAACCCCTACACCACCCAGATCGAGCCGCACGACTACATGGCCGAGCTCTATGACGCCTGCGCCCGCCTCAACACCATCCTGATCGACCTCGACCGCGATGTCTGGGGCTATATCTCGCAGGGCTATTTCAAGCAGAAGGTAATAGAAGGCGAAGTCGGCTCCTCGACCATGCCGCACAAGGTCAACCCGATCGACTTCGAGAACTCAGAAGGCAACCTGGGGCTGGCCAACGCGATGCTGCGCCATCTCTCGGAAAAGCTGCCGATCTCGCGCTGGCAGCGCGACCTCACCGATTCCACCGTGCTGCGCAACATGGGCGTGGCGCTGGGCTACGCCCTGCTCGGCTACGAAAGCCTGTTGCGTGGCCTGGGCAAACTGGAAGCCAACCCGGCAAAACTGCTGGAAGACCTGGACCACAACTGGGAAGTGCTGGCGGAACCGATCCAGACCGTGATGCGCCGCTACGGGGTGGAGAACCCCTACGAGCAGTTGAAGGAACTCACCCGTGGCAAGGGCGGCATCAACCGGGAAACCCTGGCCGCCTTCATCCAGGCCCTGGCTATTCCCGACGACGCGAAACGCCTGCTGTTGGACATGACCCCCGCCAGCTACATCGGCCGCGCGGTGGAATTGGCGCGGCGGATCGAGGAATAAATGTAGCGCAGGCGTCCGACGTCGGCCCGATGCCGGCGCTACATCAGCCCTTGCGCTTGAGCACGAAGTCGGCCATCGAATTGATCGAGCCGAGGTTGTCGATGTTGATTTCTTCCTGCCGCAGCGGCATCTGGTAGGCGTCCTCGTACCAGACCACCAGTTCCAGGATGGCGCCGGAGTCGATATAGCCGGTGGCGGGGATGATGTCGTCGTCGCCGATGTCGCTGGCGTCCATGCCCAGATTTTTCGCCAGCTCGATTACTTTGGCGCGCACGGCGGCCTTGATGGCGTTGCGGTCGAGGTTCATTCGGAGTTCCTTGGTTGAAATCAGACGGGTGGCTTGGCCAGTTCCATCAGCAGCCGCGCGACATCGAAGCCGGACAGTACGCGATGGTCGTAGCTCGCACCCAGCACGGCGCGGCCGCTGCCTTTCGGGGCGGCGTGGGCGATCATCAGCGAGCAGTAGGGCGGCAGGATGGGAATGTGGCGGCTGACGTTCCAGCGCGCCATGCTGGAAAAGGCGAGGGTGGCGCCGCTGGTTTCCTCGCGGCTCAACTTGCGCTGGATCGCGTGGCGCTGCACTTCGCCCAAGGCTTCGATGAAGGGTTGGGTTTCCAGGGCGTCGGCGTCGCGCACCACGGTCAGATACAGCGTTTCCCCGGCCTGCACGGTGAAACCGAGGTTCACCGGCTGGTACTGAAAGCGTTTGCCGTTGACCACGGTGGCATTCACTCTCGGGTTGGCCTTGGCCAGTTGCACATAGCGATAGGCCAACAGCGGCAGCAGCGGCGAAAGCATCAGCTTGTTGGCGCTGGCGTAGGCGGCCGCGTGGTCTTCCCAGGCTTTCGGGTCGTATTCCACTTCCAGATAAGTGGCGGCGGCGTGGTCGCGGTGCCAGGACACGGTGATCAACATGCCACGTTCTTCGGCGTTGAGGTCGACCAGTTCGCCCGCCACATCAGGCACGCTTTCCCGCGCCGAGACGGTCACGGCGGGGATGTGGTCGCGCCGCTGGATGCCATGCGCGGCGATGTAGGTTTCCACGTCGGCGAGTGACAAGCGGTCACCGGAAGCGGGTACCACGCCGGCGTCGAGGCCGAGTTCCTTGAGCAGGGCGCGTGCCTTGGCGGTGGGGCGAACGTTGCCACCCCCAGTGGCGGGCGCGACCACCGCCGTTTCCGGCACCGGCTCGTCGATGGTTTCACCCTGCCAGAGCAGGACGGAGCCGACCGCCACCTTGTCGTCCACTGCACACATCAGCTTGAGCACGTAGCCGGCGTTTTCGGCGGCGACTTCGACGATGGCCTTGTCAGTTTCCACGTCGAGCACGATGTCGCCTTGCTTGACGAAATCGCCGACAGCGACGCGGAAGGCGATGACCTGGACGATGTCGTCGTTGTTGTTAACGCGCGGAGCGTGGAGGGCGAATGCCATTTTTTTCCTCAGTACAGGTTATCCAGGATGTCTTCGATCAGGCGGTCGGCGTCCGGCAGGATCTGCCGTTCCAGGCTGCGCGCGGAGGCAATCGGCACCGGCGGCGTGCCGATGCGGAAGGCCTGGCCGGCGAAACCCGCTTCCAGCAGGCAGGCAGCGATTTCCGCGCCGATGCCGAATTCGTGGTGCGATTCCTCGGCGATGACCACCCGCTCGCTATTCAGCAGGTGCGCCAGCAGCGTGCGGCGCGGCAACGGTGAAAGCAGCGAGGGGACGACGATGTCCACCCTCAGTTCCTCCTCGTCTTCCAGGCGAAGGGCCGCTTCTTCCACCACCGGCAACATGCCGCCGTAGGTAACGATAGTCAGGTCCACATCTGGCCGGCGGCGCAGCAGGGTGGGAAACAGGTGAGCGGCGAGGTCGTCCGGGTCGGCCGCCAGCACTTCGTAATCGCCGCTGTCCATCGTTTCGCCGTAGAGCAGCTTGTGCTCCAGGAACAGGGTGGGATAAGGCCAGCGCCGCGCGGCGTCTACCAGCAGGCGGGCCACATCGTGGCGCTGGCTGCCGAAGAGGACGGTCAGTCCGGGCACCGAGGTAAAAATGTTTTCCGGGCTCTGGCTGTGCGTGGGGCCATAGCCACGACGGCCGCCCGAGGGGGTGCGCACGATCAGCGGCACGGCCACCTGCGGGAACACGCCGGGGAACTTCACCGCATGGTTGTAGAGCTGGTCCATGCACAGGGAAAGGAAGTCCGCGAACATGATTTCCAGGATCGGGCGGAAACCATCCAGCGCCAGGCCAATGGCGGCGCCAGTGATGCCGGCCTCGGAAATCGGCGTGGAAATCACCCGGCCGGGATAGGCGCTGCTCAAACCCTGGGTGACCTTGAAAGCACCGCCATAGGGGTCATGCAGGTCTTCGCCGAGCAGCAGGGTTTCCGGATAAGTCGCCAGCAGGTGATTCAGGGCGGCGTTGATGCCCAAGCGCACGCTGCTACTGGCGGCAACGATGGGGTAAGTCGGCTGGGCGCCTTGCAGTTCGCCGGCGCGGTCGAAGATGTGTTCCGGCGCGTCGTCGTAGACGGCTTCCGGCGAGGCATTGGCGACTTCTCGCACGGCGTCGAGGAACACAGCGTTGCGCGCTTCGATGCCGGCACGCACGGCATCGGGGAGCCTCTGCCCCATCGCGACGAGCGGATCACGCGCGCGGATGGCGGCGAGCACGGCTTCGTCGCGCAGGTCATCCCCCTTGGAATGCGGCCCCATGCGGCGGGTGTCGATCACCAGGAAACCGGGGCGTTGGGACTCGCGCACCTGTGCGACCACTGCCGCGGCCTGCTCGCAGAACGCCGGGTCGGCGTCGTCCAGCCGCCAGGTCTGCAAGCCGAAGGCGGCGCCGCGTGCCTGGATGTCGCCACCCAGGTTCTGGTGCGGCTCGGTGGTTTGCGAGATACCGTTGTTTTCCACCACCACCAGGTACGGCACCGACCACACCGAGGCCAGGTTCATGGCTTCATACAAGAGACCCTGGCCGAGGGTGCCGTCACCGATCATGGCGGCGACGATGGCGCCGCTGCCCTGCCGCTTGCGCGCCAGGGCCAGCCCGGCGCCAATGCCGGTCATGCCACCCTGGACACCGTTGGAATGGAAGTGGCGCCAGACCAGGTGCTGGCTGCCGCCGCGCCCGCCACAGGCGCCCGCCGCGCGGCCCATGATCTCCGCCACCAGGCCGACGAATTCGCCGGAATAGGTGAGGAAATGGCCGTGGTTGCGGTGGTTGGAGAGCGCCGCGTCTTCCGGGTGGGTCAACGCCCGCACCACCGCCATCGCGCAAATTTCCTGGCCCAGGCAGGTGTGCGTAGTGCCGGAGACGAGGCCGCGGGAAAACTGGTCGAGCACCAGGAGTTCGCTGGAGCGAATCAGATGGCCGTAGGCGTAGAGGTCTTCCGGCGTCGTGCCGATGATCGGCTTGCCGTGGGCGTCGCGGGCAAAGCCGGGTAGGGAGAGGCTGGACATGGTGAGTATCGTGGTTGGTAGGAGCAGACCGCGTCCGCGATTATTGCGTAGGCGCGTCCGCGATCTTTTGCGTAGGGTTATCGTGGATACCGCAGGGTAGGGGCTTCATCACACGGTCCGCTCCTACGGGCTTGGGCCGCGAGCTTAACCCAGTTTCAGCGGCCTTTGTGCTAACGTCCCACCGCCTCGATCAAGCACGAATACCTATGGCCCTGCCCAAACTCGAACCCATCCGCGACGAAGATTTGCTGGCGTTCTGCGAATTTCTCCACGCCAATCTCAATCCCAGCCACCCGGCCGACGTCTGGGCCGATGCCTTCCGCCAGAATTGGGGAGTGGCCAAGCCCAACAACGGTTTTCTGATCCGCAACGACGCCGGCCAGATCGTCGGTGGCATCGGCGCCATCTACGCCGCCTACCCGGTGCGCGGGCAATTGGAACAGTTTTGCAACATCACCAGTTGGATGGTGCTGGACGCCTACCGCACCCAGAGCATGCGCCTGGCGATGGCGGTGATCTCCCAGCCCGGCTTCCACTTCACCGACCTGTCGCCCACCGCCGTGGTGGAACAGTCGCTCAAGTTTCTCAAGTTCAAGCCCATGAACGAGGCGCGCACGGTGCTGTTCAACCTGCCGGCCCCGCAACAACGCCTGACGGGCGCGGGCGTGATCGGCAATCCGGCGCGCATCGAAGCGGTGCTGGATCCCGCCTCCGCCAAGGTCTACCGCGACCACAAGCATTTCCCCTGGCTGCGCTTCGTCGCCGTCGGCCGGGGCAAGGATCGCAGCCTGGTGGTCTACAAGCGCGCCATCCTGAAGCACCTGCCCAGCGCGGAAATCATCGGTTTCACCAACCCGGAAATTTTCCTGCGCTATTTACCCGTACTCGGCTGCCACTTCCTGCTTTCCGGCATGGCCACCACGCGGGTGGAATCGCGTTTGTTGCCGGGCAAGCCGGCCTGGCCGCACACACTGCTCACGGGCTACCGCAACCGGGTGTTCCGCAGCGACACCCTGGGTGAGGCCGACATCCAGAACCTCTATTCGGAATACGTCGCCCTTGACCTCTGATTTGTTTCCCAACGCGCAGCGTGCCTCGCTGCCGACCGCCACCCGCCCCATCCTGTCGGTCGTGATTCATACCGAGGAGGAGTTCGACTGGAACCACGCGCACGCACGCGAGGAAATCGGCGTCGAGCACATGCGCCACATTGGCCGCGCGCAGGAACTGTTCGACGGCTTCGGCATCGTGCCCAACTACGTCATCGACTATCCCATCGCCAGCCAGCCGCTCGGCTATGAAACCCTGCGCCGCTACCAGGAAGATGGCCGCGCCCTGATCGGCGCGCATCTGCATCCCTGGGTATCGCCGCCGCTCACCGAAGCGATGACCCGCGCCAACACCTACCCTGGCAACCTGCCGCGCGAACTGGAATATGAAAAGCTGCGCGTGCTCACCGAGACCATCGCAGAAAACTTCGGCCGTCGGCCCCTCACCTACCTGGCCGGCCGCTACGGCAACGGCCGCAACAGCGCGGCCATCCTGGAAGAGCTGGGCTATGAGGTGGACATCAGCGTGGCGCCGCCGATCGACTACAGCGGCGACGGCGGCCCGGACTATTCGGGCTACAGCGCCGAGCCGTTCTGGTTCGGCGCCCAGCGCAAGTTGCTGGGCCTGCCCGGCGGCGGCTGCTACGCCGGCTGGCTGAAGGGCGCCGGCTCGCCGTTCTACCGTCTGCTCACCCATCCCAGCTTGAGTTGGGCGCACCTGCCGGCCATCACCTCGCGCCTGCGCGCCTTCGAACGCATCCGCCTGTCGCCGGAGGACTACACCCTGGCGGAAATGCAACGGATGACCCGCGCCATGCTGGACGACGGCCAGCACATTTTCGTGTTCAGCTTCCACTCCCCCTCGGTCCACCCCGGCTACACGCCGTATGTGCGCGACGAGGCGGGGCTGAAGCGGTTTCTCGACAGAACGCGCGGCTATTTCGAGTGGTTCATGCGGGAATTGAACGGGCAGAGCCTGACGCCGCTGGAGATCAAGGCGCTGCTGGCAGGCGCTTAGGTCGGATCAAGCGGTGGTCGATGTCCCTGGCGAAACGCGCGGCATCGGCTTTGGGTACGCCATATCGGCGGGCAATTTCGCTGAAGCGCGCAACGGCTGCCCGCGCTTCCCGGCAAATGCCAAGCGCGCCGGCCACTCCCCACTTGCGTCCCAGTTCCGCCAGGCCATCCGGCCCCGGCGGGTTGGGTGAGAGGTCGAACAGAAGAACGTGTTCGCGTCGCCCGCCGATGTCCGGCAACAGGTCGAAAGCGGGAGAGAGCGTGTAGCCGCGGGAGTCATGCAGCATCCAGAAGTTCTTCAGGTGGTCGTCGGTGTTGCCGAGCAGCGCATTGAAAACCATCTGCCGGTACAGGCGCGGCACGTCGATTTCCGGTTGTGCGCTGTAACGGCGCAGGGCGGCGATCAGGTCGGCGTAGCGCAGCACGTAATACCCGCCCGCCCGCAACAGGGCGCGCAGGCTCAGCATGTGGCGGCGCCCCCCTTGTGGGGTGAGATCGAAGCGTTTCACCAGCAGCGCGCGGCGGCCGCCGGCAAGGTGTTCCAGGCGGAATTCCGGTATTTCCAGCCCAGCCATCCGCGCCAGTTCCAGGCTGGCGGCTTCCAACCCCACCCTGTCCACCTCATCGCGCCCGCTAGAAAACTTGGCGATCCAATGGCCCTGGTCGTCGCGCAGCAGTGCCTTGGGGCGGGCGCCCCCCGGTGAACTGCCTGCGGCAAGCAGCAGCCGGTGGGCGATGTCCACCTCGCCGTCCTGTTCCAGTCGGCGCGCGGCCTCATGCAGGGTTTCCAGGTCGAGCAGGGTGGCGGAATCGTCGTGCGTGCGCGGCGCTTCGCCCGGCGGCGGGAAAGCCAGGGCGCCCAGCCCCTGCCCTGCCTGGGCACGCAGCAGAAAGGGTTCCGCCTGCTGCCCGCGCGGCAGGCCGTGGCGCAGGATCAGCAGGCGCCGCCCCCAGGCATCGGGCAGAGCGTCTTCCAGAACCATGAGTGGCGTATCGAGTTGGCTGCCCTGGAATTCGCCCGGAGTGAGCGGCAGGCTGGCGGGGTCGAGGGGAAAGGCGCGCGGGTCGGCGAGGTAATCCGGGGTGTAGCGGAAAGCACTGGCATAGCGGCCCTGGCCATCGGCGTCGGCGCAGGCCAGTTCACCGGCCTGGACGCGCTCTCCGGCCGGCAGGGTGAGCCAGACGTCGAGACGGATCATGCCCGCCGCCTGGCGCGCTGTCGTGTCTTGGGCGCTTCGGCGGCGGCGTCGAACAGGCTATAGCGCGGCGCCAGCAGGGCTTCGACCTCCTGCAAACGGCCCAGCACCTCGAGTGCCGTCAGCCAGAGGCCGATCTGGGCGCTGGCATCGCCCTGTTCCAGTCGGCGCAGGGTGGGAACAGAAACACCCAGACGTGCCGCGAAGCGGGCCTGCGGTTCGTTACGTGCCAGGCGCTCTGCACGTAAGCGGGCGCCCATCCGGGTCAAATTTGAATGCACATTATCGGAAAGCATGATTTCCATTATGTGCATAAAATCACGATAAAGAAACTGAATGTTTCTCTTTGCCGCTTATCAAGAGGCGCTAACTGCTTCGCTCAAGGTTGCCCGCAGCGCTTCCGGATCGTAATTACCGCTGATGAATGCTTCGCCCAGCTTGCGCAACAGGACGAAGCGGATGCGCCCCGCTTCCACTTTCTTGTCTACGCCCATGAAGTTCATATAAGCGTCGTAACCCAGAGCGGGCGCCACCACCGGCAGGCCGGCGCGGTGGAACAACGCCGCCACGCGATCGACATCGGCTGGCGCAATCAAGCCCATGCGCCGCGACAATTCGGCCGCCAGGACGGTGCCGGCGGAAACGCCCTCGCCGTGCAGCCAGACGCCGTAGCCCATGCCTGCCTCGATGGCGTGGCCGAAGGTGTGGCCCAGGTTGAGCAGGGCGCGTTGCCCGGATTCGCGCTCGTCGGCGGCCACCACTTCCGCCTTGTTCTGGCAGGAACGGGTGATCGCATAGGCGAGCGCTTCGGGGTCGCGCGCTACCAGTTTCTCCATGTTCGCTTCCAGCCACTCCAGGAATGGCAGGTCGCGAATCAGGCCATATTTGATGACTTCCGCCAGGCCGGCGGACAGCTCGCGGTCGGGCAGGGTGGAGAGCGTGTCGGTATCCGCCAGCACCAGTTGCGGCTGGTAGAACGCGCCGATCATGTTTTTCCCGAGCGGATGGTTGATGCCGGTCTTGCCGCCCACGGATGAATCCACCTGCGCCAGCAACGTGGTAGGCACCTGAATGAACGGCATGCCGCGCTGATAGCAGGCGGCGGCAAAGCCGGTGAGGTCGCCGATAACCCCGCCGCCCAGGGCGATCAGGGTGGTCTTGCGCTCGGCGCGCTGGGTCAGCAGGGCATCGAAGATGAGGTTGAGGGTTTTCCAGTTCTTGTAAGACTCGCCGTCGGGCAGCACCACGGGCTCGACCTGTACGCCGGCACTCGCCAAGGTGCGAGTGAGCCGCGCCAGGTAAAGCGGCCCGACCGTGGTGTTGCTGACGATGACGGCGCGCTTCTGCTTGAGAAATGGCAGGACGAGATCAGACCGACCGAGCAGGCCGGGGCCGATGTGGATGGGGTAGGCGCGGTCGCCCAAGTCAACGGAGAGGGTTTGCATGGCTAAATCGGTGCGCAAAAGGGATCGCATGATAATGCGCGGTACGACAGACCCCAATGTCGACTGCACAGGCCTGGTCGAAGAAAAAGCTAAGGCGCCGTAAACGAATAACCAGAACGTTCTGGTTATTCGTTTACGGCTCCTGAACATTCCCCACCAAACTGCCGTAATACAATCCGCGCCCAACACCACCCAAGCACCAGAGACATGCTGAGAGTAGCCAAAAACCTCTACGACTACCGCGATCTGATGTCCACGCTCGCATGGAAAAACATCGCCTTGCGCTACAAGCAGGCCTATCTCGGCATCCTCTGGGCCATTCTCAAGCCCATCACCCTGATGCTGATCTTTACCCTGGTCAGGAGTTTCGTTGGTATCGACAGCGGCAACGTGCCCTACCCCATCCTCACCTTCGCCGCACTCCTGCCCTGGACCTTCTTCCAGGAATCCACCACCGACGGAGTCGGTAGCGTGGTCGGCAATACCGCCCTTGTTTCCCGGCCATTACCAGCCGCATGTGCCGGCTGACTTGGGCTTTTATGACTTGGGCTTTTATGACTTGCGCCTGCCCGAATAGCCGGATTGATGTACTGCCGCCGTTGCTGGGCGCTGCCAATCCCTGGGTTGCAGGTGTTCGTCCAGGTGGTGCGAATGGACGCTTACTGCGATGCTTGTGTTTTCGTCGATGAATCGGCGAATCACACGGGATGCAATAGCTGTCCGGTATCAGGCTGTAGTACTGAGATTTCCCGAAGCACCCCTTTATCCTTTGTAAGGACTTCTTGTAATGACCTACCCACCAGAATTTCTCAAGCTCGTCGACGAATTCATTGATCTTGCCAACCGACTATCCGAGGGTCGATCTAGCGGCGAGGTGAGTGCCGCAATCCTGTTCGCCGCGGGCCGATACAATGCCTTCAACTTTCTGACCCAAGGTGGCACAGAACAAACCCGGCCGGCACAGATGGAGTTTTATGTCTCCGAGTACCGTAAGGCGCTCGCATCGAACCTGGATGGGGTTGCCGGACCAGTCTTGCAATGGCAAGGCTAGGCGGGCTTCGAGGCGGCGGCACAGGCCTCGCTCGACGCCTTGTTCGGAACAATTCGTCTCCCTGACCCGCCCGCGATGAGGAGAACTCATGCCGTTGAATAACCCCGATAACACTCGTCTCGATCGCGTCGTGGCTGAAGCGCGGCGCCAGGCGGATGCGCGCGCACAGACTTACCGGGGCCAGGCGCTGAAGCTGTTTCCGTGGGTGTGTGGGCGTTGTGGACGCTCCTTCACTAGCCAGAACCTGGGACAACTAACGGTGCATCACCGCGACCATAACCACGACAACAATCCGCCCGATGGCAGCAACTGGGAGTTGCTGTGCCTGTATTGCCATGATGCCGAGCATTCCCGTGACCTCGATGCGCCGCTGATTGCCCAGACCCGGTCGTCGCGCGAGCCCGCTACCCCGGCCAGCCACAATCCCTTTGCGGCGCTCAAGGATTTGCTGAAGAAGCCGGATCGGGCGTAAGGAGCCGGCGGCGCTTTCAACGCGCGGCGGGAGGCGCGAAGTGGGAGGGGGATCCGCCGGCAGCCGGGGTGCCGGTGGGGGGGTCGCCCTGGAGGCTGAGTTCCCGCGCCGCGCCACCGACTTCGTTGAGGATGAGGACGCTGACGCGGCGATTGCGGGCGCGGCCTTCGGCGCTGGCATTGGTGTCCAGCGGCTGGTTGTCAGCATAGCCGATGGCCACCATGCGGGTGGTTGGAACACCCAGTTCGGCGAACAAGCGCACCACGCTGCCGGCACGCGCCGAAGAGAGTTCCCAGTTGGAGGGGTAGGCCGGGCTTTTGATCGGCACGTTGTCGCTATGGCCTTCCACCTGGATCGGGTTATCGACCCCGGACAGGACTTTGGCGACCGCCGCCAGCGCCTCCTTGGACTGCGCTTGCAGCACGGCATCGCCGCTGGTGAACAGCAGGCTGGCGTTGATTTCCACGGTGACGCCGCGGGGTGATTGGGTCACCCGGACCTTGCCGTTCTGACTCAGCGGCCGCATGGCTTCGAGGACGTTTTTAGCCACTTTTTTCATCCGTTCCGCCGCCTGCTGGCGTTCCGGCGTATTCCCTGGTGCCCCTCCTTGCAGGTGTTGCACGGAATGGCCGATGGGCATACCGGTGCCACCCAGGACAGCGGCGTTCCTGGCCCCCATCTCGATAGCCTTGTCGCTGGTAGGCGCTTCGCGGAAGGCGTTGACCAGCGAGTCCGACATCACCCGGTATTTGCCTTCGTTGACTGAGGAGATGGCGTACATGATCACGAAGAAGGCGAACAGCAGGGTGATGAAGTCGGCGTAGGAAACCAGCCAACGCTCGACGTTTTCATGCTCTTCTTCGCGTTTCTTGCGCATGGCGCTTATGACAGGTAGCCCTGCAACTTGGCTTCGATGATGCGGGGGTTTTCGCCGTTGGCGATGGCCACCATGCCCTGTATGAACAGTTCCTTGTCGCTAACCTGGCGGCCGACCCAGTAACGCAGCTTGCCGGAAATCGGCAGGTAGAGCAGGTTGGCGCCACCGACGCCGTAGATGGTGGCGACGAAGGCGACCGCGATGCCGGAGCCGAGTTTGGCGGGGTCGGAGAGATTTTCCATGACGTGGATGAGCCCCATTACCGCGCCGAGGATGCCGATGGTGGGTGAATAACCGCCGGCCGCGAACCAGATTTTGGCGGCTTCGATATGGTGGTTTTCGTAGGCCTGCAAATCGACTTCCAGGGTTTCCCGCAACACGCCCGGCTCGGCGCCGTCCACCAGCATCTGCAAACCACGGCGATGGAACAGGTCACTTTGCTGTTCGATCAACGGTTCCAGCGCCAGGAGGCCGCCGCGCCGCGCCTGATGGCTCCATTCGAGGATCAACTCGAGTGTTTCCCGCGGCGCGATGCGCGGTGGTTGGAACACCCACTTGAGCATGGACAGGCCTTCCAGAAAGACCCGCATATTGCTTTGCAACATCACCGCGCCCAGGGTGCCACCGATCACGATCATGAAGGCGGTGAATTGCAACAGGGAACCCATGTGGCCCCCTTCCAGCGCCTGCCCCACCAGGATGGCGGAGAGGCCGAGGACAATGCCGAGGATGCTGATGAGGTCGAATTTGAATTTATTCATTCACCCGCCTCAAGCCGCTGACCATTCCCGCAGACGGCCGCGCAAGCGCGCGATGGCCTGGCTGTGGAGCTGGCAGATGCGGGATTCGGAGACGCCGAGCACGGCGCCGATTTCCTTGAAGTTCATTTCCTGTTCGTAATACATGCCCATGAGCTGCTTTTCCCGTTCCGGCAGGATACCCACCGCTTGCGCCAGCGCCTTCTTGAAGTGGCTTGAGGAGAGCACGTCAAGTGGTCCCAGGTGAGCGTGATCGGCGAAGCGTTCCAGAAAGTCGTCGCCATCCTTTTCTTGCAGGTCTTCGTAGTAAACCAGTTGGGCACCGCGCGCGTCGTTGAGCAGATCGAAATAGGCGTGGATGTCGAGGCCCATTTCCTCGGCGATTTCCTGTTCCGAAGGCGGCCGCTGATGGCGCTGTTGCAGCAGGTGCACCGCACCCTCGATCTGGCGCCCGGCGCGCCGCACGTTGCGCGAAGCCCAGTCCGCCTCGCGCAGTTCGTCCAGCATGGCGCCGCGCACGCGCTGGGTGGCGTAGGTCTCGAATTGCGCGCCCTGCTCGCAGTCGTAGCGATCGACCGCGTCCATCAGCCCCATCAGGCCGGCCTGAATCAGGTCATCCACTTCCACGCTGGCTGGCAGCCGGGTCATCATGTGGTAGGCAATGCGTTTGACCAGGGGCAGAAACTCCTGGGCCAACGCATTCTTATCCCTGTTTTCCGCTCCAACGACCATCACGTGCCCTTAAGGAGCCGTAAACGAATAACCAGAACGTTCTGGCCGCGTTGGCGGGCGCGCCGCAGCGTTGCCGGTCCCTTGCAGGGAACGGCCATGCGGCGCGCCCGGCGTCTTCCGGCGCATCCCGCCAGCACACCCAAAATCATCCAGGTTATTCATTTACGGCTCCTAATAAAAACGCCGGGCCGCCCCAAGTTTTTATTAGCCCCCTCGGGGGGCGACGCGGCCCGAGGGGCCGCGCGGGGGGCTGTACGTCTCATGTCTGCCTCCGCGGTCATCCGGCAAAATAACCACATACGCTGCCAATATTGTTCAAATTCCAGGGCTTCACCGACGGGTAGGTTGGCGAGCCGCTCCGCCATTATGCCCATTTCCGTGTCCCTGCCCGCCGCCCGCGTGGATCCGATCACATTGGCCGCGGCCAGGATCGGGTGAGCGCCTTCGCGCTGGTGCGGCAGCGTTCCGAGAAAATCACACTGGATGCCGAGAAAACGCCGCGCGGTTTCCCGCAGGGCAGTGAACAGTGGCTCCCCCACTGCCGCATCCGCGCCTTCCACCAGGACCAGCCAACGATTGCCTGGCCATGCCGTGTGCGCGCTTTTCATGACCGTGTAGGCCTCGGCCAGCCGGGTTTTTGCGCCGGGCAGCACCAGCACGCGCAGATCCGCCGTGGCTGAGAGGCTTTGCCCGGAACCGGGGGCGCTGTTGAGCAACAACCACTGCGGCGCTTCCGCGTGGCTACGCCAACCCTCTGCGAGTTGCAAGGCTTCGCGCTCGTCCATGCGCGCCAGCGCGGCGATGCCGTCTTGCGCCGCGAGCAGGTTGAGTCCCTGGCCGGCTGGCTGGATGGCTTGCGCCAACTGCCCGGCGCGGGCGACATCGAGGAGACCGTGGCGAGTCAGGATGCCCAGCAACGAACCCACGTTATGGGGTGCCACGGCTTCATCCAGAATCAGCGCCTGGCTGCCCCGCCGCGCGAACGCCAGGCCGAGGCCGGCGCTGACCCGGGCATTGCGGCGCGCATCCGGACCGAGGATGCCGACGGCGCGAAACACCGCTTCCGCCGCGAATAGGCGGCGCAGGCCGGTGGCCTGGTCGAGCGGGTCAGCCAGCCGCACCCAGGGCCCCCTGTGCGCCCGCGGTTTCGACGGCGGCCAGGGCGTTTTCCTGCGCCGCCGCCATCAGGATCGGGTAGTCACCCTCTTCCTGCTTGAACGGCGAATCCGCCTGGTTCAGCCGGAAGGCGCGGTCGGCCAGATAAGTCGGGTTGGCTTGATGCAGGTCTTCCGGCACCCGCTGGCCGTTGGTGACGTAGTGCAGCGGCAATTCGTGGCGGATCGCCACGTCCAGCACCGGACCGTAGGTGAGCGCTTCGTCGATCTTGGTGAGGATGCAGCCGATCAGGCCGGGGCCACTGTAAGCGCGCGCCACTTCTTCCAGGGTTACACCCTGGCTGGGAGCGCCGAGCAGGAGCAGGCGTTTCACGCCGCGTTCTTCGCCGTCATCCCTGTTCTGGCCGCTGAGCAGGGCCACCTGTTCCGCCACCCGCTTGTCGCGCTGGCTCATGCCGACGGTGTCGATCAACACCAGGTGGCGGCTGGAAAGGTCGGCCAGAGTCAGTTCCAGATCGCTCTCGTCGCGCACGGCGAACACCGGCGTGCCGAGAATGCGGCCATAGATGCGCAATTGGTCCTGGGCGCCGATCCGGTAGGTATCGGTGGTGACCAGGGCGACACGGGCGGCGCCGTGGCGCAACACCGCGCGCGCCGCCAGTTTGGCCACGGTGGTGGTTTTGCCGACCCCGGTCGGCCCCACCAGCGCGTAGACGCCGCCCTGTTCGACGATGTCCTGTTCCGGCCCGGCGATACGCAGGTTGTGGCCGATGGCGGACTTCACCCACTTGAGGGCGCGATTCAGGTCGGATTCTTCACGCGGCAGGCGGTCCAGCAATTGCCGCGCGAAGGCGCTAGAAAACCCGGCGGCGAGCAGGCGCTTCATCGCCTCGGCGCGCAACGGGTCGCGCCGGGTCAGGTCGTTCCAGGCAAAACCAGCCAGTTGCCCTTCCACCAGGCCGCGCAACATGCGGATTTCCCGCGCGAGTTCATGCACCTCCGGCTGTGGCTGCGACGCCTCCAGAGGTGCGGCGCGCGGTTCTGGTGCAGCGGGAGCGGGCGCGATCGCCGTCGGCGCTTTGCGGCTCTGCGCTTGGCGTACCGGGGAGGGACGAAACAACTGTGCCTCCGAGCCGCCGCCGAGTGGCGGCAAATGTGGGGCCGGGTCGATCTTGGAACGGCTTGGGTGTCGACTTGAGGGCGAGGCATCGCGCTGCGCCAGGTATTCAGCAAAGGCAGTGGGTTGCAGGCTGGCTTCCTCCAGCGTCATCTGTTGCAACTGAGGTTGCAACTGAGGTTGCAACTGAGGTTGCAACTGAGGTCTGGCCGATGGCGGCTCAGCGGCCGCCGCCCGAACCGTGGCCCCTGGCATGTGGCTCACTAGCGGGCCGGCCGGCTCCGCCTGAGCGGTCAGGCTCGCCATGTCAAGATCGGCCACCGCGATGATCTCCATGCCCCCCGCCACCTGCCGGTTGGACAGGATGATGGCGTTGGCGCCCAGCGCGTCGCGCACCTGGCGCAGGGCATCGCGGGTGGTGGTGGCATAGAACTTCTTGATCATGCCGTGCCGCCGATCAGGCTGGTGATGCGGATGGTCTTGCCATCAGGGACTTCAGCATGGGAGAGCACCTTGAGGCTGGGCGCCGAGCGGCGCAGAAAGCGTGCGAGGATGGTTCGGATGGCGGGCGGGGAGAGCAGGACGGCGGGTAATCCAGCACTCTCCTGATGTTCCACCGACTGCACCGTTTCCCGTACCAGGCGTTCAGCCAATCCGGGTTCCAGTCCGGCCCCCGCATCTCCCCGGTTGGCCAATGCCTGTATCAGGATCTGCTCCAGGTTGGGCTCAAGGGCCATTACCGGCAATTCCTGCACTCCTCCAAAGGTGTCGAAGATGATAGCACGGCCCAGCGCGACCCTTACGGCAGCGGTCAGTTCGTCTGGGTCCTGGCTGCGGCCCGCGTTTTCCGCCAGGGTTTCCAGGATGCTGCGCATGTCGCGGATGTGGACCTGTTCTTCCAGCAGGTTTTGCAGCACTTTCTGGATGCCGGTGACGGACAGTTGTTTGGGCGTGAGGTCTTCCACCAGCTTGGGATATTGCTTGGCGACGTGGTCCAGGAGTTCCTGGGTTTCCTCGCGGCCGAGCAGTTCCGGCGCGTGTTCGTTAATGACCTTGGTCAGGTGGGTGGCAACCACGGTGCCGGTATCCACCACGGTGTAGCCATAGGTTTGCGCTTGGTCGCGCTGGCCGGCCTCGATCCATACCGCCGGCAGGCCGTAGGCCGGGTCGCTGGCGGCCTGGCCCTGCACGACACCGAGGACGCGGCCGGGGTTGATCGCCAGGAACTTGCCGGCAATGGCCTCGCCTTCGGCCACACTGACGCCTTTCAGGGTGACGCGGTAGCTGTTGGGCTTGAGTTGCAGGTTGTCGCGGATATGCACGGCCGGCACCAGGAAGCCCAGGTCTTGCGCGATCTTTTTGCGAATGCCGCGGATCCGCCGCAACAGGTCGCCGTCCTGCTGCCGGTCCACCAGCGGCACCAGCCGGTAACCGACTTCCAGGCCGAGCCGGTCAACCGCCGCGACGTCATCCCAGTTGACCTCCGCCGGCGCTTCCGGCTGCGCGGGTCCAGCCGCGACCGGCGCGGCCTCCGCTTCGGCGCGAGCGCGTTGCAACAGCAGGTAGCCGGCGCCGGCCAGGGCGCCACCGATCAGCAGAAAGGCGGTGTGCGGCATACCGGGAATCAAGCCCATCAAGGCGAGAATGCCGGCGGTGAGGAAGATGGCCTGCGGACGGCCGAACATCTGGCTGAGGATCTGCTGGTTCAGGTCTTCCTCGCTGGACACGCGCGAGACCACGATGCCCGCCGCCGTGGAAATCACCAGGGCGGGAATCTGCGCTACCAGGCCGTCGCCGATAGTCAGCAGGGTGTAGTTGTTGGCCGCCGTCGCCAGATCCAGCCCGTGCTGCGCCACGCCGACGATCAGCCCGCCGACGATGTTGATCAGCATGATGATGATGCCGGCCACGGCGTCGCCGCGCACGAATTTGGAAGCGCCATCCATCGAGCCATAGAAGTCGGCTTCCTGGGCGATTTCCGCGCGGCGGTGGCGGGCGTCGTCCTCACCGATGAGGCCGGCATTGAGGTCGGCGTCGATGGCCATCTGCTTGCCCGGCATGGCATCCAGGGTGAAACGCGCGGAGACCTCGGCGATGCGGCCGGCGCCCTTGGTAATCACCATGAAGTTGATCAGCACCAGAATGATGAACACGATCAGGCCCACCGTGTAATTGCCGCCGACCAGGAATTGCCCGAATGCCTCGATCACCTTGCCGGCCGCATCCGGGCCGGTGTGGCCATGCAGCAGCACCACGCGGGTGGAAGCGACATTGAGCGACAGGCGCAACAACGTGGTCAGCAGCAGCACCGTGGGGAATACCGAGAACTCCAGCGGCTTCAGGGTATACAGGCTGATCAGCAGCACCATCATCGCCAGGGCGATATTGAAGGTGAACAGCAGGTCCAGCAGGAACGGCGGCAGCGGCAGCACCATCATCGCCAGGATCATCACCACCAGGATGGGGGCGCCGAGCTTTTGCCAGGTCATGGCAGGTTTGAAGGTCGTCGCTTCCGCCATCAGGCCACCTCAGTCCGCGCCGCCGGGTCCAGCTTCGCTGGCACCTGCCAGTCCTCCGGTAGGGTCGGCTGCATCTGCCGCTGCACCTGGTAGACATAGGCCAGTACCTGCGCCACCGCCGTGAACAGCGTGGCGGGAATGGCCGCGCCAACTTCCACGTGGCGATGCAGGGCGCGCGCCAGGGGCGGGGCCGCGACGATGGGAACCCGATTCTCGCGTGCCAGTTGCTTGATCCGCTCGGCCACCAGTTGCGCCCCCTTGGCCAGCACCACCGGGGCGGCCATCGCGTTCTCATCGTATTTGAGCGCCACCGCGAAATGCAGCGGGTTGGTCACCACCACGTCCGCCTTGGGCACCGCCTGCATCATCCGGCGGCGCGCGGTCTCGCGTTGCAGGGCGCGGATGCGCGCCTTGATCTGGGGGTCGCCTTCGGTTTCCTTCGCTTCCTGGCGCACTTCCTCTTTGCTCATGCGCAGGCCGTGGTGGTAATTCCAGATCTGGAACGGCACATCGAGGGCGACGATGAAGGAAAAGGCCACCGCCGCCGCCAGGAAGGTGAACAGGATGATCTGCGCGAAATGCCCGGCGGCGGCCTCCAGCGGTTCTGCCGACAGGGTAAGAATGCTCTCGCGCTGGTGCCAGATCATCCAGCCCGCCACCCCGGCGATCAGGCCCCCTTTCATGAGCGCCTTGAACAATTCCACCAGCGCTTGCCGCGAAAACATACGACTGATGCCGGGGAAGGGATTGAGTTTGGAAAAGTCGGCTTCCAGCGCCTTGGGCGAGAACACCCAGCCGGAGATCATCAGATTGGCCGCCACCGCCGCGATTACCACGCCGAGCGCCAGAGGCAGGAAAAGAACCAGCCCGTCAAGACTGGCCTGCATGAGATCGCGCCCCATCATGGCGGGACTGGCGACATCGGCCAGGCCAAAACGCAGGCCGTTGTGCATCACCCGCTGCAACCCCTGGAACATGAAGACCCCGAGAAAAGAAATCACCCCGGCGCTCATCAGCAACACGGCGAGCGAGGCGAGTTCGCGCGAACGCGGCACATTGCCACGCTCACGCGCCTGCTCCAGTTTTCGCCCGGAGGCTTCTTCCGTTTTTTCGAGATCGCTGTCTTCCGCCATCCTCGGCTCCGGCCGCCATCCGGCTCCGGCTCAAGGCATTGATAATCCGGCAAGTCTAGCAGCCTGGTAGGCATTATTCGCATGGCGAATAATGCCTACCAGGCTGCCGGCTGACAGCCAACCCATTAGCAAAGGAAGCCCCTCATGTGTCTCGACAGCGAACGCGAATCGAACACCCTCGAAGGCCGCCATGGCGCGGACCATAAAGCGAAGATTGCGCGAGCCATCGGCTGGCGCCGACAGCTATCGTTTGTCCTGCTCGCCGCCGCCATGCTGGCTGGAGGCCATGCCCGAGGCGAAGCGGCGCACGCGGTCTGCGGCCAACCCGGCCAGTGGTTCACGCCGGGCAGCGGCATCCTGCCTCCCACCGAGGCGTTTGCCAGACTGGCTGGCCGCGAGGTGGTGCTGTTGGGCGAAACCCACGATTCGCTCAATGACCACCGCTGGCAATACGCGATGTTGAATGCCCTGTATGCGCGCCAGCCTGACCTGGCCATCGGCTTCGAAATGTTCCCACGCCGGGTGCAGCCAATTCTCGATCGCTGGGTGCGGGGTGAACTGTCCGAGGCGGATTTCCTGGCCCAGGCCGATTGGGATCATGTCTGGGACATGGACCCCCGGCTCTACCTGCCGCTGTTCCAGTTCGCGCGCGAGCATCGAGTCCCCATGCTGGCGCTCAATGTCGAAAGCAGCCTGGTGAAACGGATCGGCGCGGTCGGGTTGGACGCGGTTCCAGCCGGGCAGCGCCAGGGGGTCGGACAACCGGCGCCGCTCCCGGTGGACTATCGCGACGAACTGAAGGCGATTTTCGCGGCCCATGCTTTTCTCAGCGAAAAAGGCATGCGCTTCGAGCATTTCATGGAAGCCCAGCAGTTCAAGGATCGAGCCATGGCCGAAGTGATCGATGCCTATCGCAACAGCCACCCGAATGCCCTCGTGGTCGGCATCCTGGGTGCCGGGCATATTCTCAATGGGCACGGTGTCCCCCAGCAGTTGCGCGCGCTGGGTCAGCAGCGGATCGCGGTTCTCGCCACCTGGCCCGCGAATCTCGTCTGCCACGATCTGGCTGCCGGCTACGCCGATATGTTGTTCGTCGTTCCCTCGCTGGCGGAATCGCCGGGCAATCTCATGGCACGGCTCGGAATCACATTGCGGGAAGCGCCGGAAGGCTTGCTCGTGGAGCTGGTAGCGGGGTCCAGCCTCGGCGAGAAGGCCGGGCTACGCCAGGGCGACATCCTCGTTCAGGCCGCCGGCCGCGCCATCCACCAGATCGTCTCGGCCCACGCCCTGGTGCAGCGGCAACCCGCGGGCACCTGGCTACCCTTGCAGGTGCGGCGGGGCGGCGACCTCATCGAAATCGTGCTGCGCTTCCCGGTCGGGCCATAGGCGCGAGCTCTCCGCCGCTCATATAGCGCCGGCATCCTTGCCGACGCTACCGGCCGGCGCACCCCGCGAAGCGCTCAGGCCGTGCGCAGAGTCAAGCGCAGGTCGTCGCCAACCTGGCGGCTGTCCAGCAACTTGAAGGGCAGGCGCTTTGCCATCTCGGTCAGCGCTGGCAGGGCGAACAGGCCGCGCGCCACATCGCCCATGACCAGCGGGGCGAGGTAGGCAATCCACTCGTCAACCAGGCCGGCGTCGAGCAGCGCGCCGTTGAGGGTGGCACCGGCTTCGACGTGGATTTCGTTGAGGCCGCGCTGGCCAAGTTCACCGATCAGCGCGGCCAGGCCGACGCGCCCGTGGCTACCGGGGATGCAGAGCACTTGCGCGCCAGCGGCTTCCAGCGCCGCGCGTTTCGTCGGGTCGTCCACAGCGCAGGCGATCAGGGCGCCGCCTCGCAAAATTTGCGCCGTGGGGGGCGTTTCCAGCCGGCTATCGACAATGATCTTCAGTGGCTGCCGTGGGGTTTCCACGCCGCGCACGTTCATGCGCGGGTCGTCCGCCAGCACGGTGCCGACACCGGTGAGGATGGCGCAGGCGCGGGCGCGCCAGGCATGAACGTCGGCGCGCGCCGCGGGGCCGGTGATCCACTTCGATTCGCCGTTCAGCAGCGCGGTCTTGCCATCCAGGCTGGAGGCCGTTTTCACCCGCAACCAGGGGCGGCCGCGCGTCATGCGGGCGATGAAGCCGAGGTTGAGTTCACGCGCTTCCGTTTCCAGCAGGCCGACTTCCGCCTGGATGCCGGCCAGGGTGAGAAGGCTCATGCCGCCGCCGGAAACCCGCGGATTGGGGTCGCGCATGGCCGCCACCACGCGCGCCACGGAGGCGTCGATCAAGGCATTGGCGCAGGGCGGCGTGCGGCCGTGATGGCTACAGGGTTCCAGCGTGACGTAAACGGTGGCGCCTCGCGCCTGTTCACCCGCCGCGCGCAGGGCGTGGATCTCGGCATGGGGCTCGCCGGCGCGCGCGTGCCAGCCTTCGCCCACCACCTCGCCGCCCCTGGCGCCGTTTTTGACAATCACGCAGCCAACCCGTGGGTTGGGTGTGGTAGTGAACAGCCCGCGCTCAGCCAGGCGCATCGCCTGGGCCATGTGGGCGTGGTCGGCGGCGGTGAAGGCGGTCACGCTTCCCCCTTCTTGCCTTCCCTGATGCTGCTGATCACATCGCGGAAGTCATCGACGCCCTGGAAGCTGCGATAGACCGAGGCGAAGCGGATGTAGGCCACCTTGTCGAGACGGTAAAGCGCGTCCATGACCATTTCGCCGAGTTCGCGCGAGGGGATTTCCCGCTCGCCCAGGGTCAGCAGTTTCTGGCGAATGTGGGCGATGGCCTCGTCCACCAGTTCGGCGGACACCGGCCGCTTGTGCAGCGCGCGGCGAAAGCCTTCGCGCAGCTTGGCTTCGGAAAACTCCTCACGCATGCCGTTGCCCTTGACCACCTGGGGCAGACGCACGTCGGCGTTTTCATAGGTGGTGAAGCGCTTGTCACAACTGGCGCAGCGGCGGCGGCGGCGCACCGACATGCCATCTTCGGCCAGGCGGGTTTCCACCACCTGGGTATCGATGGCGCCGCAGAAGGGGCATCTCATCGGGCAAATTGGCAGAAGTCAGTCGGCAGTCGGCGGCAAAGGCGTAGGGGCTTTCTGCCGACTGCCGACCGCGTACCGCGAACTGTCATTTCCCATAAACCGGGAACGCGGCGGTCAGCTTGGCCACTTCCGCCTTCACCCGCGCGGTGGCCGCTTCGTCGTTGGGGGCGTCGAGCACGTCAGCGACCAGATGGGCCAATTTCTCGGCTTCCAGTTCCTTGAAGCCGCGGGTGGTCATGGCCGGGGTGCCGATGCGGATGCCGCTGGTGACGAAGGGTTTCTGCGGGTCGTTGGGGATGGCGTTCTTGTTCACCGTGATGTGGGCGCGGCCCAGCGCCACCTCGGCGTCCTTCCCGGTGAGATTCTTGGCGCGCAGATCGACCAGGAACATATGCGATTCGGTGCGCCCGGAGACGATGCGCAGACCCCGTTCGGACAGCACCTTGCACATCACCAGGGCGTTGTCCGCGACTTGTGCCTGGTAGTGCTTGAACTCCTTGCTTGCGGCCTCTTTGAAGGCCGCCGCCTTGCCAGCGATGACGTGCATCAGCGGGCCGCCTTGCAGGCCGGGGAAGATGGCGGAGTTGATCGCTTTCTCGTGTTCCGCGCGCATCAGGATGATGCCGCCGCGCGGGCCTCTCAGGGTTTTGTGGGTGGTCGAGGTGACCACGTCGGCATGGGGTATCGGGTTGGGATAGACGCCGGCGGCGATAAGGCCGGCGTAGTGGGCCATGTCCACCATGAAAATGGCGCCAACCTCGCGGGCAACCTTGGCGAAGCGGGCGAAATCGATTCTGAGGGCGTAAGCGGAGGCGCCGGCGATGATCAGGCGCGGCCGGTGTTCGCGCGCGCAGGCTTCCATCGCGTCGTAGTCGATTTCTTCCCTGGCGTTGAGGCCATAGGCCACCGCGTTGAACCACTTGCCGGACAGGTTCAGCTTCATACCGTGGGTGAGGTGGCCGCCTTCGGCCAGGCTCATGCCCATGAGGGTGTCGCCGGGCTTGCAGAAGGCCATCAGTACCGCCTGGTTGGCCTGCGAACCCGAATTGGGCTGCACGTTGGCGGCATAGTCGTGTATATCCGCGCCGAACAGCTTTTTCAACCGGTCGATCGCCAGTTGCTCGGCGATGTCCACGAACTCGCAGCCGCCGTAATAACGTTTGCCGGGATAGCCTTCCGCGTACTTGTTGGTCAGCACCGAACCCTGCGCCTGCATCACGGCGGGGCTGGTGTAGTTTTCCGAGGCGATGAGCTCGATGTGCTCTTCCTGGCGGTGGGCTTCGCTCTGGATGGCGGACCAGAGTTCGGGATCGGTGACGGCAAGGGTTTGGCTGGCGGAGTACATGAGAAAAATACCTGAAAGCGCAAAGAAGGCGCGATTTTACCTGGGCGCACCGGAGATACGAGTAGAAACAGCGTGAGCGGAAACGGCGCCCAGCGGGCATGATTGCCTGGCCGACAACACTTTCGCCCTAACGATGGAAATCCTTTACCAGGACAGCGTTCTGCTCGTCTTCAACAAACCCAGCGGCCTGTTGTCCGTGCCTGGACGCGGCCCGGACAAGCAGGATTGCCTCTCCGCCCGCGTCCAGGCGCGCTGGCCCGACGCACTGATCGTGCATCGCCTCGACTTCGATACCTCGGGAATCATGCTGCTGGCGCGCGGCGTCGACGCGCAGCGCGCGCTCAACCGCGCGTTCGAATCGCGCCAGGTGCACAAGCGTTATGTCGCCGTGGTCGATGGCGTGCTGGCAGCCGCTCCGGCAACCGATGACGGCTGGGGCCTGATCGATCTGCCGCTGAATCTGGATTGGCCGAACCGGCCCTTGCACATCGTCGACTATCAGGCTGGCAAGCCCAGCCTCACCCGCTGGCGGCCCTACCCGCCCGGCGAAGTGGGTGGCGCGCCCGCCACCCGGGTCGATCTGGAACCCGTCACCGGCCGCTCCCACCAACTGCGCGTCCACCTGCAAGCGCTCGGCCACCCGATCCTCGGCGACACCCTCTACGCCTCACCCGCCGCCCAGGCGCGCGCCGCGCGTTTGTTGCTACATGCCTGCGAATTGGCTCTGGCGCACCCGCTCAGCGGCGAACCGCTCACCTTCCGCAGCGCGCCGCCGTTCTGAAAGGCTTTGCGGTTGAAGTTACGCCGCTGGGTTCAGACCCCATTTTGATTGTTTGAAATGTTCGAACACATTGTTCACGGCGCGGTCGACAAGTGGCACGTTGTCGATGGCCTGTGCGCGCCCATCGCGAAATTTTTCGGCCAGGCCTTGTGCGTTGATGGAGACGGCGCGCTGGCCGAGTCGATTGGTGAACAGGTAAATACCTTGTAGCGGGCTGACCCAGGCCAGCTTGGCGCGTAGACGGGTGCCGTTATCCTGTTTGAACTCGATCCAGACGCCGCGCTTGAGGTGTTTGACCAGCGAGACATAATGGCTGTCGCCCTGTTCGTCCCAAGCTTCGCCGCGCACGCCGAAAATGGTGATTTCCTCAATATCCACGGATTCATCCCGCGTGGCGGCGATCTCCCGCAACAGCGCGGCATCGGGAATAATTGCGTCGGTGAGGGTCGGAATATCCTCGAAGTCTTGCGGCCTGGAAACGGGTGATGGCGGTGCTGGCGGGGCGGCGATCTCGTCGCTGGCCATGGCGAACTCGGCATCGCCTTGTTCGCCGCGGAAGCCGGCTTTCACCGCGACCGCGTGGCATTTCACCAAAGCGGAAAAGAAATCGTCACGCGCCGCTTTGCCGAGGCCGATCGCATTGATGCCACTATCCAGTTGTTTCAGAAGGCGCGGCAACAGATCGATCAATTTGCGGCGCTCTTCCTTGTCGGTTTTTGGCGACAGGCTCCAGATCAGGTCGTTCATGGTCGCCACGGCGTGCTTCCAATCCGGGCTGTTTTCGCCTTTCTCGACATGCACCCGGGCGAGCCGGTCTTCCCAGTGGCTGAGGAGAAAATCGCGGATCGGCGCGGGTGTCGGCTGATCGAGCAGGCTGCCCATGATCGCGTCATGGGCGATGACGCGCGCGATTTCGCGTTGTTCGCGATTGCGCAGGAATTGGGCGCTGCGGCTGGTGAATTCGTCGCTGACCTGTTTTTCATCGGCCTGGTAGGCTTGAAATTCATTCACCGCGTCAGCGAACACCTCCAGACCCTCGTCGAACTGGTTAAGGATGTGCTGCACGATCTCCGCGACTTTTTGATAGAGGCTGCTGTCGTGCCCTTCTTCCGGGTCCCAGCCGACCGAGGCGTCCGCCAGCAAATCCAGGAGCCGACGCGCGGGATGCGCCTTCTGCGAGAAGAATGACTTGTCGAGCATGGTCACCTTCAACACCGGAATCTGCAGGCGGCCGATCAACGCTTTCATGGCATCCGGAATGCGCTTGTCGTCAAGGATGTAGTCGAACACCAGCACCACAATATCGAGTGTCATGGCATCCATCTGCCCGAGCACCCCGGCCGCTTGCGTGTTTTTCAGCTCGCGTAGCACGTTGATATGGCCATCGGCGATCAAATCCGCATTCAACCGCCCCCTCGCCATCCCTTCCAGGTGGCCGTGCTGGAGTTGGGTGAGGGTCTGCATCACCTCCGGGTCAAGGGTCTGGCCCAGGGGTTGCCCCGCCACGACATCGGCGCTCTGGCTTCCGGGCAGGCCTGGCTGCATGGGCAAGCCAGGGAGAATGGGATTGGCAAGGCTTGTCGCCTCGCCGTGGCCGAAAACCATCAGTTGTCGCAGCATTGCGAACAAGTCTTGTCCGCCGGCATTGGCCACGCTATTTCCAGGCATAGCGCCCAGGTTGGCGGCCCCAACGGCGGGCGCGGGCGCGGCGACAGGGGGCGGCGCGGTCCGGGTTATGCCGACGCGGATGGTGGGCAACACGTCGTTCTCCACCAGATAGCGGTTGACCGCTTGATAGGCGCCGCGCACCTTGGCGGGGAAATGCTTGTTGATGCGCGTCACCAGCATCAGCTTGATCTTTATGCTGGCATTCTGGTCTTTCAGCGCGTCGAGCAGGGCGGCGCCAATCACCTCGGGCCCCAGGGGTATCTGCTCGGTCTTGAGGTCGGGCTCGTTGAGCAGCACGCCCATCCGTTTGCCCAGGCCAAACAGTTCCTCGCCACAGGTGTTGGCGATGGCGTTTGCGAGGGTGTTCGCGGCCAGTGACTCTTCCAGATCATCCGGTTCCTGCAAACTCAGGTTGGAAAGGTCCAGATCGCGGAGGCTGGAATCCTGGTGAACGCGTTGTTTGCCCTCGTTGTAACGCGTAAAGAAGTGTTTCTTGAACGCCGCGGTGATCGCGGCGCTCTTGTCGCGCGCCAGTTCCATGCTGTCCATGTACAGGATGTACATCCCTTGCGGGGGCATCATGCCGGCGAGTTCGGTCAGCTCACCGACCACTTGCGCCAAGGTTTGCGCAAGGTCTTCAGAGAGCCGCGTGGCAACCATGCCACGGCAACTATCCAGCAATGCGATTTCCGACATCAACTTATCTCCTGGCTGGGCAACAGGTCGAAATGGGGTCAGACACGATAGGCTTCCCGGCGTTGGCTGAGCTTATCGCGGGACGTTTGTCGAAGCTTAGCGTTTCTGACCCCGTTTCGACTCCGTCTTGCCCGAAAAGAACGATCGTTCTATCCTGCGTAAACCGAACGATCGTTCTTTTCCATGTCCCTGCGCGCGCTACTTCTCGACTTCAACTCCTATTTCGCCTCGGTGGAGCAGCACCTGCGCCCGCAACTGCGCGGGCGGCCGCTCGGCATTCTGCCGGTGCTGGCGGACACCACTTGCTGCATCGCCGCCAGTATCCAGGCCAAGCGCTTCGGCGTGAAAACCGGTACCAATGTGGCCGATGCGCGCCGCCTGTGCCCGGACATTGTCTTCGTGCAGGCGCGGCCGCGCGTCTATGTGGAAATGCATCACCGCCTGATGGAGGTCGTTGACTCGGTCATTGCCGTCAGCGAGGTGCTCTCCATCGATGAAGTGGCCTGCGACCTCACCGGCTCCTGGCGACAGGAAAGCGTGGTGCGCGAACTGGCGCGCACGGTGAAAGCCAAGCTGCGCGACCACGTCGGCGAAGTCCTCACCTGCTCCATCGGCGTCGGCCCCAACCGCTTCCTGGCCAAAACCGCCTCCAACATGGAAAAGCCGGACGGTCTCGTCGTCATCCACCCGGAAGACCTGCCCGACTGCCTGTTCCGGCTGCAATTGCGGGATCTCAACGGCATCGCCGACGCCATGCTGGCGCGCCTGGAGCGGCACGGCATCGGCACGGTGGAAGCCCTCTGCCGCGCCTCCCGCGAGCACCTGCGGCGGGTCTGGGGCGGCGTCGAGGGCGAGCGCATGTATGACCGCTTGCGCGGCGCGGACGTGGTGTTGCCACCCTCGAAACGCACCAGCCTGGGCCACTCCCACGTCTTGCCGCCGCATCTACGCCACGACGCGGGCGCCTTCGCGGTGCTTTCCAAACTGACCCAGAAGGCCGCCCTGCGACTACGCGCCGAAGGCTATCTGGCCGGGCGCCTGGGGCTGCGGGTGAGCTATCGCAAACATGCCGAATGGGGCGTGGAAACCCGTTTTGCGCCGATGCAGGACACCCTCGCCTGCCTCAAATTGCTCGCCGCCCTCTGGACGGAACGGCCGCGCCGCCGCGAGCCGGTCAAAGTCGCCATGGTGTTCGGCGAACTCCTCCCGTGCGGCAAAATCAGCCTGCCGCTGTTCCCCGACGGCAGCCGCAGCCCCGGCCTGGATACCGCGCTCGACCGCGTGCGCCTGAAATTCGGCGCCGAAGCGCTCTATTTCGGCGGCGCCTTCATGGCGCGGGAAGAAGCCCCCATGCGCATCGCCTTCACCCACATCCCGGACCTACGGCTGGAAGCGGATGGCAAGGCGAGGGGGCTGGACGAGCGGGCGTTGCTGGAAGTGTGAAGCAGGTTACGATCCACCCCGCTCCACCCGCCAGTCACCCCACCAGGAGATCGCCATGCGCTGGATTGCACTATTGCTCGCCGCCCTGCTCGTCAACCCCGCCTCCGCTGCCGGCCCGGAAACGCCCTGGGGGCGGGGCAAGGCGGTGGAACAAACCTATGCCAGGCAGAAGGTGGTTTATGACGTGGCGGCAAGCTCCGAAGCCGCCGTGCGTTCGGTGATCAGCCGCGCCCAGTTGTTGGTCGATTTCAACGGTAGCGACCCCTTCGAGACCAAAGTGGCCATCGTCCTGCACGGCAATGAGATTCCCTTTTTCGCCGTGAAGAACCTGGGCAAGCATCGGGATCTGATGCAACGCGCCCAGAGCGCCACCCTTTCCGGCCTGGTTGAATTCCGCATGTGCAAGCTGGCGGCGGAAGGACATGGCTTCAAACCGGAAGACATCCACGGCTTCGTCAGCCTGGTGCCGATGGCCGATGCGGAAATCGTCCGCCTGCAACAGGAAGGTTATGCCTACATGCGTTGACAGCCGACAGGCTGCTAGATAAACACCATGCTCCTGGAAGCCGAGCTTACCTGGAGCCATGAACACGGCAGCCACCGCGAACGGCTGCTCCTCGCCGACCCTGCCTTTCTCGCCGATGGCCGCTGGGCGCGGGCCGCCGGCAGGGCGGAACTTGACGCATCGCCCTGGATCACGCCCGCCGGCCTGGCGCCGCTTGGATCAAGCTACCCCAAAAGGATGACCCCCTCGTAACCACCACTGATTCATCCTAACCCTTCATGGCTCGATGAGCCGCCCCGCCCCATGAAACCGACAACGTAGGATGTGGTGAGCGGTACGTCACATATTTCACGGTAAATTAATGCCGCTGGTGCCTCAAAGCCATTGACACGTTCAGCTCTACTCCCTTTCAAACCCCTGGCTAATGAACTTCAGCGTCCGGCTGTTCTCGGTCACCGTGCGCACCACGTTGTCGGGCGCGCCGGAAGGTATCTCCGCCTCGATTTCGATGGCCACCGTTACCGTTGCGCCGACCAGGCCGGCGAGGTGTGCGATGACCTCCTCCGCAATTCGGCTGGCGTCTCGGCCGACACGGGCGGCATCCAGCACCACGGTGCCGTGGAAGCGCTTCGGCTTTGCAGCCGCGGGCGGAGGAGGAGGGACAAGCGGCGGGTTGGCGGGTGGGGCATCCCCCAATTTGACGCTTGTTCCATTCGTACCCGCAGTGGGCGTATCGGCTGCCGCGCGCTCTGCATCCATCTGCTTGAGCGCCACGTCCGGCTTCACCACCAGTTCCGGCGTATGGGCATCGGCCAGTGCCACCATGGTCCCACCGCGCAGGCCCCTGTAGCGGCCGGCATCGTCGTCATGGCTGTCAGCAAATGCGAAGCTGTCATGCCCCCAGGTCAGCAAAGCGACGCCATCCCGAATCGCATTCAACAACACCACGGAACTCTTCAGCCGTGGCAGGTAGAGATAGCGCGCGAAATCCTCGACCAACTGTTTCACCGCCACATGGTCGCCGCGCCAGAGCGGTACACGGTCCAGCTCCATGCGCAATCGTGTTGGGGCGAAGCTGGTCAGGTACAACTCATCGGTACGCAGCTTCTTGCTGGCGCGAACCGCCAGCGCATCCGTCCCGGATAGTCGCAGCGCCTCCCAGGCGACGGGCGCTTGCGGCGTGCTCTGCACCGGCACCAGCAGCCACTGGTAGGTCTCCGGCAACCGGGCCGCCACGGCACTGTCGGCCGCCGTCTTCTGGGTTTCGGCCTGGGTTACCTGAAACGGCGAGAGATTGAGATTATTCTGCTCGGCCAGGATCGACTCCCACGCCAGATGCTTGCGCGCCGCCTCATCCAGATCTTGCAAGCGGGTCTTGTCCGCCGCCAGGAACACCAGCGTATTGCGATACAAACGGGGCGTATTGCCCCGGTTTTCCAGAATCGCCTTGGCGGCCATCTCGGCGGCGCTGTTGCCTTCCTTGCTGTACGGATGGTTGACGCCCAGCACCACCAGGCGCGCGTCCAGGTCGTCCGGCACATCCGCCCCGCTCTGCGGCATCGGGTGAATGCGGGGGAAATCCCCGGTGCGCGCCAGGTCGCTCCGCAAACGTTTTTCCAGTTCGGCTGACACCTTGTCCGGCTCGCGCTTCAGTTGCTCGGCGCGGTCCTCGGCCAGTTTGGTCACCGTCGGCTGGGTCGAATACCAGTAGTGCGGCCCGTCCTGATACAGATAGGTTGCCGCCCCGGCCATGCGGCGCAGGGCATCGCCGAACACGGCGGGCGATTCGCCCGGCATCACGCAGCCCAGCTTCACACGCCGATCTTCGATGCCCTTGTGCGCGGCGGCCGTCGTTGGCGCCGAGCCCATGTAAATGGCGCGCGCCACCCGCCGGCAGGCCGAGAACTTGCCCAGATTGGGCAATTCACTGTCCAGCTTCAACGGCAGAGAGTTCGGCCCGTCGACATCCTTCTCGATCACCGGCACCCAGTTGTCCGAGAGATAGCGCGTCAATTCCGACTGCACGCGCGGGTCATCGATCGCCACGTTGCCCGGCAGGATCAGCGGGTTGCGGTCGCCTTTTTCCCAGAGGCTGTGAATCACCACCGCCATCAGGCGCAACACGCCGCGCGTGCGCTGGAATTTCACCAGCGTGGACCAGTCGGTATAGAGCCGGTCGAAGATTTCCGGGTGGATCGGATACGCCATCTTGATGCGCTGCTCGTACTCGGCTTCGCGGCACTCCGGCGGAAATTCCGCCTGCTGAGTGCGGTAGAACTCGGCGAAGGCCCGCGCCACCACGTCCCGATCCTTGAACTGGGCCGGGTCGGATAGGGGCTGAAAAAGCCGCCGCCGCACGATCTCGAAGCCTTCCTCCGCACTCGCGGGGCGCCATGAAGATTCGACACGTCCCACCACGTTGCGCAACCGGTCCAGCGCCTCGCGCCCACGCGTGCCGCCCACTTCCACATCATCGGAGTGTGAGTGGCCGGAGGTATCCGAGGCCGGCAGGCTGATTACCAGCAGGCAGTTCTTCGCCAGCTTGGCCGACTCGGTCAGCACCTGGGCGAAGGTGAATTGGGTCTCGAAGCCGCCCGCTGGAAGGTCGCTCTGGTCGTGGAGTTGGCGCGCATAGGCCACCCACTCGTCGATCAGAATCAGGCAGGGGCCGTACTCGTTGAACAGTTCGCGCAGCACATCGCCGGGGCTGGTCGCCTTCTCGTCGTCGGCCTGGATGCGGGCGAAGGCTTTCTTGCCGCCCAGTTGCCAGGCCAGTTCGCCCCACAGGGTGTACACCTT
The DNA here is from genome assembly GCA_002784045.1 of Hydrogenophilales bacterium CG_4_10_14_3_um_filter_63_21. GTDB lineage: Bacteria > Pseudomonadota > Gammaproteobacteria > Burkholderiales > Thiobacillaceae > PFJX01. Next base: position 83,792 of record PFJX01000137.1, read on the forward strand.
GGTTCCATCAGGCTTGACGCTGGGGGTGCTTGGAGAAATCTTGTTGCCCACCAGCACCACCCGCCGGGCGGTCGGCAGCGTGCTGGCCCCAGCAGCAGACATCACCGCGTCGATGCCGGCCAGTTCAGTCGGCGCTATGCCGGAAAACAGGTGATACAGCGCCAGCATCGAGTGCGTCTTGCCGCCACCGAAATTAGTCTGCAACTGCACCACCGGGTCACCACCGCCCACAGTCAGACGACGTACCGCGCCGACCAGCATCGCCTTCAGGCTTTCGGTGAGATAAGTGCGGCGGAAGAACTCCACCGGGTCGCGGTACTCGGGTGTGCCCTGGCCCAGATGCACCTGCCACAGATCGGCGGCGAACTCGGCCTGCTGGTAACGGCCGCTGGCCACGTCTTCGTGCGGCATCACCACTTCGCGCCAGGGCTTGAGGTTGCCGGTCACGCCGCTCTCGATGGCGGTGCCGGCGCTCTTGCGTTTCTCACCGCGCGCCTGTTCATCGAAGCGCACGCGCAGGAGTTCCGTCTTCACCTTTTCGATTTCGTCGGACTGCGGCGCCGAGACAGCAGTCAGCAGCCTCCCCGCCGAATCCAGCGCGCGGTAAGCATCATCGCTGGAGAAGGGTTCCTGGTGCGCCCATTTGTTGCGCCAGTCGCGGATTTCCGACACCAGACTGCGCTCGGCGAACCCCAGCGTCTTGCGGAACACCTCGTTCCAGGTCTCCCACATCAGCTTCAACAGCGCGGCGGCATCCCATTCGCCGATGGGCTTGCCGGCGAGGATCGGATCATCGACAAAGCCTTTCACCTTCTGCATGGAAAGGGCGTTGGCGGCAATGGCGCTCTTGATCTCGCGTTCGACAAAGGGCGCGAGGCCGGTTTTCAGGAGCTCCAGCGCCTTGCCGACGCGATCAAAGTTGGTGATGGCCATCGGCTAGTTCCCCTGAAGGTCGAGCGATTCCAAGTGCTTCATCAACGCAGGCACAGCCTCTTGGGTCGTTTTCCAGAGTACATCCAGGTCCACGTCGAAATAGGCGTGGACCAATCGATTGCGCATCCCAATTGCCTCCCGCCACGGGACCCCCGGCACGGCTTGTCGTGCCTCCGGCGACACCTTGCTTGCGGCTTCACCGATGATCTCGATGGCACGTATCAACGCGAAGCGAAGCATCTCGTCCGCATCCAGATCATCCCTTTGCCGGCCTGCGATGAAGCGCGCTATTGATCGGGTCGCATCCAGCATGTGTCCTATTCGTGTCCGGTCCTCAGGCTGCATATTGCACCTCGGCCATTCGCACAACTTCATCACGGAAGTAGCGAGACAAGTCGCCCGCCGTCCGCAAATCGACTTTCTTGCCCAGCAGTTCTGACATCTCGATCTCCATTCCAGCAATCCCAAACAGTGTTGGAATGTGCTCTGGATCGAACTCCACCAACAGATCGATGTCGCTGTCCGGCCCGGCCCGGCCCTTCAACTGTGATCCGAAGAGAGACAGACGGCGAATGTGGTGCGTTTTGCAAAAGCATGCCAAGGTCGCTTCATCCAGATTCAGGCATTCATGCATAGCGTGCTCCTCGATACTTCATTCTGAATCGAACATATCATCGGTTCTCTTGGTCGGAGTGGGCGTCTCCCGCGCCAGCCGGGTGATCTCCGGCCAGCTTTGCACCAGCCCGTTGTAAGCCATCGCCTCGTTTGCGCGTTTCTTGCGCTCGCACAGGGTGTAGAGGCGATAGCAGAGTTCGCGGGCGGTTTCGGCCCGGCTGCCGAGCTTGGTGACAATGGCCGCTGCCGCGCCTTCGCCACCCGCTTCCAGCACACGGATCAGGTGATGCACCATTTCCCAGACGGTGAGACGTGTGTCGGTTGTTGGGTCCCAATCGGCGGGGAGTTCGGCGGGTTTCAGCAGACGCACCTTGCCGGCTTTGGAAACCAGAATGCCGGCCTCGACCAGACCGGCCACGGCGGTGTTCTTGGACTTGGAAAGTTGTTCGGCGACGCCGTAATCGCCCTCGGCAAAACCGGTCTGCTCGAACCAGGTCAGCGCCCAGCGGCTGTCAGCATCGACCTCCTGTTCGGCCAGCGCTTCGTCGAGGGTCTGGTTGATCAGCGCCAGCGCGGCGCGCACGGTGATCGGTTTGCCCTCGGCATCGAGCACCCTGGCGTAGCGCGTATAGACGGCCATGCCGGGGCCGATGGCCGCCTGCGCCAGATCCACCGGGGCAATGTTGCCGGCTTGCAAATGCGCCAGGGCTTTCGGTAGTTCGGCCTTGAGCGCGGCGACGAACTCGCGGCGGGTGGCGGTGTGGGCGGTGGTGGAACGTTGGCGGCAGACGAGGACGATGCTGGAAGCGAGGGCGTTGGTGCCGGAGCCGATCATTCGGTTGCTCAGTTCGGTGCGCATCGGCCAGGTGCCGCTGATGGCAAAACCGGCTTCGATGACGGCGGCAAGAAAGGTGTCCCAGCCGGTATTCGTCGTGCCGTCAGCGCCGTCGCTCTCGGCCTGCTTGAAGGCGTAGTAGATGGTGACCGGAAAGGCCGGGTGTGCCTGCTCGGCCAGCCGATGCATGGCCTGGGTCATGCCGTCGAGGAAGAAGGTTTCGGCCTTCTCCTTGCTGCCGTGGCGGTAAGGCGTGGCAACCAGTTCCTCGGCCTTGGGCACGGCGAGTGTGGCGAATAGATCGGGGAACACGGGCTTGAGTGCACGGCGCAGCCAGACGTAGAAGAAATCCGAGAGGTCGGCGTAGCCGATGTTGTCATAGTAAGGTGGGTCTGTGGAGACAAGCTTTCCGGAACTCACGGACTGATTTTGCGCATCCGATTGACCAGCAATCCCACCTGCACACGCGGGAACCGTTGCAAGAGCCTTCCACGTCCAATCGACCATTGCCATCCAGTTGCCCGATGAATCACACATTGGATTGGCTTCTGCGTAGTCCCAAGTCATCGGGATAGCTTGTCGGCCAAAGGTGTTGCGCATTTTCTCGCCTGAACTGTGCCAGGTACAAATTCCAGTCTTTTCCAACATGGTATGAGTCTGAACGGTAGAGCGTATTTCCATCGAGGAATGAGTCTGAACGGTACAAATGGGATCGATCA
>PFJX01000134.1:0-32043 GCA_002784045.1 Hydrogenophilales bacterium CG_4_10_14_3_um_filter_63_21
TGAGCGCGCCTTGCCAGGCAGCCCGAAAACCGCACACTTGGGCGCGTCCAACTGAGCTTTCTAGGTTAATGAATAACGCTCACCATTCAAGGGCGGATGCCCGAAGGGCGATCCGCCACGTAAATCGGCGGAACCGCTTCGCGTTCCGCCTTACTTGGCTTCTCCCGCGCGCCAGCGCGCGATCCAGGTTTCCGCAGGTTCCGGGCGGCCGTAGAGGTAGCCTTGATGGGTGACCTTGGCGCGGGCGTTGAGGAAGTCGGCTTGTGCTTCGGTTTCCACGCCTTCGGCGACGACTTTCAGGTGCATGTGTTTGGCCACGGAAAGGATGGTTTCCACCAGGGCCGCGTCGTCGGGGTTGTCGGGCGCGTCCTGGACGAAGGTCTTGTCGATCTTCAGTTCGTGGATCGGAAGGCGTTTCAGGTAGGCCAGTGAAGAGTAGCCAGTGCCGAAGTCGTCCACCGAGAAATGGATGCCGAGGGCCGCGAGTTCGCCCATCTTGGCGACCACTTCGCCCAGGTTGTCGATCATCAGGCCTTCGGTGACTTCCAGGGTGAGTTGGCTGGGGTCGGCGCCGCTGCTGGCGAGGAGATCGCGAATCCAGGGCACGAAGTCGGCGCGGCGGAAATGGCGCGGGCTGACGTTCACCGACAAGCGCAGCGGGTGGCCGGCCATGTTTTCGCGCGCCATCAGGGCACAGCTCTCCGCCATGACCCAGATGCCAAGCTCGACGATGAGGTCGGATTCCTCGGCCAACGGGATGAATACGACTGGCGGCAGCAGGCCGCGCAGCGGATGTTGCCAGCGCACCAGCACTTCCGCGCCCATCAGCCGGCCGTCGCCCTCAAGTTGTTCGCCGGGCCGCCCCAAGAACGACTTGGCCCTCTCGGGGGCACAGCCCTCCACCTGCGGTTGCAGGTAGAGCCGCAGCTCGCCGGCGGGAATCGCGCTACGCAGTTCGCGTTCCACCTGGAAACGCTGTTCCGCCGATTCGCCCATGCTGCTTTCGAAAAATTCGCTCTGGTTGCCGCCGGCGGCCTTGGCACGGTGCAACGCGGTGTCGGCGCGGCGCAGGATGGTTTCCGATGTTTCCGCCAATTCCTCCGAGAACAGAGCAAGCCCCAGGCTGGCGGTGACCGTCACCTCTTCGTCGCCGATGCGGAGAGGGGCGCGTAGCGCCGTGTGAATTTTTTCCGCCACCACCAGGGCACTCCGACTCGCCTTGATCATGTGCTGGCTGAGATCCGGCAGCAGCAGGGCGAATTCGTCGGCGGCCAGGCGAGCCAGGGTGTCGCCATCGCGCAGCAGGTCGGTGAGGCGCTCCCCCAGCGCTTGCAGCAGGGCGTCGCCGAAAGCATGGCCGCGCGCGTCGTTGATGGTCTTGAAGCGGTCGATGTTGAGCAAGATCAGCGCCTCTTGTTGCCCGGAACGGCGTCCGGCGGCCAGCAATTGCGCCAGGCGATCCAGCAGCAGGACCCGGTTGGGTAGGCCGGTGATGCCGTCGAAATAGGCGAGGCGATGGATTTCGGCGGCGCCGCGCTGCTTCTCCGCGATCTCGCGCTGCAACGCCTGATCACGGGTTTCCACCGCCTCCGCCATCCGGTTGAAGGCGTCAGCAAGGCGGCAAATCTCGTCCTCTCCGGTTTTCTCCATGCGCACGCCGTAGTCGCCCGCCGCAAGCTGTTCCGCTCCCGCCTGCAGCCGGGCCAGACGTCGCGTCACTAGACGGTCGAAGAGAAAGCCCAGGGCCAGGAACAGGATGGCGTAGCTGGCCAGACTCTTGAGCAACTGACCGCCCCAGAGTTCGTTGCGCCGCGTGTCCAGGCGCAGGGTGGGCATCTTGATGCTGACCACGCCGCGCAAGTCGCCCACCTGGTAGCCGTAAGCGCTGGTGTAGCGATCGCGAATGCTCTTCGGGGCGCTTTCCCGCGTACCGTGGCATTGCAGACAGTAGGGTTCGATCCAGATGGGCGCCGTGTAAAGGAGATAACTGACACCCTGGGCATCGGCAATGTTGCGTGTCCTGTCCCTGAGTTTTGGGTTGGCGCGATACAGGGCGATGTCTTCCATTTCGAAGCGGTCGGCGCGGTTGTTCGGGTTGCGCGGCTGGTCGGAGACGTTGTTGAACAGGATGCCGCTCTGGTTCCAGTTGGCGAAGTCGCGGGAGATGCGCGAGAAAGAATGCGCCGGCAGGAAGCCGACGGTCTTCTCGTTTACCGGCAGACCGCTGGCGACGAACTGCTGCTGATACACGCGCCGGGTCGCCATCATGTAGCCGTAGATGGTGCGCGCCTCGGCCTCGGTTTCCCGGCGTAGATCGGCGGTGAGTTTCTGGTAGCTGATATTCAGATCGATCACCAGCACCACGCTCATCAGCGCGCCCAGCAACAGCCAAATTTTGGTCTTGAGCTTCATGGTGTTTCCCGCCGCGCCCACTTCAACACCGTTGCCAGCAATAAATCCGGGTCGATGGGTTTACTGAGCTGCTCGACCATGCCGGCTTGCCGGCATTTTTCGTATTCCTCCACCAGAGCGTGGCCAGTCTGGCCGACGATCGGCAGCCCCGGGTCGAGGGCATGAATCGCGCGGGTCGCTTCCAGGCCGTTCAGCACCGGCATCTGCACATCCATCAGCACCAGGTCATAAGCCCCCGGCCCCGCCGCGCGCACGGTGTCGACCGCTTGCTGCCCATCCGCGACCAATTTCAGCGTGCAGCCTTCGTCGTCGAGCAAGCCTTGCAAAAGCATCTGGTTCACCGCGTTGTCCTCGGCGACCAGCAGTCTGAGGCCGCTCAGTTGCGGCACCCGCTCAGCGGAAGTGGCGTTGGCAGCGGGGATGGCGGCAACCTCCGGCGCGGGCAAACAAGGCCAATGAACTCGGAAAGTGCTGCCAGCGCCGACCCGGCTTTCCACCGTGATGTTCCCCCCCATCAGTTCCACCAGGCGGTGGCTGATGGCCAGGCCGAGCCCGCTACCGCCGTAACGTCGGGTGGAGGTGTTGTCGGCCTGGGTGAAGGCGCTGAACAAGTGAGCCTGCTGTTCCGGAGTCAGGCCGATGCCCGTGTCGCGCACCGTGAACAGCAGATGCTCGCCTTCCCGCGTCGCATCGAGCGCTACCTGTCCGTGTTCGGTGAACTTGATTGCATTCGAAAGCAGATTCAGCAACACCTGCTGCAGCCGCACAGCATCGCCCACGCAGCGCTGTGGCAGGTCGGGCGACATTTCCAGGGTGAGGGTGATGCCACGGGCGGCGGCACGTTCGCGCAGCAGTTCCAGCGGCTCCCGCAGCACCCGTTCCAGCGCAAAAGGCAGCGCTTCGATCTTGAGTTGCCCGGCATCCAGCTTGGAGAAGTCGAGGATGTCGTTGATCACGCCGAGAAGCAGGCGGCCGGAGTCGATGATCTTGGCGAAGTACTCCTGCTCCCTGCCACGCCCCGCGCTTGCGCGCAGGCCGATCTGCGCGAAGCCCAGAACCCCATTCAACGGCGTGCGGATTTCATGGCTCATGTTGGCCAGGAACTCACTCTTCACCCGTGCCAGCCGTTCCGCTTCCTGGCGCGCGGCGACCAGCTCGACCGTACGGATCTGCACCTGCTCTTCCAGATGATTGCGATATTCCGCCAGTTCCTGTTCCAGCACGCGCTGAGCGGTGATGTCGTGGCCGATGCAAAGCACCCCGATAGGGTGCTGCCGTACATCGAAAATAACCTGGTTGGCCCAGCGCACCCAGACCCGGCGGCCCGCTTTGGTGACGTTCTCGTTCTCGCTGGCGGCATGATGCGGCGGGTCGGCCAGGATCCCGGCGATCAGGCCGGGGAGGTCGCGTCGACTGCCAGACTCGACCGCCGGGACGATGCTCCCCACCACCGGCTTGCCGAGAATTTCAGCGGCCGCATAACCAAACAACCTCTCCGCGACTTCGTTGAAGTAAGTCACCGTGCCATCCGGCGCCAACCGCACAATGATCGCGTTGGCGTTGTCCACCAGCTCGCGGTATTTCGCTTCGCTCGCTTGCAAGGCCACCTCGGCCCGCTTGCGATCCATGATCTCGCGCTGAAGTTTGCGGTTGAAGGCGCGCACCCGGGCCACCAGCAACAGCGCGGCGAGCAGGCCGGCGAGCGCCGCAGGCAGTGCCCAGCGCACCCAGGCCGGGATTTCCGCCGGGTTCGGGTCATAGAGGAAACCGGTCAGATCGAAATCGGCGGGCATCTTGTTCTGGCCGGCATAAACCTCCACCACATGGCGCCAGCGGCCGCGGCTCATGTAGCCCGGCTCGACGATGTCCGGGCGGGTCAGTTCGCGAATCTGCTCGGCCTCGAAGAGCAGATGCTCGCGCGATTTGTTCTGCGTGTTGTAGCGCGCCAGGATCAGATCGGCGGCCTCCTCCGGATGCGCCAGGGCATAGGCCCAGCCCTTGAGTGTGGCTTCGCGGAAAGCCTTCACGGTTTCCGGACGCCGCTGCACCACAGCCTCGCTAGTGAACAACAGATTGCCGAACAGATCGATGCCGGCGGAACGCGGCGTCAGCAGAAGATATTCGTGTTCCCTGCCGCGAATCAAGAAAGGTTCGTTGGAAACGTAGATCGCCTTCGCGGCTTCCTGCCCCGCATCGAGGGAGGCCAGGGTCCAGTCGCTTTGTTCGATCAGCCTGATCTGCCTGGTGGGAAGGCCGGAAGCGCGCAGATAGGCTTCGATCTCGTCGCGGCTGTGTGTATCCACGGCAATCGGCTTGCCGGCGAGATCGTGGACACTTTCCACCCCGTTATGGCGCCGTGCCAGCAACGCAATCGGCGAGTGCTGCATCAGGGTGGCCAGCGCCACGACCGGCTTTCCACCCTGGTAGCGATCCACGACCAGCGCCGAGGTGCCGACGCCAAAATCCGCGCGGCCATCCAGCACCTCCTTCACCGCGTCGATGCCGGGGCCCCCTTCTCGAATCGCCACCTCCAGGCCGGCGGCGCGGTAGTAGCCCTGTTCCTCGGCCATGTAAAAAGCGGCGAATTCAAACTGATGCTTCCAGATCAACTGGACAGAAACCGCTTCGCCAGCCTGCGCCCCGGGCAGCGCCAGACAACACAAGGCCAGAAAAGAAAACAGCCGATTCATGGGTTTTGGAAACTCGACGCATCAAGGTGCTACTGCATCGGCATCCGGATCAAAAACTTGAGTGCTCGTTTATTTGTAGTGCTCGTTTCTTGTAAGCGGATCGGCAGCCGTGCTTAAACTTGGGGACTTCAGTTGACCGCCCCTTGGCTTCTATGAGGCCGCGTGGATGCGCTATCGCTTATCCACCCGCGTGTTTCTTCGGCGCGATTTGCGGCTTCGGGCCAATTACTTCGCCAACTTCGCATTTCAGGACACCACATGAAAACTCTTGTTGCAGCGCTGCTCATGGGAATCGCTCTCCCCGCCTACGCCGACACCCCCGCGCAAATTCTCGACCGCCTGCAAACCGAGGCCGGCACGACGGCCTCGCGGGAACGCGGCAAGCAGCTTTATCACGGCAAGTTCAGGGGTGGCAAAACCGAGTCCTGCGCGACCTGCCATACCGTCAACCCCCAAGAGGCCGGCCGCCACGCGCGCACCAACAAAACCATCGAACCGCTGGCGCCAAGCGCTAACCGGGAACGCTTCACGGATCCGGAGAAGGTGGAAAAGTGGTTCAAGCGCAATTGCAACGATGTCCTGAGCCGCTCCTGCACGGCGCGGGAAAAGGCGGATTTTGCCGCCTATGTGATCGCGCAATGACTGCATGGGCACGCGCTTCAGCCTGACGATCATGGCCGGATGGCCATCCGAGAAAATGAAACCCGCGGTTGTTTTTTGCTGAACGCAGCCGGCTTTGACGAGTAGTCGTTTGGTTTAATCTCGGCGCATGCCAGCGTCAGCCGAACTTCCCCACGCCCTCAGCGCCAAGGCGGTGCTGGAAGCGCTCGCCAGCGACGCTGAAGCCGGGCTATCCAGCGAGGACGCGGGAAAGCGGCTGGCGCGCCATGGTCAAAACGCCCTGCCCGAGCGGCCCCGCAAGCCAGACTGGCTACGTTTTCTTCTGCAATTCCACCAGCCCCTGATCTACATCCTGCTGGCTTCTGGCTTCACGACGGCGTTGCTGGGGGAATGGGTCGATTCCTCGGTGATCTTTGGCGTGGTGCTGATCAATGCCGTGGTCGGCTATTTGCAGGAAGCCAAGGCGGAAAACGCCCTGCTGGCCTTGAAGAAGCTACTGGCAGCGAGCGCGCGGGTAATTCGCGATGGCCGCAAGAGCACGATCAATGCCAATGAACTGGTGCCAGGCGACCTCGTGCTGCTCGATGCCGGCGACAAAGTGCCGGCGGATTTGCGCCTGTTGCGCTGCCACGAATTGCAAACCGACGAGGCCATGCTCACCGGCGAATCACTGCCCGTGGCCAAACAGGCCCATGCGCTGCCCGCCGATACCGTACTGGCCGACCGCCGCAACCTGGCCTGGTCCGGCACCTTGGTGACGCGGGGTTCCGGCCTCGGCGTGGTGGTGGCCACCGGTCTGGAGAGTGAAACCGGCCGCATTTCCGATCTGGTGGCGGGCGCGCCGGATCTTTCCACCCCGTTTACCCGCAAGATCGCGCGCATGAGCCAGGTGCTGCTCTGGCTCATCCTGGCGCTCGCGGCGCTCACCTTCGCCGTCGGCTGGTTGCGCGGCCAGCCGGCCATCGACATGCTCATGGCGGCGGTGGCGATGGCGGTCGGCGCGATTCCAGAAGGCCTGCCGGCGGCGGTGACCGTGGTCCTGGCGCTGGGGGTAAAACGCATGGCCGGCAAGCGCGCCATCATCCGCAAACTGCCTGCGGTCGAGACCCTGGGCGGGGTAACGGTGATCTGCACCGACAAAACCGGCACCCTCACCCAGAACCAGATGACCGTGCAGGCGCTGTGGTGCGCTGGCCGAGAATACCGCGTGAGCGGCGTGGGCTACGCGCCGGAAGGTGAAATTCTCGCCGCCGAACAGCCCGCCGACCTGGCCGGTGCCCTCTATGAAACCCTGCTGGCCGGCCTGTTGTGCAACGACGCCGCCCTGCACCAGGAAGGGGGTGAATGGCGCGGCTCCGGCGACCCCACTGAAATCGCCTTGCTGACCGTGGCCTACAAGGCCGGGATGGGCGCCGACCACCTCGCCGATCACCCACGCCTGTCAGTCTTGCCATTCGATTCCGAGCAGCAATACATGGCGACATCCCATGCGCGGGGTGATCAACGTCTGCTTTACGTCAAGGGCGCGCCGGAACGCCTGCTGGAACGCTGCGTAGCGCAACTCGATGGCGACGGCCGCGAGGCCCCCTTCGACCGGGCGGCGGCGGAAGCGGCGGCGGCGGACCTGGCGCGGCGCGGCCTGCGCGTGCTGGCCCTGGCGCGCAAGGGCGAGGTTGGCGCTGACCTGGGCCACCACCACGTCGCCGGCGGCCTGGTGTTTCTCGGCCTGCAAGCCCTGCTGGACCCACCGCGCCCGGAAGCCCTGCGCGCCGTCGCCGCCTGCCAGCGCGCCGGGATACAGGTCAAGATGATCACCGGCGACCATGCCCTTACCGCCGCCACCATCGCCGCCCAACTCGGTCTGGCGGAGGCCGGCCGGGTACTGACCGGGCGCGATCTTGCGCTGCTGGACGAAGCCGCCTTTGCCCGTGCCGCGCGGGAGTGCAGCGTGTTCGCGCGCGTGGAACCGGAACAGAAACTCCACCTGGTGCACGCCCTGCAAGTGGCCGGCGAGGTGGTGGCGATGACCGGCGACGGGGTCAACGACGCGCCCGCTTTGAAATCCGCCGACATCGGCGTGGCGATGGGCAAGAACGGCACCGAAACCGCGCGCGAGGCCGCCGACATGGTGCTCACCGACGATAACTTCGCCACCCTGGTCGCCGCCGTCGAAGAAGGCCGCGGCGTATTCGACAACCTCACCAAGTTTGTGGTGTGGACCCTGCCCACCAACTTCGGCGAAGGCCTGGTGCTCACGGTCGCCATCCTGATGGGGTCCGCTTTGCCCATCACCCCTTTGCAAATTCTCTGGATCAACATGACCACGGCGGTGCTGCTGGGCCTCACCCTGGCATTCGAGCCGATCGAAGCCGGCGTCATGAACCGCCCGCCACGCCGTCCCGATGCGCCCCTGCTCGACCGCCGCCTGGGATTTCGCATCCTGTTCGTCGGTTGCTTCATGGTGGCCGGCGCCTTTGGCCTGTTCGAATGGAAACTGGCGATGGGCGGCAGCCTGGAACAAGCCAGAACTGTCGCCGCCAACCTGTTCGTCATGGCGGAGATCGGATTTCTGTTCAACTGCCGCTCCATGAGTCGATCTGCCTGGTCGCTCGGCCTGTTCAGCAACCCCTGGCTGCTGGCTGGCGTGGCCAGCATGTTGCTGCTGCAAGGCCTGTTCACCTATCTGCCGCCCATGCAATCAGTCTTCGGCACCACCGCCCTGAGCCTGGAGGATTGGCTCTGGCTGCTTGCTGCCGCGACCGCCATTGCGCTGGCGGCAGGTCTGGAGAAGCGGCTGAACCCGATGTAGCGCCGGCCCCCAGCCGGCTGTTTTGAAATGCCGGCTGGAAGCCGGCGCTACATGGCGATGTCCTGCGTCCGCCCGACCTACGTTAGCATCCAGCCAACTTTCCGTTGGAACCCCCCATGTCCGAGCAAGCCGCCTCTTCGCAAACCGCCGACCTTCGTATCGACGCCGGCTGGATCATTCCCGTTGAACCCGCCGGCAGCGTGCTGGCTGGCCATAGCCTGCTGGTGAAGGACGGCCGCATCGCCGCCCTGTTGCCGAACGCGGAGGCGGACAACTGGCGTTGTCGGGAGCGCGTGGCTCTGCCCGGCCATGTGCTGATTCCCGGCCTGGTCAACCTGCACACCCACGCCGCAATGACGCTGCTGCGCGGTTATGCCGACGATCTACCGCTGATGGACTGGCTCAACCAGCACATCTGGCCGGCCGAACAACGCCATGCCTGCCATGACTTCGTGCGCGACGGCACCCTGCTGGCCTGCCTGGAAATGCTCAGCGGTGGCATCACCTGCTTCAACGACATGTACTTTTTCGCGGAAGCCGCGGTTGCGGCGGCCACCCAGGCCGGTATGCGGATCGCCGCGGGGCTGATTCTGGTGGACTTCCCCACCAGCTATGCCGCTGATCCGGACGGCTACCTGCAAAAAGGCCTGGCCCTGCGCGACGCCTGGCTGGACAACCCCCTGGTGAGCTTCTGCCTGGCGCCGCATGCGCCTTACACGGTGGGTGACCGCAGCCTGGAAAAGATCATGACCTATGCCGAGCAGCTCGATTTGCCGGTGCATATCCACCTCCATGAAACCCTGGACGAACTGAGCCACAGCCGCGAGCAATACGGCGTGCGCCCGCTCGCCCGGCTAAAGGCGCTGGGACTGTTGTCACCCGGCCTGATCGCCGTGCATGGCGTGCATCTCAACGACCTGGAAATGGGCTGGCTGGCCAGCCACGGCTGCCATGTGGCGCACTGCCCGGCGTCCAACCTCAAGCTCGGTAGCGGTTTCGCGCCGGTGGCAAAACTGTTGGCGGAGGGCGTCAATGTTGGCATCGGCACAGATGGCGCCGCCAGCAACAACCGCCTCGACGTGTTGGGCGAAATGCGCCTGGCCGCCCTGCTTGCCAAGGGCGTGTCCGGCGACCCCGCCGCCCTTCCCGCCGCTCAGGCCCTGGAAATGGCCACCCTGGCCGGCGCCCGCGCCCTTGGCCTGGAACAGGAAATTGGCTCGCTGGTGGCAGGCAAGCAGGCCGACATCGTCGCCATCAATCTGGCCAACCCAGGCAGCCTCCCCTGCTACGACCCGCTCTCCGACCTGGTCTACAGCGTCGGCCGCGAACAGGTCAGCCACGTCTGGGTGGGCGGCCAGATGCGCGTGGAAAACGGCCTCTGCCTGACCCTGGACAGCCTGGAAATCCTGCGCGCGGCGGGGCGGTGGAAGGGCATTATCAGCCGGGCCAATCCTTGATCCGGAAGGAACCAAGGATGAGGGCGGCGAAGCCTGATGAAGCCCCTGGCCTTCGGTAACCCGAGAAAATGAAACCCACCGTAGGAGCGGACCGTGTGATGAAGCCGGGTGTCCCTGTCGCGCGGCGACGGGCCGATTACTTGGCTGATCACCCCATCACAGCGCGAACTCTTCGTCGTAGGGCGTCTCGCCCGCCACTACCGGCAGCGTGAAGGCGCGGTCCCAGATGCCCCAGCCGCCGTCCAGCACGCGCACATCCTGGTAGCCGAGTGACTTCAACTGCACCCAGCCCAGGCTCATACGGAAGCCGTCGTGGCAGTAGAGATAGACGGTCTTGTTCTTCGGCACCTCCTTGTACATGGCCGCCAGGCGCTCCTCATCGAACCACTTCTGGCTCTGGCCATCGGTACCAGCCAGGCTGACGATGTTGAGCGCGCCGGGAATGTGGCCGCCCTGCACGGAATGCTTGATGAGCTTGCCGGTGTACATGTCGTGCGGACGCGCATCCACCAGCACCACGTTGGGATCGCGGCGGGATAGCACATCGTCATAGACCTGCTGCCATTGCACGAACAACGCGCCATTGGCCGGCTTGAGGGAGACGTTGCCCGCCCTGGGGGCGGGCGTGGAGACCTTGCTCAGCTCGTTGAAGCCGGCCCATTCTTGGCCGCCGCCATCGAGAATCTTCACCCGGCTCATGTCGAAGCCGTACAGGTCGAGCAGGTAAAACAGCCGCGCGGTCAGCGCCGAGCGGGAATCGTCATACAGCACGAGGGTGGAATCGTCGTCCACCCCCCAGCCGCGCAAGGTGGCCTGGAATTTGTCGCGCGCGGGAAACAGCATGATGGAGCGCCCCGTGTTGTCGCCCAGGTCCTTGAAGCGCTGCACCTGCAGCGAGCCAGGGATATGGCCGACGGTGTAATAACGGTGCGGGTGGTAACGCACTTCCAGAATCACCAGCTTGGGGTTCTTCGCCTTCTCGGCGGAGAGCCAGTCGGCATCGACCAGGAAGGAACGGTCGGCGAAAGCCGGGTTGGCCAGGAACGAGGCCAGGGCGGCCAGAAGGGAAAGCCATTTGCGCATGGTGCACCTCTAGAAAAAAACGCGGCCCTAGCTGCCTGTCGGATTTTGGAATCGTCGGCTGCGAAACGGCCGCAGCGGCCCATTTTTCACCAGTTTTTTGCCCCATAGTTCGACTATGCGGCGGCAAATCCGGCAAAAACTGGCCTCGCTGGGGCCGCTTCTCGCTTTTCGACGACCATAGCCCGACAGGCAGCGAGGGCCGCGAAAAACCTGACGGAATAAAGCAAGAAAACGATCAATAACCGAATTTGGCGTTGATGCCCAGGGTGAAGATTTGATAGTTCTTGGCGGCGGTGGTGCCGAACGCGTCTTCAGAGCGATCCACCCAGGCGGCGAACAGTTCCAAATCCTTGGTCAGGGCGTACTTGGCGCCCAGGCTCCAGGTGTCTATGTCGCGGTTGAAAAACTGGGTGGCATCGCGGTTCTGGCCGTAGGTGGCGATCAGCGTGGTTTTGCCCAGTTTGTAGGTGCTGTTCAGGTAGGTGTTGGTGTCCAAGCCGAGGTTTTTCACGTCATCGTAGAAGGCTGCCACGGACCAGTCCTTGGCCTGGTAGCGGCCGGCGATCTGCCAGCCGGAGTCGTTGTGGATCTTGGCGTTGGCCACGAAGAGTGTGCCACTACCGATGCGGTTGGCATTGATGTCGATCCAGTCCACCCCGATATACCACGGCCTTTGTTTGAACTTCACGCCCAGGCCCTTGGCCTCGCCACCCTGATAGTTGCTGATCGGGCCGGCTGGAAAGGCGCGACGACGTGGCGGGTCCGCCCCCGCAAGGGGCACGGCAGACCCGCAATCGAGCACGCGGCAGCCCGTCAGACTTTGGTCGTCGAACGCTTTGCAGGCGACGATTAAAAAAGTCCAACAGACTGCTAAACCAACGGGCTGTGATGTGCTTCTTGAAAGCCGAACAGCGGAAAATCCACCGCTGAATCAGCAACCTGTCACCTTGCCCGGCACCCCGTTTCTGTCCAGGCGGCCGAGAATTTCCGCACGCTGACAGCGCGATTCGTCGTACTTCATCAAGATCAGATTTGGACAATTTTGGGATCGCTGCATCGAGGTGACGCAGGCGTCTTCTCCCAGCGCTCCGCCCAGCGTTTCCATCTGCGATTCATCCAAGATTTTTCGCACACCTATGACGACGGCCATGATCGTTCTCCTTTCATCGAGTTCCTGGCGCCCCATGCCCACCAACCATTTGGAGGGGATGGATGGCCCTTCGTTAACCGGTAATTTCGGCCCACGTGGCCTGCTTTCCCGCATCAAGGGATTCCCTGGCAAACCGGGGCGACCATGTAAGCGCTAGTCCGAGCGGCCACCGAAGTATCCGTTATCGAGGTATTCCGACGAGTACGGGCTCGCGGTGCCGGAGTTGTCCTCATGTGTTGCGGATTTCCCTTGCACGCCTTCCTGGTCTCGGTCCGTGGCCGGTGTTTGGGTCAGACTGGTACCCACCCATTTCACGGCTTCCGCTTGCTGTGTTGCGACTAGTTCCTGCTTTTCTTTCTTGTCGACCGTTACGATGCCTGCAGCCGTGGCGCCGAATAAGGCGGTAAGCGCCAAGCCAAGGCCTACGGCAAAGAAGCCTCGCTGATTTACCTGTGTGTTATGGGTTTTCATGGTCATCTCCTTCAGGAACCTTGCCCCTCTAGATGAGGGAGCAATAAAGTCAGGCCCATTGGCTGGACCCTCGGCTTGCGCTTGGTCTGCGGTTTGCTGAAGGCTCACCACCGACAGTCAGCGTGGTTTCACGATAAACGAGCATCACTCACGGATGACCCACAGATCGAAAAACTGGCAGAATTACCCTAGACGGGCGCGGGCGGCGAGGGCTTGTGTCTTGGCGCTGGGGCTGACGCCCAGGACAACCGATAACATCTGTCGGCAACGACGGTAGGTTTCCAGGGCCTGTGCGGGCTCGTCCTGTTCCAGATAGCAATGCATCAGGCTCTGGTAGATTTCCTCGGCCAGCGGCTCCAGTTCCAGGGCGCGGCGATAGCATTCGGCGGCCTGGTTCCTTTGACCGAGCCGCTCCAGGGCGGCTCCATGCGCGGCGACCAGGCGCAAATAGCGGCTGCGCAGCCTATCCCGCCGCCCCAGCAGCCACGCGGCCTCATCATCTCCGGCGAGAAAAGCGCCCGTGTAGCGCGCCATGGCCTGTTGCGCCAGGTCCATTGCCGCATCCCCCTGGTGCGTCTCGAAGTCGCCGGCGAGGCGCTCGAACGCCCAGGCATCCACCCAGACCCGCTTGTCGTTGAGCGAAAGCTTGCCTTCCTGGATCAGGATGGCCTTATCGTCGCCCAGCAGCTTGCGCAATCGGGAAATGGCCATGTCCAGCGCGTGCCGGGCGGTGCCTTCGCCACTGTCCTCCCACAAGGCCTCTGCCAGGCTGCTTGCCGCCACGTTGCGGCCACCGAGAGCGATCAGCGCTTTGAGCAGTTCCAGGGGTTTTTTCTGCGTCTTGCCGGAGGTGCTGATGGGGACATCGTCCTTGAGAACCACGAAGCGGACCAGGGTGTAAACGCGGATGGGCCAGGGCCAGTTCTCAGTGGTGGGCGAATCGGGCAGCAGGCCGCGCCTGCGGATAAGGCGGCGCACGTAATCCACCTCGATGCCCGCCTCCAGCGCGCGTCGGCAAAGCGGGGCCAGCATCCGCGGCAGCCAGAACGGGAAGATGGCCATGGCGTTCAAGCGTCTGCCGGCCGCCAGCGCCCGACGCAGTGCGGCCAGCCCCTGCGCCTCCTGGTCCTGGCTAAACCACGAATAGGCCTCGACCAGATCCGCCTGAAAGGCCGTCATGGCGCTGGGAAAGCGCTGCGCGAAATCCCTCGGCCGGGGCAGATGAGCGCGGGCCGCCTTTGCCTGCCCATTGAGCGCCAAGGCCTGGGCCAGTAGCAGCTCCCCTAAAGCCATCGGGGTGACGGCACCGGTCGCCACGACCCTTTCCTGAAAACCTTCCAGTGATTTCACCGCGACAGCGGAGTCGCCGGACATGAGCAGGATGCCGGCACGCAGGTATTGGATCTGCAACACATGCAGCGTCCAGGCGGGGTCGAGCAATTGTTTCATCCTGACCAAAGACGTTTCGGCCATGACCAGGTCGGCCACGATGGTGGCGGAAAAGCACGCGCTGGCCTGCACCATGGAATCCATCAGATGGATGCCGGTTTGAGTGGCCACATCCAGCCCTCTTGCCACCCATTCGCGCGCGCCCGGCAGGTTGAGCGCGGCGCCCTCTATTTGCGCCCGGGCGCTGGCATAGAGCAGGTAGGACAAAGGGAAGGCCTCGGCCTGGGGGGCGGGAAAACTCACCCGGGAGAGCAGGGTTTGGGTCTGTTCGATGCCGTCCCCTCGCCAGACGGTGTTCATCACCACCATCCATGCGAAAAGGCCAACACTTTGCAGTGAAGGCGGATCGAGGAGCAGGGTTTCGGCCCTGGCTATCCAATATTGAAGTTGAGGCGTGTAGGGAGCAGCCGTAAGCAGGGTCATCCCCGAGCTCAGGACGCGGGCCTCGATATCCGGACTCGGAAATTGTGGAAAGCGTTGTTGCAATCGTTTCAGCTCGACGAGCCAGGGGTCGATTTCAGCGAAGGTATGCCAGGGCGCGGAAAACGACTCGACGATGGCGGCCCAGGCCAGGTAGGCGCCGGCGGTATCCTCCCGCGCCATGAACTGTTGATAGGCCCGCGCCAGCGGCAGCCGAGCCGCTGGCGGATCAAACAGGCGCAGCACCGAGCCGTGCCAAAACTGCAACCAGGGGTCGGCGTTCCGCACCGTCTCGGTCAGCGCCTCCAACCATTGCCGCAGCGGAGCCATACGGCCTGTTTCCATCCAATCCGCCGCGTGGGCGCAGATCAGGCGGGCCAACTCATCCCAAGCAAGGGCTTGCATCAGGAGGCCGGCGGCTGCCTCCACTTTGCTCTGCGCCTCCAGCAAGCCGGCGGCCCGGATTCGCATTGCCGTCACCTCGTCCGCCGGATAGTCGCGTTCCAGGCGCAACAGCAGGAATTCACGCAGGATCGGGTGGAATTGGTAGTTGCCCGAGCCGGCGCCTGGTTCCTCCTGTCCGTGCTCGCTGATCAGGAGGTGTTCCCGGCTGAGCCGGGCAAGGATGGCGGCGGCTTGTTCGACACCCGTCAGGTCTCGGGCAAGCGCGCCGGACGCGAAAGGCAGCAGCGCGGCCTGGAGCAGGAAAGCGCGATCGCTGGCCGGAAGTTTGTTGAAGAACTCGCGGTCAAGGAATTCGGCCACGGGTTTGGCGTGGGCCGGGTTCAATGTCGGTCCCTCATGGACACCCAGACGCATGATCAATACCTGTATCGCCGCCCAGCCGTCGCAGGCGGCGTGCAAGCCCGCCGCAGTTTCGCCAGGAACGTCCCACAGCCGCGCCAGTTCTTCACTCTCGAATTCGGTGAAGCGCAGGTCGCCCCAGCCGATCCGCAGGGTGCTGGCATAGGCGTAGCGTCGAGACAGCGGATCGGGGGCATCACGGCGGCTGGCGACCACCATGAGGCTGTCCCGCGGCAGCAGGTCCAGCACCAGGTCCAGCAGCCGGTGCAGGGGCGCGGCGTCGGCCAGTTTCTGGTATTTGTCGAGGACCAGCACCCGCGGCGTCGTCCAGCCCTGGAACAGTTGCGTGAAATAGCGGCGGGCGAAAATCTCGGGCGCCATGAGATGTTCCGGCGACAGACGCGGAAGCCCTCGGCGCGCCCCCGCGGCCAGGTTCAAGTAATGGAAGAAGGTGGCGAGGTCGTTGTCGCCCTCGTCAAGCTGATACCACAGCACGGGCAAACCCCGCGCCCGCGTCCAGCTCGCCAGCAGGGACGTCTTTCCCGAGCCGGCCGGGGCGGTCACCCACGCCAGGCTGCCTTTGCGCGCTTCGTCGAGGCGCCGGAACAGGCGCTCGCGTGGCAGCAGGCCGGAAGTGTCCGGTGCTGCCAATTTGCCTAGTAATGCTTTTTTCTCGGCCATCGCGCCCCCTCGCAATTCATTCGTTATCGATCCGGATGGATCACCCGCGTCAACTTAACGTGAAAGAACATGCGGACGAGGATCGCGAGCGCCTCGACTGCCTCACAGCTGCGGCGCGCGAGACGCCCACGATCCCGGTTTCACCTTGCGGGGTGGCCTTTCGGTCATGCCCGTTGGAATGACGCGCATGGCCGACCTTTTTACTCGTGTTTGAGTTTTCGCTACAAGAGGGGGCCGGGTCGATACCCAGTTGCCGTGCCGAGGGTACGGTTGCCGCTGCAACATTCCAGGACCGGGGTGATCGAGGCCGCTTCTCATCGCCGGCATGGCCGCCGACATAGCCCACCACCAGCGGCACCGTGGCCAGCGCGCAGGGGCTGGCGGAAGACGCCACGCCGGCGGCGAATACCAGACCGAAAGCGATCAGCGGATAGGCAGCGAGGAGATCGGGGACTTGTTCGAACATGGTCAACGCGCCCCCAGTTCGTGCAGCTTTTGCGCCACCTTCACTTCATCCTGGTCACCATAACGGCGTTCCACCTCGCGGCCCTTGGCGTCGAAGAACACCAGGGTGGGAATGACCATGATCTTGAATTGCCGGGTGACGGCCCGGTCGCGATTGACATTGACCTGAACGATCTGGGCGCGGCCCTGATAGCGCTGGGTGATGCCGTCCAGCACGACTTTCATGCGCTTGCACTGGCTGCACGTCTCGGCGCCGAACTCGATCAGCGCCAGTTGGCGCGAGGTCAGCGCGGTTTGCACCAAGGCCGCCGTGTCGGCGTGCGCCATCGCGGACACACTGGCGAGCAGCAGGATCAAGGCGGAACGGGGAAGTTTCATGGTCGTGATCGCATCGAGTTCATAGCAGGTAGGACAAACCCAGCCCGGCCAGCAGAAGACCCAGGCCGAGTTTGAGTACCCGCTGCGGAATGTGCCGCTGGGCGGCCGCCCCGCAATACATCCCCGCCAGCCCGCCCAGTCCGAACAGTGTACCCAGTGCCCAGTCCGGCGAAGCATGGCCGCCGCCGGGCAGAGGCAGCACGGAATACACCAGCACGCCGACCACCGAGGTGGCGAAGGTGCCGGCCAGTGCCGCACCCGCCACCACATATACCGGCAGCTCGAAGACCGCGATGCAGAACGGCGCGATGATCGCGCCGCCGCCAATGCCATAGGTGCCGCCGATGATCCCGACTACGAAGGCCAGGGCGAGCATGGCGCGGCGGTCGAAGCTGTGTTCCTGGCCGGCGAAGCTGAACGCCACGCGGCCGCTTGGCGCAGGCAGCAGGCGCAAACCCATGTCGCCCGCCGCCGCCACCGCTTGAATACGCTTCGCCCAAGGCGCGAATTCCATCAGTAGTCGCAGGCTAAGCAACAGCAACACGGCGCCAACGAACAGCTTGAAGCGCGCCGCATCGGGCAGGTACCACACACGCAGCCAGGCAAGGTGCCCAGCACGATCAACCGCGCCAGCGGCCAGAACATGCGGCCCTCGCGCCCATAGCGCCAGACGCCGCCGGGCGTGGCGTAGAGGTTGAACACCAGATTGGTGGCGGAAGCCGACGGCCCGGCATAACCCAGCACACTCATCTGAAATGGCATCAGCAGGAAGGCGCCGGAGATGCCCACCATCGACGAGAAGAAAGACACCACGAAGGCCGCCAGCGGCGGTAGCCAGAGCCAGGTATCTACTCCCGAGACCGGGAAGTGGATAGGAGTCACAGACTTTCCGCCTCCAGATACACCCGGTTGGCGTTGCCGCCCTTGAGCAACTCGTAATTGGGCAGCTTGGCAAAGGCGTTCTGGTCC
Source organism: Hydrogenophilales bacterium CG_4_10_14_3_um_filter_63_21 (assembly GCA_002784045.1). Lineage (GTDB taxonomy): Bacteria > Pseudomonadota > Gammaproteobacteria > Burkholderiales > Thiobacillaceae > PFJX01. The sequence goes on from PFJX01000134.1 coordinate 17,860, forward strand.
AGGCTGTCGATGGCCTGTTGCAAGTCCTTGCCTTGGTTCACCGCCTTGGCCATGTGGTCGAGCAGCAGACGCAGGTAATCGGCGGTTTCACGCTTTGCCTTGGCCAGATCGCAGACCTCGCCGTGGCCGGGGACGATCAGTCGCGGTTACAGCTTGGCCATGGCGTCGAATGAGGCCAGCCAGCCGCTGGCGTTGCTGAACGGCAGCACCCCGAGCAGGCGATCGACAAACACGATGTCGCCGCTGAACAGCACGCCTTCCCTGGGCAGCCAGACCACGCTATCACCCGGCGTGTGGGCCGGCTGAAAATGCAGAATACGGATGTCGCGACCGCCCAGGTTGAGCACCAGTCCCTGGTCAAAAGTGCGAGTCGGCAGCACGGTTTCTGTACCGGCGAACTTCTCTTTGAGTTCGCCCTTCAAGCTGTTCATCTGCATGCCGCCACGCTCGGCCATGTCGGCCACCGCTTTGGTGTGGGCGATGATCTCCGCGCCCTGCGCCGTGAATTAGCCGTTGCCCAGCCAGCGATGATCCTTGCCGCCGGTGTTGATGACAAATTTCACCGGCTGCTGGGTAACCTGGCGGATGGCGGTGTGGATTTTCCGCGCCACCTGATAGCTGGAACCGCTGTCCACCACCACCACGCCGGCGTCGGTGACGATGAAGCCGACGTTGCCGTTCATGCCCTCGTTCTCGTAGGTGCGCAAGCCCAGCTCGCCGATGCTGGCGTAGATGCCGGGGGCGACTTGCTTGAAGGCCAGGTCCAGGGCTGTCGCCAGATGCGAGCAGACGAGAAGCAGGACGAATAGCGGGAGCGTGAGAGGGCGTTTCATGGTCGGTTTCATTGGGTTGGAGAGCGAAAAGGACCGATGCGTCTGCCCGTTGAATTACCTGTTGAGGGGTCTACTTGCAGTTATGGTGCAGTTTCCACTGTTCTGAATGGCCCATCTTCACCGCCCAGTCCGGCGGCGTACAGTCGTCGCCGGCGGGCTGTTTCGCGAGCGGGGCCGTATTGGCGGGAACCGCGTGCGCTGCCGGTGCTTCACGATTGAATGCCTGTGCGACGGCAGCCATGACGCCGACAAACAGGATGAACACGACGATTTGCGCGAAGGCGATCTTCTGGCTGTCGTGGCGGACGAAGACTTCGCATGTCCCCCCGGGACACAGCGCGGCCTTGTCCTTGTGGAACACGTTGTAAACCTTGCAGGCAAGGCAGATGCCGAACGCCGATTCGAAGAACAGTAGCAACAGACAGGTGGCACAGATGATCAGATTGATCGGGCCGATCACCTGGTTGATCACGACCAGGTACAGCATGGCAGCAGCCAGCGCCAGGCCGATGCTCCAGGTGAAGCGCTTCTGCGTCGCGCCGACAAATTCGGGTACATGGTTACGCACCACGAAGCGGCCCAGCACCAGGCTTGGCGAGTAGCGCGGATTGACCAGCACGCGGATGGCGAAGAAGAACAGGATGCCGGCGCTGGCGCGGACTTCACGTTCGTTGAGGACGTTGACGCCATAACCGGCGACGCGCTCGCCGAAGTGGAAAACCGCATTCATGTATATCTCCTTCCGTTCGAGAAACGATTGCAACCTAAACCGGACAAGCCGGAAGCAAATAGGTATGACAAACCCTCGGCTTTGCTCATGCGTAGAGCATCCACCTTTGCTGCACCTGCCATGGTGGATGCGCTGCGCTTATCCACGCTTATCCACCCTATGATTTTGCTCAAAAAAATGCGAAGACTTAAGGCGTAAGCGACTATTGGAACCCGATGCGCGCAATTTCCAACATGATTGGAATCAGAACTGGCCATTTTTTTGTGCCAGTTCAATCAGTCCATCGGCGATCGGCAGCAGGTCGGCCAGGCGGTGAGGATCAAGCTGCCCGCCACCAGGCCGGCGGCGGCCAGACCCAGCGCGAGCCAGAGATGTTGGAGTTGGAGACGTTTCATATCGGGTTGCTTGTGGGAAAGAGGCGATTTTCCGTTCAGAAATACCACCACGCATAAACCTCCGCGCGGCGCCGGTTGGGTTTTTCGCCGAACTCGCTGTTCCAGTCGTCATGGGTGAGCACCGCCAGCGCCGTGAGAGACACGGTGGCCAGCTCTTCACCCATTCCGCCCCGGCCATGAGGCAGCCCTCGCGGCTATGCTACGGGTCGTCGAGGTCCTTGGCGCGTTCATGTTTGATTTCGATATGTTTGATTTCAATCAAACCATCGGGACGCGGCGGTCGCCGTAGCCCAACTCTCGGAGTAGTTTCATGCACGGTTTTTCATCGAGCCTCACACCACCATGCTGACTGACCGTTTCGGCCGTGCCATCGAATATCTGCGGCTTTCCGTCACCGACCGCTGCGACCTGCGTTGCGCCTATTGCATCCCGGAAGGTTTCAAGGGTTTCGAGGAACCGGCGCACTGGTTGAGCTTCGATGAAATCGAACGCCTGCTCGGCCTGTTCGCCAATCTCGGCATGAGGCGGGTCCGCCTCACCGGCGGCGAGCCCCTGTTGCGCCGCAACGTCACCGACCTGGCCCGCCGCATCGCCGTCCTGCCTGGCGTCGATGAGGTGTCGCTCTCTACCAACGCCACCCAGTTGAGCCGGATGGCGGTTGGCCTGAAAACCGCCGGGGTCACCCGCCTGAATGTCAGCCTCGATTCCCTTCGCGCCGAGACCATCGAAAAAATCAACGGTCGGCCCGTGCTGGACGAGGTCTTGGCCGGACTGGAAGGCGCCAGCGCCGCCGGCTTCGCGCCGATCAAGATCAACATAGTGGTGATGCGCGACAACGCCGACGAGGTCGATGCGATGGTTGATTTCTGCCTGCAACGGGGTCATGTCCTGCGTCTGATCGAACTCACGCCGATGGGCAACACCGCCCGCAAGATGGGTTATGTCGATCTGCAACCGATCAAACGGCAACTGCAACAACGCTTCGGCCTGATCGACAAGGTCATGCCCGGCGGCGGCCCGGCCCGCTATCTCGGCACGGCGGACGGCCGCTTCACCGTGGGCTTCATCACGCCGCTATCGCAACACTTCTGCGCAACCTGCAACCGGGTGCGCCTGACCGTGGACGGCCAGTTGCACCTGTGCCTGGGCCAGGAAGACCGGGTAGATTTCCGTGCCCTGCTGCGCAATGGCGCCACGGACGACGACCTGATCGCCGCCTTCCACCAGGCGATGAACCTCAAGCCCGAGCGTCACGAATTCCGCGAACAGCCGGAAAAACTGATTCGTTTCATGAGCATGACGGGGGGATAACCCCAGATCCGAACGCGCAAGTGTTCACCCACTCACTGATGAAGGAGACACCATGAGCAATAAACCCGCACTCGCTATCGCCGCCCTGGCCGGCTTGATCGCCACCCCCACCCTCGCCGCGCCCGTCTGGCCCGACGTCGTGGTGCAACTGCACGGTTCTGGCCATGCCTATATCGTCGATACCAAGACCGATGCCGTGGTAGCCGACCTGGAAACCTGCAAGGGCGGTGGCCTCGGTACCACCACCCCGGACGCGAAGAAGGTCTATGTGAGCTGCGCCGGCGAAGGCCAGAAGGAACTGGTCGTCATCGACCTGGCCGGCAGGAAGGTGATCAAGCGCATCGAGACTGGCAACCGGCCCAAGCACGGCGTGGTCAGTCCGGACGGCCGATGGGTCGGCCTCAACCACTGGGGCCTGGATGGCGGCAAGCTGCGCCACACCTTCGTGAGCACGGCCGACGACCGCATCACCAAGGCCATCGATCTGTCCGTCTCCGGCACGGCCAAGGGCGTGGCCTCCATGCACAACGCCTGGAGCCTGGATTCGCGCTATTTCTTCGCCGTGGATCGCGTGGACAACCGCCTGGTGGTGATCGACACGAAAGACTGGAGCATGAAGACCCACGCCGTACCCAGCGCGCCACACTATGCCGTGCCCAGCCCGGACGGCAAGGAGCTGTGGCTGGTACATGAGGGCAACGACACGGCCATGCCCGGCATCATCGTCTATGACCTGACCCACACCGACATGCCCGTCATCGCTCGAATGGATATGCCCCTGATCGGCGAGGAAGCGGTGGAGGCCCACCACGGCAACTTCACCCAGGACGGCAAGTATTTCATGGCGCTCAACCGCGGTCCTGGCGGCAATCTCAAGGGCCGCGAAGTGGCCTTCTTCCGCGCCGACAACAAGCAACTTGTGTATCGGCTCACCACCGCCAGCAACGGCATCGGCCACAGCTACAACACGCCGGACGGGCGCTACGCCGTGATCACCAATTACGGCAACAACGTCATCTCGATCATTGATGTGGCGCAGAAGAAAACCGTCAAGGACCTGAAGATCGGCGCCGGCCGCATGGGCCATGTAGCCTTCACACCGGACGGGCACTACGGCTACGTGTCGAACGACAAGGACGGCAACCTCCACAAGCTGGACATGTGGAAGCTGGCCGTGATCAAGGAAATCAAGACCGGCGGCAAGCCAGGCGGCGGCCAGGTGTTCAACGTCTGGACCAACGTGTTCGAGGAATTGCCGCGCTGAATAGGTCATTCAGGTTTCTGCATACCGGCCGCCGCGAGGCGGCCTTTTTTATCCCCAGGCCAGCCAGGCCAGATAACCCCCCACTGCCACCAACAGCAGGCCCAGCGCCTGTTTCAAGCGCGCCGAGAAAGCCATCATCCCGCGCGATTGTGCCCAGACCCGCACCAGACCAGTTTTCCTGGTTTAACGCCCTTCACCCCGCCAGCCGAAGCCACCGCCCCGATAGCGCCGCGCCAACGTTTCCACCAACTCGCCCTCGCCGATACGGCCATCACGGTTGCTATCCAGGTCGTCGAATTCGAGCAAACGGCGTGGGTCGCAGCGTGGCCGCCCCCTGGAATCCCGCCGCTCCTGGCACTGGGCGCGCAGGGCGGCATATTCCTCGCGGCTCAGATAGCCATCATGGTCCTGGTCGTGCACCGAGAAAGCTCGCGGCGAAGCGGGGTTTGGCCCGACCGCCGCGCTGGGCAGCGGCGCGGCCAGGAGCACAAGAATCATGAGCAAAGCGCGCATCAGCGGGCCTCTTTCAGGTAATCCACCAGGGCTTGCATGTCGGCGTCCTCCAGAGTGAAACGGTGCGAGCGGATTTTTCCGGAGCGCAACAGGGCCGGTACGTCATTGGGCGGGGTCTTCAGGCTGGCCGGATCGGCGTCGTGGCAATAGACGCAGTTGCTGTCGTATACCGCAGCACCCCGTTGCGCCGGGGCAGTGTCGGGTTCGACCGCCGCCAAGGCTTTCGCCTCGATGGGCCGGTAGAAACTGCCCTTGTCCCAGAACCCTGCCTCGCTGCAGCCCAGGCAGGGGTGGCCGGATTCGACCGGATTGCTCACCCCGTTCCAGCGCACCGTGGAACAGGCGTTATGGGTCAGCGGCCCCTTGCAGCCCAGTTCCAGCAGACACCAGCCGCTGCGCGCACCGACATCGTCGAAGGTCTTGGCGAAACGCCCGGCCTCATAGTGGCCGCGCCGCGAACAACGGTCATGCACTGTCTCGCCGTAGAAGGCAAGTGGGCGGCCTTGCGCATCCAGCGCGGGGAAGTCGCCGAAGGCAACGCGATGCGCCAGCACGGCGCTCATCACCTCGGGGATGGGCGGGCAGCCCGGCAGGTTGACCAGGGGACGGCGCGGCACCAGGCCGCGCTGCATCAACTCGCCGATACCCATCGCCCCGGTGGGATTCGGCGCGGCGGCGGGCAGGCCACCAAAACTGGCGCAGGTGCCCACCGCCAGCACCGCTTCGGCCGCTTCCAGGCATCGCCTGAGCTGGCTCAGGTTGTCCTCGCCGGCAATGGTGGAATAGGCGCCATCCAGCGCGGTGGGCACGGAACCGTCCACCACCAGCAGGAGCCGTCCGGCGGATTCCTTCAGCACCGTCTCCCGCGCCGCTTCCGCCGCTTCGCCGGAAGCCGCTTGCAGGGTGTGGTGGTAATCCAGCGAAATCAGTTCGAACAGCAACCGCTCGATGGAGGGCGCCGACGAACGAGTCAGCGATTCGGTGCAGCCGGTGCATTCCTGGAACGACAGCCAGACCACCGGCAGCCGCCGCGCCCGACTCAGGGCATCAGCCAGAATCGGGCCGGCGCTGGGCGGCAGCGCCAGCAGCGAAGCGCTCAGCGCGCAGAACTTGAGAAAGGCGCGCCGACTAAGGCCAGAACCGGGGGATAAAGAAAAATCAATGCGAGCGGTGCGATCCATGGCGTGCCTCGCGCAATAAATCGCCGGCCCCGGCAACGTCGGGGCCGGCCGTCGTTCACTTGATAAAACCGCGCGCTTTCATCTGATCACAGGCGTTGTTGCGCGGGGCCAGCAAGGTGACGCCTTTCTCCTTGGCGCGAGCTTCCATGGCCATGTGATGTTCGGCCTGGGTGGCCTTGCAGTCGCCATAGGTCTTGGCGCTACGCATCTTGGTCTGAAACTCGCTGCGCTCGGCCGGGGCCATCAGGGTCCAGCCCGGCGCATTGTCCTGGTTGAAGCGGTAGCGGCCGGGTCCGGCCTCGGCGGTTACCGCGCCCAGCGTGGCGGCGATCAGGCCGGCGAGGATGAGCGTTTTGCGGGTCAAACTGTAAGTCGTCGATTTCATGGTGTGCTCCATTGGGTTGTTGAGAAAACCGGAGAAAACGTCTTTCAGACTTTTTTCTCCTGATTCTATTCAAGCTCATTTTTACGGTACGGACGTATCAGGTTGTAACAGGCTGTTACCGCCCCGGTTCGGGTCTCATTCCGCAGGTTTGCCGGGTTCCCACGCTCCAGCGTCCAGATTTCCCCACGGCACTCGCGACGCTGGAGCCTCCAAGATAGCGCCCACGCTGGAGCGTGGGCGTCAGAAGCCTGCAGAAGCCAATGGGCTTCCAGCAACCCCATGATCAACCGTGCTCGTGTTCATGCCCCGGCGGCTCGCGCCAATGCACGGTGCGGGTCATCGGTTCTGGTTGCAGGGTGGCGTGGTGGATGTCGAAGCGCTCCGCCAGCAGCGCGTGGCCGGCTTCCATCACACTTTCCCAGTGGGCGATGTCGTGAACGACCAGATGCGCCGAGAGCAGCGGCTGTTCCGCCTTCACGGCCCAGATGTGCAGATCGTGCACCGAGGCGACGCCGGGTACGCCGGCCAGGGCGTGGCCGACTTCCTCCGTATCGACGCTGAACGGCGCGCCCTCCATCAGCCCGTGCAGGGCTTCGCGCAGCAGCCGCAGGCTGGAGACCAGAATCAGCGCGCCGATGGCCAGTGACAGCAGCGGGTCGATCGGCATCCAGCCGGCGAAGGTGATGACCAGGCCGGACAGCAGGGCCGCCACCGAACCGAGCAGATCGCCAATGACGTGCAAGAGCGCGGCGCGGGTGTTGAGGTTCTTCTCGCCGCGCGCCAGCAGCCAGGCCACCAACAGGTTGATCGCCAGGCCGATGGCGGCGGTGACCGAGACCGCCTCGCCCTGCACCGCCTGCGGCGATTGCAGGCGCTGGACGGCGGAGACGGTCAACCAGGCCACCAGCACCAGCAACCCCAAGCTGTTGATCAGGGCGGCGATGAATTCGGCGCGGCCCAGACCATAGCTGTGCCGGAGCGAGGTCGGCCGCCGCGCCAGCCAGGCCGCACCCGCCGCCAGCGCCAGCGCCGCCGCATCGTTGACCATGTGGCCGGCATCCGCCACCAGCGCCAGCGAGCCGGCCCAGAGGCCGACCCCGGCTTCGACCCCAGCGAAGGCCAGGGTAAGGAGCGTCGCCAAAATGAGCGTGGCGCCGGCACCGGGGTGGGCGTGGTCATGAGCGTGGCTCATGGTTGATTCCCGGATTGAAAAGCCTGGCGCAGCCAGGCCTCGATTTCCTCGGTGCGCGGCAGGCCGCTCAACACCAAGCGTCCATCCAGCAGCACGGCCGGCGTCTGGGCAAAGGGAATACCCAGCGCGGCGGCGTCCTTCTGGATGTCCAGGTCCAGCGCCAATCCCAGCCCTGCGGCGGCGCAATGCAAGCGCTTTTCCAGGCGGATCAGCGGCTCACCTGCACCGACCAGGGTCAAGGCGATATGTGGTGCATCGGGTGATGATGGGATGCATGCGGCCATGAATAGTGTCCTCTCCTGAAAGTTCAACGCATCGCCCAAGCCCGTCCGGCGCCAGGCGCTGATGCAGTCATCGGCATGGTTTTCATGGGGATGTTGCATGGCGAATCCGCTTGAGAAGCTGGAACCAGACTACGCTGCCCAGCCCAAGACCGAATGCGGCGGCCAGTTCACCCAGTGGCAGCGATGCAAAACGGAATATACCCGTCAGGAACGGCAGATAAAGGGCAAGGGCAAGCAAGCCCAGGGCCGCGCCGGTGACGATCCACAGGATGGGGTTGGGTGCGGTGAGCGATGCCAGCAGTTCACCCGAACGCGAGCGGTTAGAAAAAATCAGCGCCAGGTTAGCGACTACCAGCGTGGTGAAGGCAAAGGTGCGGGCTTCGGGTTCGGCCAACCGCCCATCGGCCCAGGCATAAGCGCCCAGCACGACCGCCAGCACGCCGATCCCCTGCAGTAGCGCCAGCCACAACGTGGCGCCGCCGAACAATTGCGCATCCGTGTCGCGCGGCGGGCGTTGCATCACATCCGCCTCCGCTGCTTCGTTCTCGAAAGCCAACGAACAGGCCGGGTCGATGATGAGTTCGAGAAAGGCGATATGCATAGGGAAAAGCATCGCCGGATAACCCAGCAGCACCGGCAGCAGCGCCATGCCGGCGATCGGCACATGCACCGCCAGGATGTAGGACATGGACTTCTGCATGTTGTCGAAGATGCGACGACCCAGACGCACGGCACCGACAATTGAGGCGAAATTGTCGTCCAGCAGCACCAGTGCCGCGGCCTCGCGAGCGACGTCGGTGCCGCGTCCGCCCATGGCGATGCCGACGTGCGCGGCCTTGAGCGCCGGGGCGTCGTTCACGCCATCGCCGGTCATGGCGGTGATTTCGTCGTCAGCCTTGAGTGCCTGGACGATGCGCAGTTTCTGTTCCGGCGCGATGCGGGCGCACACGCTCACCGACTTCATGCGTGCCTGCAATTGGGCGTCGCTCATCGTCGCCAAGTCATCGCCAGAAAGAACGTCATCGGTGGCCAGCCCGGCCTGCCGGGCAATCGCACGCGCGGTTGCAGGATAGTCACCGGTAATCATCACCACCCGGATGCCGGCCTCGCGGCACTGGCGCACGGCGTCCGGGATTTCCGCCCGCAACGGATCGGCCAGCCCCAGCAAGCCGACGAATTCGAACTCGAAATCGTGTTCGACGGCGGGGAAATCCGCGCCGGAAAACTGCGCCCGGGCCACGCCCAAAACGCGCAAGCCCTGCGCGGCCATGGCATCCACAGCAGCGGTGGCCGTGGCTTGCGCGCCGGCATCAAGATGGCACAGATCGACGATCGCTTCCGGCGCGCCCTTGGCGGCCACCACGTAACGGTCGCTATCCAGGGCTTTCCAGACATGCGACATGGCGCGCAACTCGGGCGTCAGGCCGTATTCGTGCGCCAGGGTCCAGTCGCGGTGCAGATGCTCGGTGTTGGCCAGGTAGTGCTCGCCGAGCCGCGCAAACGCCTGCTCCATCGGGTCGAACGGATCGGTCTTGCTGGCCAGGATGGAAAACTCCACCAGCGCATGGAAGGTTTCCGGCAACGCATCCGTTGCCGCAACGCTTACCGACAAACGCTCGCCCCCGGCATACAGCCGCGCCACCGTCATGCGGTTCTCGGTGAGGGTGCCGGTCTTGTCGACGCACAGCACCGAGGTGGCACCCAGGGTTTCAATGGCGGCCACGCGCCGGGTCAGCACTTTTTCTTTCGACAGCCGCCAGGCGCCGAGCGCGGGGAAGACGGTGAGCACCACCGGGTATTCCTCCGGCAGCATGGCCATGGCCAGCGCGATGCCGGCCAACAGCGCCTGCAACCAGTCGCCGCGCAGCAGGCCATGGACGACGACCAACAACAAGCTCATGCCGAGCGCCAGCAACGCCAGGGTGCGGATCAATTTCGCCGTCTGTTTTTGCAACGGCGAGCGTTCCCTTTCCAGCGTGCCCAAGGCCGTGCCGATGCGGCCGATCTCGCTGCGCGGCCCGGTGGCGATCACTCGCGCCGTGCCCTGGCCCGCTACGACCAGGCTGCCGGAATAGACGAAGGGGGTGTCATCACCACCGGGCCTTGCTGGCGCGGGTTCGCCCGTCGCCACGAGCTTGCTTACCGGCACCGCCTCGCCGGTGAGCAGCGACTCATCCACCTGCAAACCTTTGCCGGCGATCAACATGCCGTCGGCGGGCACCCGGTCGCCTTCCGCCAGCACCACACTATCGCCGCGCACCACCTCGCGCCCGGCAATGCGCTGCCGTTGGCCGTCGCGAATCACCAGTGCGCGCGGACTGGTAAGGTCGCGCAGCGCCTCGATGGCGCGTTCGGTCTTGCCTTCCTGATAAAGCGTGAGGCCGAGAGTGACCAGCACGAAGCCGAACAGGATCAGCCCTTCCTGCAATTCTCCGAACACGAGATAAAGCGCGCCGGCGGCGAGCAGCAGCAGGAACATCGGTTCGCGCGCAGTCTCCCGGACGATGGCCAGCCAGGTGCGACGCTGTCCACCGGGTAGCGCGTTGGGGCCTTCATCGGCCAGCCGACGCATGGCCTCCGCGGCTGAGAGGCCTTCATCCAACGGCGGCGCGTTATCTGTCATCAATCAGCCTTTGTCCTGGCCAACGCGTTTTCAACCAGCTCACGCATGACGGCTTCCTCGTCGGCAGCGATGCGCAACACGGGTTTGGAGCAGGCTGCGCTGATCCCGGTGCTGTTGGCCTGGTTGGCTTCGGCGTCGAGGACAAACCCCAGATGCCCGAGTGGATCGCAAATGCGCGCGCGTACCTGTGGGGCGTGTTCGCCGATGCCACCGCTGAACACCAGCGCATCGATGCCGCCTGCCTTAGCGGCAAATGCACCGATGGCGGCGCGTACCTGACGGCAGAAGTAGTCCACAGCAAATCGGGCGACCTCACTGGGGCTCTCCAGCAGGTGCTGCATCTCGCTGCTTTCTCCATCTGACAACGCGAGCAGCCCCATGCGGTGATAGACCAGATCGCGCAACGCCTCGCTGTCATAGTTCTGAGCCAGTTCCAGCATTACGCCCGGATCCAGATCGCCGCTGCGCGTGGCCATCGGGATACCGCCAGCAGGGGTGTAGCCCATGCTGGTATCCACCGATTTCAGTCCTTCCAGCAGGCACAGGCTGGCCCCCGCGCCCAGGTGGGCGACCACAATGCGGCCCTGTGCAAGCTCACCCAGATGTGACGGCAGCGTTGAAGCGATGTAAGCGTAGTTGAGACCATGAAAACCGTAGCGGCGCATGCCAAGCTTGCCCGGAATCGGCAAACGACGCGCCAGTTCCGGCAGGGTGTGGTGGAACGCGGTATCAAAACAGGCGACCTGCGGCGCGTCAAACCGCCCCCGGCACAGTTCCACCCCGAGCAGGTTGCCGGGTATGTGCAAGGGCGCCAGCCGGGTGATGCCGCGCAGTCGCTCGATTTCGGTGGCATCCAGAATCCGCGCCGCCGCGACCGCCTCGCCGCCATGCACGAAACGATGGCCGACGATGTCCGGCGCCGCGCCGCCCAGATCGCCGAACAAGGCCTCGAAGGCCTGGGCAAGCGCGAAAGGCCGCGGCGCATAGTGAAAGTCCTGCCGCGTACCGTCGGCGCGGAACAGGCTGGCCTTGAGGCTGGATGAGCCACTGTTGAGAACAAGGATGACCTGACTCATCGCGACCATTTCCAGTCGCGTATTTCCGGCATATCTTCGCCGTGCTGGTGAATGTATTGCGTGTGCTCGTTGAGCTTGTCGCGCATGCGCTGCTTGATGTGCGCCGCCTGCGCCTGCAACTTCGGTACGCGGTTGGCTACATCCATCACCAGATGGAAGCGGTCGAGCGTGTTGAGCACCACCATGTCGAACGGCGTGGTCGTCGTGCCTTCTTCCTTGTAGCCGCGCACATGCAGGTTGGCGTGATTGGTGCGGCGATAGGTGAGCCGGTGGATCAGCCACGGGTAGCCGTGGTAGGCGAAGATGATCGGCTTGTCGGGGGTGAACAAAGAGTCAAACTCCCTGCTCGGCAAACCATGCGGGTGCTCCTCCTGCGGTTGCAGGGTCATCAGGTCCACCACGTTGATGAAGCGGATTTTGAGATCGGGCGTGAGCTGGCGCAGGAGGTCGATGGCTGCCAGCATTTCCAGCGTCGGCACATCGCCCGCCGCCGCCAGCACCACGTCCGGCTCGCCATCCTGATCGCTGCACGCCCATTCCCACAGGCCGATGCCGGCGCTGGCGTGATTGATGGCGGCGTCCATATCCAGCCACTGCTGCTCGGGCTGCTTGCCGGCGACGATGACGTTCACCAGGTTGCGGCTCTTCAGGCAGCGGTCGGCGACATAGAGCAGGGTGTTGGCATCCGGCGGCAGATAGACGCGGATGATGTCGGCCTTCTTGTTCACCACATGGTCGATGAAGCCGGGGTCCTGGTGCGAGAAGCCGTTGTGGTCCTGGCGCCAGACGTGCGAAGTGAGCAGGATGTTGAGTGAGGCGATGGGCCGGCGCCAGGGAATCTCGTTGCACACCTTGAGCCACTTGGCGTGCTGGTTGAACATCGAGTCGATGATGTGGATGAACGCCTCGTAGCAGGAGAAAAAGCCGTGCCGGCCGGTCAGCAGATAGCCTTCCAGCCAGCCCTGGCAGGCATGTTCGGAGAGGATTTCCATCACCCGGCCAGCGGGCGCGAGATGATCATCGGTGTCAAAACGCTCGGCCATCCAGGCGCGGTTGGTGACTTCGAACAGCGCGCCAAGGCGGTTGGAAGCGGTCTCGTCGGGACCGAATACGCGGAAGTTGTCAGCGTTGGTGCGCATCACGTCGCGCAGGAATACGCCCATTGCCCGCGTGGATTCGGCCAGCGTGGCGCCGGGCGTGGCGACGGATACTGCGTAGTCGCGGAAATCCGGCAGGCGCAGGTCGCGCAGCAGCACCCCGCCGTTGGCGTGGGGGTTGGCCCCCATGCGCCGCTCGCCGCCGGGCGCGAGTTCGGCCAGCTCGGGTTTCAGTTTGCCGCTGGCATCGAACAATTCCTCGGGCCGGTAGGAACGCAGCCAGTCTTCCAGCAGCCGCATGTGCTCCGGCTTCTGCATGTCGCTGAACGGCACTTGATGCGAGCGCCACGAACCTTCGGTTTGCTTGCCATCTACCTGTTTCGGCCCGGTCCAGCCCTTGGGGCTGCGCAGCACGATCATCGGCCACAACGGGCGGCTCGCCTCTCCGCCTGCTCTTGCCTTGCGCTGGATCGCGCGTATCCCGGCGATGACCTTGTCCACCGTGGCGGCCATCAACCGATGCATGGCTTCCGGCTCGTCGCCTTCGACGAAATAAGGCTGGTAGCCGTAGCCGACGAACAGGCTTTCCAGCTCGGCGCGGGGGATGCGCGCGAGCACGGCGGGATTGGCGATCTTGTAGCCGTTCAGGTGCAGGATGGGCAGCACCGCGCCGTCGCGGGCCGGGTTGAGAAACTTGTTGGAATGCCAGGACGTAGCCAGCGGCCCGGTTTCCGCCTCGCCGTCGCCGACCACGCAACAGGCGATGAGATCGGGGTTGTCGAACACCGCACCATAGGCATGAAACAGCGCGTAGCCCAGTTCGCCGCCTTCATTAATCGAGCCGGGCGTCTCCGGCGCGGCATGGCTGGGTATGCCGCCGGGGAAGGAAAACTGCCGGAACAGCCGCCGCATGCCCTCCTCGTCCTGCGACACATCGGGATACAGCTCGCTGTAGCTGCCTTCGAGATACGTGTTCGCCACCACCGCCGGACCGCCATGGCCGGGCCCGGCAACGAAGATCATGTCGAGATCGTGCTGCTTGATGACCCGGTTCATGTGTACATAAATAAAGTTCAGCCCCGGCGTGGTGCCCCAGTGCCCGAGCAGGCGCGGCTTGATGTGCAGCCGTTGCAGCGGCGCTTTCAGCAGCGGATTGTCGAGCAGGTAGATCTGTCCCACCGACAGGTAATTGGCTGCGCGCCAATAGGCATCGATGCGCTGGAGTTCGTCGGTGGCAAGGCTTGAGCCGACTGCGGGCAAGCGCTTTGCATCATCTTGATTCATTGGCCTTCTCCTGGGT
>PFJX01000134.1:32098-32710 GCA_002784045.1 Hydrogenophilales bacterium CG_4_10_14_3_um_filter_63_21
GAAACATTTTGCTCATCGCCGCATCAGTGATACCAGAGAATCTGCCGCGCCTCGATCGGCACCCGTGCGCCCTCGAAGACCGGAACAATGCGCGGCGTGTAATCGCCGGCGGCGCGGGTCCTGGGCACGCTGACGTGGTAGGTGAAACTGTTGACGGCGCCGCTCAGCAGCTCACCCCGCTGCATGCGGTGAAGCTCGCCAGCAGTCTCGTCTGGCGGCGCGGCATAGAGTTCAACGGCAATGTAATCGGGGTCGAGATCATCGAGATAGACCGGCACGCTGAAATGATATGCACCGGCATCTTCTTCGATCCGCAATTCGCCGAAATGAATGCGCTCCCAGTGCTGGGCGATGGCATCCTGCCAGGCGCACAGGCGCCGGCTCGTCGCCGAATCCTGACGCGCCATATAACACTCGGCGGCGGGCAGGTAGAGCTGCTCGACATAGTCACGCAACATGCGGTTGCTGCTGAAGCGCGCGGTCAGGCTGCTCATGCTGGCGCGCATTTTGGCTACCCAGCCACGCGGGCAGCCCTGGGCATCGCGCTCGTGGTAGAAGAGCGGAATCACCTCCTGTTCCAGCAGGCGATAGAGTTCCGCCGCTTCCGTCGCG
>PFJX01000051.1 GCA_002784045.1 Hydrogenophilales bacterium CG_4_10_14_3_um_filter_63_21
CGTATTATCAACTTCAACAACCATTTCCAACACCCTGAATGGAATGATTTTTTCTAGCTACCTGAGTAGTTACCATTGATTTTGCTTTCTGAATTGTCTCTAGGAGAAAACCATGACTGAAGTTCAAGCTCTCTTGTTCATTGCCGGCGCCATCATGATGGGCCTGGGCGCTCTCGGCGCTTCCGTGGGCATCGGCATCCTCGGTGGCCGCTTCCTGGAAGGCGCCGCCCGGCAGCCCGAACTGATCCCCATGCTACGCACCCAGTTCTTCATCGTCATGGGTCTGGTCGACGCCGTTCCGATGATTGCCGTCGGTCTGGCCATGTATATTCTCTTCGCGGTCGCGGCCTGATCGATAACCTGCAAGAGGAGCGGTCATGAACATCAATATGACCCTGATCGGGCAGTCCATCACCTTCGCGATTTTCGTGTGGTTCTGCATGAAGTTTGTGTGGCCGCCGATCGTAGGGGCCCTGGAAGCCCGCAAGAAGTTGATTGCCGATGGCTTGGCGGCCGCCGATCGCGGCAAGCATGAGCTGGAGCTGGCCGCCAAGCGTGCCGGTGAAACCCTGCACGAGGCCAAGATCAAGGCATCTGAGATCATCGCCCAGGCCGAAAAGCGTGCTGGCCAGATTGTCGATGAGGCCAAGAATGCGGCCAAGAGTGAAGGCGAGCGCATGATCACCGCCGCCCGCGCCGAGATCGAGCAGGAAACGCACCGTGCTCGGGAGGCCTTGCGTGGCGAAGTCGCCGCGCTGGTCGTCGCCGGTGCTGGCAAGGTGCTGCGCCGCGAAGTCAACGCTCAGGCCCACGCTGATTTGCTCGAAGCGATTAAGAATGAGCTGTAAGCCAACCGCCAGGACAACATCGAGATGGAACGCGCAACGCTAGCCCGCCCCTACGCCGAAGCCTTGGGCAAACTGGCCATGGAAGGCAAGGCGTGGGAGCTCTGGTCCGAGCTACTCGCGCTACTAACTCTTGTCGCCGGTGATGCCCAGTTACGAGATCTGGCCACCAATCCCGCGGTGTCAAACGAGCGTGTCGCCGATGTGATTGTGGCGGTGTGTGGCGGCAAGCTGGGCGCCGAGGGTGGCAATCTGGTCAAACTGCTGGTTGAAAACAAGCGCCTGTCTTTACTGCCGGAAATCGTCGCCCAGTTCGAGGCCCTCAAGGCTGCTCAAGAAGGCGAGCTTACTGCGCACATCACCAGCGCTTACGAGCTGACCAAGGCGCAACTGACCGGTCTGGTCACCAAGCTGGAAGCCAAATTTGGCCGCAATATTGTCGCTACTCAATCCACCGATGCCAATCTGATCGGCGGCGTGGTGATCCAGGTAGGCGACGAAGTCATGGATTCTTCAGTGCGCGGCGGGCTGGAAGCCTTGGCCGCCACTCTGAAAGCTTAATCAAGTAATTTGGAGTTCATATGCAACTCAATCCTTCCGAAATCAGCGAGCTGATCAAGAGCCGCATCCAGAACCTGGAAGCGGGTTCCGAATTGCGTACCCAGGGGACCGTGGTTTCCGTTACCGACGGCATCGTGCGCGTGCATGGCCTGGCCGAAGTCATGCAGGGTGAAATGCTGGAGTTTCCCGGTAACACCTTCGGCATGGCGCTGAACTTGGAACGCGACTCGGTCGGTGCCGTGGTGCTGGGCGATTACGAGCACATCACGGAAGGCGACACCGTCAAGTGCACCGGCCGCATCCTCGAAGTGCCCGTCGGCGACCCTTTGCTTGGCCGCGTGGTAAACGCCCTCGGCCAGCCGATCGACGCCAAAGGCCCGATTAACTGCCCATCCACCGCGCCAATCGAGAAGATCGCTCCTGGTGTGATCGCCCGCCAGTCCGTATCGCAGCCAATGCAGACCGGCCTCAAGGCCATCGACGCCATGGTGCCGGTCGGCCGTGGCCAGCGCGAGCTGATCATCGGCGACCGTCAGACTGGCAAGACCGCCGTGGCTGTCGACGCCATCATTAACCAGAAAGGTACCGGCGTACTGTGCGTCTACGTGGCGGTCGGGCAGAAAGCATCAAGCATCGCCAACGTGGTACGCAAGCTCGAAGAACATGATGCGATGGCTCACACCATTGTCGTCGCCGCCACGGCCTCCGATCCCGCCGCCATGCAGTTCCTCGCCCCTTATGCCGGTTGCACGATGGGTGAGTTCTTCCGTGACTCCGGCCGCGATGCGCTGATCGTCTATGACGACCTGACCAAGCAGGCCTGGGCCTATCGCCAAATATCCCTGTTGCTGCGTCGTCCGCCCGGCCGCGAAGCCTACCCTGGTGACGTTTTCTACTTGCATTCGCGTCTGCTGGAGCGTTCCGCCCGCGTCAACGCCGATTTCGTCGAGCGGATTTCCGGGGTCAAGGGCCAGACCGGGTCGCTGACCGCCCTGCCGATCATCGAGACCCAGGCCGGTGACGTGTCCGCCTTCGTGCCAACCAACGTGATTTCCATTACCGACGGCCAGATTTTCCTGGAGTCGGATTTGTTCAACGCCGGTGTCCGCCCCGCCATCAACGCCGGTCTTTCCGTGTCCCGCGTTGGCGGCGCGGCGCAGACCAAGGTGATCAAGAAACTGGGCGGCGGTATTCGTCTGGCGTTGGCGCAATACCGCGAACTCGCGGCCTTCGCGCAGTTCGCTTCCGACCTTGACGAAGCCACCCGTAAGCAACTGGAGCGCGGCAAGATGGTCACGGAACTGATGAAGCAGTTCCAGTATTCGCCGATGAATGTCGCCGAAATGGCCGTTACCTTGTTTGCCGTCAACCGTGGCTACATGGACGATGTGGAAGTCAAACGCGCCCTGGCTTTCGAAGCCGCCCTGCAATCCTTCATGAAGAGCAAGTACGCCGCCATCATGGCCAAGATCCAAAGCAGTGGCGACCTCGATGGCGAAGCCGAGAAGCAGCTCGCCGCCGCTATCGAAGATTTCAAGGCCGGCGCGGCTTACTGATCGGATAGGAGAGAACATGGCCGCCGGCAAGGAGATACGCAGCAAGATCAAGAGTGTGGAAAACACGCGCAAGATCACCCGCGCCATGGAGATGGTCGCCGCCGCCAAGATGCGCAAGGCCCAGGAGCGGATGCGCCATGCCCGCCCCTATGCCGAGAAGATCGGCCGCGTTGCCGCGCATTTCAGTCAGGCGCATCCCGAATATCGCCACCCCTTCGTGGTTTCACGTGAAACAGTCAAGCGCGTCGGCATCATCGTGGTTACCACCGACAAGGGCCTGTGCGGCGGCCTCAACACCAACGCGCTGCGCCTGTCGCTTAACAAGCTGAAGGACTGGGGCGAGCAGAAGATTGAAGTGGATGTTTGTGCGATCGGGAACAAGGGTCTCGGCTTCATGCAGCGGCTGGGTAGCAACATCGCCTCACAGGTTATCGGTATCGGCGACACCCCGCACATGGAGCGCCTGATCGGCCCGGTGCAGGTGATGTTGGACGCCTACAAGGAAGCCCGCATCGACGCGCTCTATCTGGTGTACAGCCGCTTCATCTCGACCATGAAACAGGAGCCCATAATCAAGCAGTTGCTGCCGCTCAGCGCCATAGAAGCGAGCGAGAGGAACGAACAACATTGGGACTACATTTACGAGCCGGACGCCAGGAGTGTGGTGGATGGCCTTATGGTGCGTTATATCGAAGCGCTGACTTATCAGGCGGTGGCGGAAAATATTGCGTGCGAGCAGTCCGCCCGCATGGTGGCCATGAAAGCTGCGTCGGACAACGCCAAGAGTGTTATCGACGAACTCAAGCTGGTTTACAACAAGACCCGCCAGGCCGCGATCACTCAGGAAATCTCCGAAATCGTCGCGGGCGCAGCCGCCGTTTAACCGATTTGAACTAGCTAGGAATGAAGGCCATGACCGAAGGAAAAATCGTACAGATCATCGGCGCGGTGGTAGACATGGAGTTCCCGCGGGGTTCTCTGCCCAAGGTCTATGACGCGATAAAAATGGAGTCCCCGCCCCTCACCTTTGAGGTGCAGCAGCAGTTGGGCGACGGCATCGTTCGTACTATTGCGATGGGTTCCACAGATGGCCTGAGGCGTGGTACAGCCGTTCGCAATACTGGAGCGGCTATCACGGTGCCAGTCGGCAAAGCCACGCTCGGTCGCATTATGGACGTGCTGGGCGAGCCGGTGGATGAGGCCGGCCCGGTCGGCGCGGAAACGCGCATGCCTATCCACCGCAAGGCCCCGGCTTACGCCGATCAAGCGGCTTCCGTAGAAATTCTGGAAACCGGCATCAAGGTCATCGACCTGATCATGCCCATCGCCAAGGGCGGCAAGGTCGGCCTGTTCGGTGGCGCCGGTGTCGGCAAGACCGTGACGCTGATGGAATTGATCCGCAATATCGCCGTAGAGCACAGCGGCTTCTCCGTGTTCGCTGGCGTTGGCGAGCGTACCCGCGAAGGCAACGACTTCTATCACGAGATGAAGGAAGGCGGCGTACTGGACAAGGTGGCCCTGGTCTACGGCCAAATGAACGAGCCGCCGGGTAACCGTCTGCGGGTGGCGCTGACTGGCCTCACCATGGCCGAATATTTCCGTGACGAAGGCCGCGACGTGCTGTTCTTTGTCGACAACATCTACCGCTACACCCTGGCTGGTACTGAAGTCTCCGCGCTGCTCGGCCGGATGCCGTCCGCTGTGGGCTACCAGCCCACACTGGCCTCGGAAATGGGGGCTTTGCAGGAACGCATTACCTCCACTCGCACCGGCTCTATCACCTCATTCCAAGCCGTGTACGTTCCCGCCGACGACTTGACCGACCCTTCCCCGGCCACCACCTTCGCCCACCTGGACGCCACCTTGGTGCTCTCTCGCCAAGTCGCTGAATTGGGTATCTATCCCGCCGTTGATCCGCTTGACTCCACCTCTCGGATTCTTGATCCGCTGGTCGTGGGTGAGGAGCACTATGGCGTCGCCCGTGCTGTGCAGGCCACGCTGCAGCGCTACAAGGAACTGCGTGACATCATCGCGATACTCGGCATGGACGAACTTTCGCCCGAAGATAAACTGGCTGTCAGCCGCGCTCGCAAGATTCAACGCTTCCTGTCGCAACCGTTCTTCGTCGCGGAGGTGTTCACCGGCGCCCCTGGCAAGTACGTCACGCTGAAAGACACCATTGCCAACTTCAAGGCGATCGTGGCCGGCGAGTACGATCACCTGCCCGAGCAGGCCTTCTACATGGTCGGCACCCTCGACGAAGCGGTTGAAAAGGCCAAGACTTTACAGTGAGAAGGAAGGAAGAAGAGAGGAGTGAGGGGCGGAAGCTCCTCCTCTTTACTTTTCACTTCTCACTACTGACAGGAGTTTGAGATTATGGCCATGACCATCCATGTCGACATCGTCAGCGCGGAAGCCTCCATCTACTCCGGCCTCGCCGAGTTTGTGGTGGTACCCGCCGAAATGGGCGAAGTCGGCATCTATCCGCGCCACACCCCGTTGCTTACCCGCATCAAGGCCGGCTCGGTGCGCATCAAGTCGCCTGATAAGGCCGAGGAAGACCTGATCTATGTCTCCGGCGGCATTCTCGAAGTGCAACCTGGCATGATTACCATCCTCTCGGATACCGCGATTCGTGGCCAGGACATCGATGAAGCGCGTGCAACCGAAGCCAAGGCCAATGCCGAGGAAGCCATGCGCAACCGCACCTCGGCCATGGATTACGCCCAGGCGGAAGCGGAACTTGCCGAAGCCGTGGCACAACTGGCCGCCATCCAGAAACTGCGCAAGAACAAACATTGAGATTGCGGCGCCAACTTCCATGTTGGCCCGTTTCTCTCGATTAATCATTGACATAGCGCAACCCTGCCGGGATAATCCCGCCTCATTTTTGCCCCAGGTGATGTAGCTCAGACGGTTAGAGCGGTGGATTCATAACCCACAGGTCGGCGGTTCGATTCCGCCCATCACCACCACTCCCCTTTCCTCTTCCGCCAGGGCTCTCAGACTGGCTGCTCATTCCAGGCATGCCTCGCAAGGTTTACATCCGCACATTCGGTTGCCAGATGAACGAGTACGACTCGGACAAGATGGCCGATGTGCTCGCCGCCGCTGAAGGCTATACCCTGACCGACAAGCCCGAGGACGCCGACGTCATCCTGTTCAACACTTGCTCGGTGCGGGAAAAAGCGCAGGAGAAGGTCTTCACCGATTTGGGGATGGTGAAGCATCTGAAGCAGGCCAACCCGGCTCTGATCATCGGTGTCGGTGGCTGCGTGGCCAGCCAGGAGGGTGCGGCTATCGTGCAGCGGGCGCCCTACGTGGATTTGGTGTTTGGGCCGCAGACCCTGCATCGATTGCCGGCCATGCTGGAAAAGCGCCGCGCCAGCGGCAGGCCACAAGTCGATGTTTCCTTTCCGGAGATCGAAAAATTCGATTACCTGCCACCCTCGCGCGTCGAGGGTGCCACTGCTTTTGTGTCGATCATGGAAGGGTGCAGCAAGTACTGCACCTTCTGTGTGGTGCCCTATACGCGCGGGGAAGAAGTCTCGCGCCCTCTCACCGATGTACTGGCCGAAGTGGTGCATCTGGCCAGCGAGGGTGTCAAGGAAGTCACCCTGCTGGGCCAGAATGTGAATGCCTACCGGGGCCGAATGAACAATGATGTGGGCAACAACGTGGACGATGATGAAGTCGCGGATTTCGCCCTGCTGCTGGAACTGGTGGCGGAGATAACGGGTATCGAGCGCATTCGTTTCACCACCTCGCATCCGCGTGAATTCACGCCGCGTCTGATCGACGCCTATGCGCGCATCCCGAAGCTGGTTTCCTATCTTCACCTGCCGGTGCAATCCGGTTCGGACCGTATTCTGGCCGCCATGAAACGCGGTTACACGGTACTTGAATACAAAAGCATCCTCCGTCGCGTCAAGGAGGCGCGCCCCGACATCAGCCTCGCTTCCGATTTCATCGTCGGCTTTCCCGGCGAAACTGAGGCGGACTTCGAGGCCACCCTGAAACTCATCGAAGACGTGGGTTTCGACGCCTCCTTCAGTTTCGTCTATAGCCCGCGCCCGGGCACGCCGGCCGCCAGCCTGGCCGATGACACGCCGCATGAGGTCAAGATGCGGCGGCTCTACCGCTTGCAGGAATTGATCAATAAGCAGGCGGGGGACATCAGCGCCGGCATGGTGGGTAGCGTGCAACGGGTGCTGGTGGAAAAGCCATCGAAAAAAAATACCCATGAGTTGATGGGCCGCACCGAGAACAACCGCATCGTCAATTTCGCCGCACCGGCCCGCCTCATCGGGCAATTTGTGGACGTCACCATCAGCCAGGCCATGCCGCACAGCCTGCGCGGTGAAGTGGTGATGAAAGCCTGATGCAGGTCGCCTTCAACCCGGCGGACAACACCCGCTTGGCCAACCTCTGTGGCGTGCTCGACGAAAATCTGAGCCAGATCGAGACCGCGCTTAACGTCACGATCTCCCGGCGCGGTGAGCTGTTTCAGGTCTCCGGCGAGACGGAACAACAGGAGCACGCGATCAAGTTGCTCAAGTATTTCTACCAGCGCGCGCGCAAACCCCTGGATATCGACGACATCCAGTTGGCTCTGGTTGAGGTGGCACACAAGCCCCATCTCCCCTCCACCAACGACAGTGACCTGCCGGTACTGATGACCCGGCGCATTGGCCTGCATGGCCGCACACCGCGCCAGAACATCTACATCCGCCAGATGCAGGAATACGATATTACCTTTGGCATCGGCCCGGCGGGCACCGGTAAGACCTATCTGGCTGTCGCTGGCGCGGTGGATGCGCTGGAGCGTGATCTGGCCAAGCGCATCGTCTTGGTGCGGCCAGCGGTGGAAGCCGGCGAACGGCTTGGTTTCCTGCCCGGCGATCTGGTGCAGAAAGTTGATCCCTATCTGCGCCCACTCTATGACGCGCTCTACGACCTGATGGGCTTCGACAAGACCACGCGCCAGTTCGAGAAGGGTGTGATTGAAGTGGCGCCGCTTGCATTCATGCGCGGACGCACCCTCAATCACGCTTTCATCATTCTTGATGAAGCGCAGAACACCACGCCGGAGCAGATGAAGATGTTCCTGACCCGCATCGGCTTCGGTTCGCGCGCGGTGGTGACCGGCGATGCCACCCAGATCGACCTGCCGCGCGGCCAGCGCTGCGGCCTGATCGAGGCGCGAGAGGTGCTGCGGAATGTACGCGGCATCGCTTTCAGCGAATTCCAGAATGAAGACGTGGTGCGGCATCCCCTGGTCGCCCGCATCATCGACGCCTATGACGCCTACGCCAAAGGCCAACCATGAACCAGCAAGCCAAACTTGCGCTGACGATTCAATATGCTACTGAGCAGGCATCCCTACCGACCCGAGCCGATTTCCGCCGCTGGGCCAGGGCGGCCCTGCTAAAGGATGTGGTGGCGGCGCTACGTGTCGTGGATGAGGCCGAGGGCATACAGCTAAATCAGGACTACCGCGGCAAACCCTACGCCACCAATGTGCTTACCTTCGCCTACGGCGCTCAACATGAAGACGGCTCGCTGGCCGGTGACATCGTCCTGTGCGCACCCGTGGTCGAGCACGAAGCCGTGGAACAGGGCGAGACGCTGGAGGCGCACTATGCGCATCTCACGGTGCACGGCATGCTGCACCTGCAGGGTTACGACCATGAAGCCGAAGATGCGGCGGTTGCAATGGAGGCGGTTGAAAGCTTTATCATGATGCGGCTGGGATTTTCCGACCCTTACCAAGATGGATGAAAGTAGCAATAACCGACCTGGGTTGATCGAACGACTCACTTCCTGGCTCTCCCGTGAGCCAGACAATCGCGAAGAACTCCTGGAACTCCTACACGCGGCCTACGAGAAAAATCTGCTGGATGCCGACGCGCTCTCAATGATCGAGGGCGTCATGCAGGTGTCGGAAATGCAGGTGCGCGAGATCATGATTCCCCGCGCGCAGCTCGACGTGGTGGACATCAACGAGCCGACGGAAAAAATCCTTCCCTATGTCATCGAGACCGCGCATTCGCGCTTTCCCGCAATGGACGGCGAACGCGACAATGTGGTCGGGATATTGCTGGCCAAGGATCTGCTCCGGCTATGTACTGGCGAGGACGTTAACCTGCGCGAGCAACTGCGGCCGGCCGTGTTCATCCCGGAATCCAAGCGTCTGAATGTCCTCCTGCGCGAGTTCCGCGCCTCACGCAATCACATCGCCATCGTGGTTGACGAATATGGCGGTGTCACCGGCCTGGTGACCATCGAAGATGTGCTCGAACAGATTGTCGGCGACATCGAGGACGAATACGACTACGACGAGGCCGAGGACAACATCCTGAAGCTCGACAGCAGCGTATTTCGGGTCAAGGCGCAAACCGAAATCGGGGATTTCAATCTGGCCATGGGGGCGAGCTTCGCCGATGACGAATTTGACACAGTGGGTGGTCTGGTCACCCACGCCTTCGGCCGGGTTCCCAAGCGTGGCGAGGACATTGCGATCGGTGGGCTGCGCTTCCAGGTACTCCGCGCGGATAGCCGCCGAGTGCACAGTCTGCGCGTTGAGCGCCTGCCGCAAGCATCATTACTGTAGGGCCACGTCATCTAACCACGCAACGATCTAATTGGTTGCAGAAGCACTGAGGGACTGGACAGATTTGTTGCTTGCTGCTACGTTTGCGGCATGGATGAACGCAACTACATGGACGAGCCGGCCACGCCGATTGCATTGTCGGGCGTGGTGGTACGTCCGATCGAACCGGATGAGCGCGAGCGCTGGGATGCGTTGATGCGCCGCCACCACTATCTTGGGTTCA
>PFJX01000001.1 GCA_002784045.1 Hydrogenophilales bacterium CG_4_10_14_3_um_filter_63_21
AAACGCCAGCACCCATGCGGCCTCACGAGGGCCAAGGAGCGGTCAACTGAGCTTTCTAGGTTCAACTTATTGTTTATCGGCTCCTTATATCCGCGGTGTGCTGTAGCAAAGATTGTGGCTGTCGAAGGACAGGCTCATCTGTTCGACGTTGGGCAGGACGATGTATTTCACGCCGATGTGGTCCACGCCATTTTTCCAGAACAGGGCGAAGACGGCTTTCTCGCCATTGCTGACGATATGGGTGTTGGAATACACGCGCGCCGGTTGGCCATACTGGTTGTTGTAATTGTTCACCGTGATGATCAGCGACTTGAGCGACGGCCGCACGTCCTGTTCAAAGCCGGCCAGCTTGCCCTTGCAGAAGCGAAACTGGTAACGGCGGGCGATGCTGGGGTCGTTGTCATAGGCCAGGATCACGTCGTCGGAGAGCTCCTGCACGCGGTCGAAGTTCCAGTTGGCGAGGAGGAGGGTTTTGACCTCGTTCTGCGCCATGCCACTTTTGAACTCGGCGACCTCGAAGGCGTGTGCGGCCGCGGGCAATGCTGCCAGCAGAAAGGCGAGGAAGCAGGGAGCTTTCATGGATGAGGGAAAGGCTTGACTGACAGGGGGCGATGATAGCCTGGGATCAAAGGTGTTCGTCCTTCTTCCCGGGCAGGCTGAATACCGGCAGGGTCCAGTGCCAGATGATGGCGCCTAGGCGCAGGCCGGCGATGCAGGCCATGCCCAGGAGGGCGGCCAGAGTATGGTCGAGAAAGCCTTGCAGGAGCAGATAGGCCACCACGCCGGCGATCGACGCCGTCGCGTAGATACGGCTGCGGCGCAGGATCATCGGCACCTCGGCGCAGAGCATGTCGCGCAATACGCCGCCGGCCGCGCCGGTCAGGGTGCCCATGATCACCACCACGATGCCGCCATGGCCGGCGTGTTCGGCGATCTGGGCGCCGAGGATGCTGAATAGCGCCAGCCCCAGTGCATCGGCGATCAGGATCAGGCGTTCGGGAGGATGCCGGTAGCGAGCGTAGGCCACGGTGAGCAGGGCGGTGGCCAGGCTCACATACACATGGGTGGTGTCGGCGATCCAGAATACCGGGTGGCGGTCGAGCAGGACATCGCGCAGCGTACCGCCGCCGCAGGCGGTGACGGTGGCGATCACGACCACGCCGAGCAGATCGAAATTGCGCCGCCCGGCCGCCAGCGCGCCGCTGACCGCGAACACCGCCACGCCGAGCAGTTCGAAGATGTGCGGGAGGGTCATGGTTGCGGCACGCCGTAGCCGCCGCCGCCCGGCGTTTGCAAAACGAAGACATCGCCGGGGTGAAGATCGAAGCGGGCGATACCGGGGATTTCCTCACGCACGCCAACACCGCATTTGCCATTACCGCGTTCGATCCATTGCCGCCCCAGGGCCCCCGCCTGGCCGCCCATCAGGCCGAAGCCGCCGACCTGGCGGCGCAGCGCGAGCAAGTTGGCGTGCGTCGGTTGCAGGAAACGCAGGCGCCGCTCGACACCCTCGCCCCCTTGATATTGGCCCGCGCCGCCGGAACCCCGGCGGATAGCGAAGCGTTCCACCCGCACCGGGAAATTCAGTTCCATGACTTCCGGATCGGTCAGGCGCGAGTTGGTCATGTGGCTGTGCACCGCGCTGGCCCCGGCAAAACCCGGTCCCGCGCCGGTGCCACCACACACGGTTTCGTAGTATTGATGCGTGGCGTCGCCGAACGAAAAATTGTTCATGCTGCCCTGCGAAGCCGCCAGGGCGCCCAGCGCGCCATAAAGCGCATCGACGATGTTCTGCGAGGTTTCCACATTGCCCGCCACCACCGCGGCGGGGGCGACCGGGTTGAGCAGGCAGCCTGGCGGCAGGCGAATCTCCAGCGGGCGCAGGACGCCGGCATTGAGGGGAATGTCGGCCATACCTTGATAGTCGCCGCGCGGCTCTCGACACTCCCCTCTCCCGTAGGCGGGAGAGGGGTTGGGGGTGAGGGGGCCGGGCATGGCGCCAACGCCATGCCCGGCGATCAGGGTGCGGAACACATACAGCACGGCGGAATGCGCGATGCTGGCCGGCGCGTTGAGGTTGCCCGGCTGTTGTGGGCTGGTGCCGGTGAAGTCGATGACGGCGCGTTGGGCTTCGTGGTCGATGCGGATGCAAACCGCGATCCGACCGCCACCATCCAGCGGCACACTGAACGCCCCATTTTTCAGCCGCCCCAACAGCCGCCGCACCGCCGCTTCCGCGTTGTCCTGGACAAAGCCCATGTAGGCCCATACCGCGTCGGCGCCGACTTCCTCTTCCAGTTGCCACAGTAGCCTCGCGCCAAGATGGCAGGCGGCGACCTGGGCTTGCAGGTCGGCGAGGTTCTGCTCAGGGTTGCGGGCACTTGTAGCGCCGGTCTCCTTGCCGGCGTCATTTAACCTCGCCGGCAAGGATGCCGGCGCTACTTGTCGCGGCGGACTGACGACTTCGCCAGCCAGCCAATCCCGCACCGCCTGCTCCCGCATTCGCCCCTCGCGCACAATCAGCATGCCGTCGGAAAGGCAACCTTCCTGATTGATGTGCGTGCTGTCGGCCGGCATGGAGCCTGGGGCGATGCCGCCGATGTCGGCGTGGTGGGCGCGGGCAGCGGTGAAGTAGCGCAAGGTCGTGCCCAACTCGTCGAACACCGGCATGACCACGGTGATGTCGGGCAGGTGGGTGCCGCCGGCATACGGCGAGTTGATGAGGTAAGCGTCGCCCTCTTGTAGCGCAGGCGTCTCGCCTGCATGCGGTGGTTGCTGTGCCGACGCGGTTAAGCCGGCCTGGGGCCGGCCTGCAGGCGGGACGCCTGCGCTACAGGTCTCGGCTTCCCAATCGTCCTTGCAGCGCAGTCGTCTCGCCTGCATTGGTGTCGGCATGCCGACACCAAACCGCTCCAAAACCGCCCGCACCGAATCGCCCATGCTGCCCAGGTGCACCGGGATGTGCGGGGCGTTGGCGATCAGGTTGCCCGTCGCGTCGAACAGGGCGCAGGAGAAATCCAGGCGCTCGCGGATGTTCACCGAGCGGGCGGTCATTTGCAGAGTGCGGCCCATGTCTTCGGCCAGACTCATGAAGCGGCGGCTGAACAAGGTCAGCCAGGTGGGGTCGGGACGGCCGCAATCGGGGCGGCGGCCTTGTATTTCCAGGGCCGTGAGCAGCAGGTCGCCACGCGGCGTCATCTCTGCCCGCCAGCCCGGTTCCACCAGGGTGGTGCTGCCGGCCTCGACGATCAGGCTGGGGCCGTTGACGACCTGTCCGGCGCACAGGCTTTCCCTCCGGGTGATCGGGGTTGGGCGCCACTGGCTTTGCAGGAAAACTGGGCGCAGCGCCACCGGCTGGCCTGCTTGCCGCACGCTGGGCGGGTAAGCCCGTGGCTCATCACCGCCGGAGACGGTTTCCGTTTCCACTGCCGCGCAGACCAGGGCGCGGTTAGAGTCGGCAAAGCCGAAACGGGCCCGATGTTCGGCATGGAAAGCGGCGGCCATTTCCTCCAGGCTGGCGAGGGGGATGGGAAGTGTGGTGTCAGAGCCGGCGTAGCGAAGGAGAAGGCGGCATTTTTCTCCCCTCTCCCCCGGGGAGAGGGGCTGGGGGTGAGGGATCGACGCCTGATCCAGCCACATCGGGTAACCGAAGGCTGTCCCCTCACCCCCAGCCCGTCCCCCAGCGGGGGAGGGGAGCAGAGACTCTACCGCCACCTGCTTGACTACCCGCCGTTCCGCCAGGCCGATGCCATAAGCGGATAGCACCGAGGCAAACGGTGAAATCAGTACCCGGCCGATACCCAGCCGTTGCGCGACCGCGCAGGCGTGCTGGCCACCGGCGCCGCCGAAGCTCATCAGCGTGAAATCCGCCGGATTGACGCCGCGCGCCAGGGTGATGTGGCGGATAGCGTCGGCCATGTTTTCCACGGCGATGTCGAGAAAACCCTCGGCCAGGCGTTCCGGGCTGTAATCCAGGCTTAAGGCCCGGTTGACTTGGGACGCCATTGCGGCAAAGGCGTTTTTCACGGCATCCGCATCCAGCGCCTGGTCGCCACCGGGACCGAATACGGCGGGAAAGAAGTCGGCCTGGAGGCGGCCCAAAAGCAGGTTGGCGTCGGTTACCGTGAGCGGGCCGCCGCGCCGGTAGCTGGCGGGGCCGGGCAAGCTACCGGCGGAGGCGGGGCCGGCGAACAGACGCGCGCCGTCGAATTCAAGTATCGAGCCGCCGCCCGCCGCTACGCTCTGCACGCCCAGCATGGGCACGCGAATGCGGTGGCCGGCGATCAGGGTGTCCAGCGTTCTTTCAAACTCCCCGGCATAGAGCGAAACATCGGTGGAGGTGCCGCCCATGTCGAAGCCGATCAGCTTATCGAAGCCCGCCGCGCGCCCGGCGCGGGCCATGCCGATGAGACCCCCGGCGGGACCGGAGAGCACGCTATCCTTGCCCTGAAAATGGGCGGCATCCGTCATGCCGCCATTCGATTGCATGAATTCCAGGGTGCAATCGTCCGGCAGCGCGGCCGCCACTTGAGCCACATAGCGGCGCAGCGGCGGCGACAGGGTGGCGTCGAGCACGGTGGTTTCCGCGCGCGCCACGAACTTGATCAAGGGGCTTACCTGATGCGACAGGCTGACCTGGGTAAAGCCGGCCGCGCGCGCCAGTTCGCCCGCCGCGAGTTCATGCGCGGGGTTTTTCCAACTGTGCAGAAAGGCGATGGCGCAGGTGGACAAACCGTCCGCGTGGGCGTGGCGTAGCGCTTCGAGCAGCGCGCCACCGTCCAGGGGGGTGAGCACTGCGCCGCTGGCCGACACGCGCTCATCAGCCTCGATAACCTGGGCATGAAGCGGTGCCGGCTTCCTGATGTCCAGCGCAAAGATATCGGGCCGTGCTTGGTCGCCAATTTCCAGGGCATCGGCGAAGCCGCGGGTAGTCACCAGCAGGGTGGGTTCGCCCTGGCCGGTGAGCAGGGCGTTGGTACCCACGGTGGTGCCCATCTTGACGGCCGAGAGTGTGCCTGGCGGGATGGGGTCGCTCGCGCGCAAGCCCAGCAAGTCACGGATGCCGGCGATGGCGGCGTCCTGATAATGTTCCGGGTCTTCTGACAGCAGTTTTTTCTGGATCAGGCCGCCGTCCGGCGCGCGGGCAACGAGGTCCGTGAAGGTGCCGCCGCGGTCGATCCAGAATTGCCAGGGCATCGGGTAGCGATCAAATCCCGCGCAGCAACTCGTTGATGCCGACCTTGGAGCGGGTCTTGGCATCGACCTGCTTCACGATCACCGCGCAATACAGGCTGTATTTGCCGTCGGCGGAGGGCAGGTTGCCACTGACCACGACCGAGCCGGCGGGAATGCGGCCGTAGCTGATTTCACCGGTTTCGCGGTTATAGACGCGGGTGGACTGGCCGATGTAGACACCCATCGAAATCACGCTGTTGTCTTCCACCACCACGCCTTCGACCACTTCCGAACGCGCGCCGATGAAGCAGTTGTCGCCGATGATGGTGGGGCCGGCCTGCACCGGCTCCAGCACACCGCCGATGCCGACACCGCCGCTCAAATGCACGTTCTTGCCGATCTGCGCGCAGGAACCGACCGTGGCCCAGGTATCGACCATGGTGCCTTCATCGACGTAGGCGCCGATGTTCACGTAGGAAGGCATCAGCACCACGTTCTTGGCGATGTAGGAACCTTTGCGCACAGATGCCGGCGGCACCACGCGGAAGCCGCCTTCGCGAAAATCGCGGCTGTTGTAATCGGCGAACTTGGAGGGCACCTTGTCGTAGTAGTTGGTGAAGCCGCCCTTGATGAAGGCGTTGTCTTCCAGCCGGAACGACAGCAACACCGCTTTCTTGATCCACTGGTGGGTGACCCAGGTCTGTCCCTCACCACGTTCCGCGACCCGCAACTGGCCCATGTCGAGCAGGTCGATCACGGCCATGGCCGCGTCCTTGACCTTGGGTTCGACATTGCGCGGGGTGATGTCGGCGCGGCGCTCGAAGGCTTCCTCGATGATTTGTTGCAGGTCGTGCATGGCGAATCCTTATTCAGGTTGGTGAATGAAATCAGCCGTAGGGCGCGTCGTGCGCACCAATCCGTATCCGGTGGTGTGTATGGCGCACCCTACGGGATCAATGGGTCGTACCCGTTTCAACGAACTCAACGATTTGTTGCGCGGCTTCGACGCATTGCTCCAGCCCATCGACCAATGCGATGCGAATGAAGCCTTTACCTGGGTTGACCCCTTTCGCTTCGCGCGCCAGATAGGAGCCGGGCAACACGGTGACGTGTTTTTCCCGATACAACTCGCGGGCGAAAACGGTGTCATCAGCGCCGGGCACTTTCGCCCAGAGGTAGAAGGCGGCATCCGGCGCATCGAATTCCAGGGTGCCTTGCAGGATGGGCATCACGGCGGCGAATTTCTCGCGGTACTGGCGGCGATTTTCCTGGACATGGCCTTCGTCGCGCCAGGCGGCGACGGACGCGGCCTGCACGGCGGGGTTCATGGCGCTGCCGTGGTAGGTGCGGTAGAGCAGGAATTGCCTGATGAGTTCGGCGTCGCCCGCGACGAAGCCGGAACGCAGGCCAGGCACGTTGGAGCGCTTCGACAGGCTGTTGAAGACCACCAGATTGTGCAAGTCGCGCCCCAGTTCTTTCGCCGCCGTCAGCGCGCCCAGGGGCGGGCCCCCGCCGCTCGCGCGTGAACCCACCGTCTGTGGTGCGGCGGGGGCGGCACCCGACTCCGGGGTCGCCTCCCCACTGCGTGGGGCCCCTGCTCCGCCCTCCGCAAGCGCCCCTTCGTGAAAATAGATTTCCGAATAGCACTCGTCGGACGCGATGACGAAGCCGTGGCGGTCGGCCAGGTCGAAAACCTCGCGCCAGTCGGCCAGGCTCATGACGCGGCCGGTGGGGTTGCCGGGCGAGCAGACATAGGCCAGTTGCACCGTTTCCCACAGATCCTCGGGAATGGCCGCGAAGTCGCAGCGGAAGCCGTTTTCTGGCAGGGTATTGAGAAAATAGGGTTTGGCCCCGGCGAGCAGGGCGGCGCCTTCGTATATCTGGTAGAAGGGGTTGGGTGCGAGTACCCGCTTTACATGCTTGCTCGGGTCGATCACCGCCTGGGCGAAGGCGAACAGCGCCTCGCGGCTGCCGTTCACCGGCAAAATCTGGTTGGCCGGGTCGAGATCGACACCGTAGCGCATCCGGCTCCAGTTCGAGATCGCCTCGCGCAAGTCCTCGCTGCCCTGGGTGATTGGGTAACTGGACAGGCCTTGCAGATTCGCGGTGAGTGCTTCCTTGATGAATTCCGGCGTTGCGTGCCTGGGTTCGCCAATGGAAAGATTCACGGCCCGCAGGTCGGGATTGGGCGCCACGCCCGCGAACAAATCGCGCAGGCGTTGGAACGGGTAAGGCTGAAGCTGGTTCAGGCGCGGGTTCATTGGGTTGCGGACCCGATTCATAGTGGAAAAAAGGGCGCGAATTATATGCTTTCGAGTCGTTGGCTGGCCCCGTTGGCTTTGCTGGTCACGGCGACCACCTGGGGACTGGTCTGGTATCCCTACCGCATCCTGGAACAGGCCGGTTTGAGCGGCAGCGTGGCTTCCGTGTTGACCTATCTGGTCGCGTTGCCGCCGCTGTTGCTCCTTGCCCTGCGTAGCCGTTCGGTGGCCGATCCGGCCGAGCGCGGTTTGTTGCTCGCGCTTGCCCTGGTCTCCGGCTGGACCAATCTGGCCTATGTGCTGGCGGTGATCCACGGCGAGGTGATGCGGGTCATGCTGTTGTTCTATCTGGCGCCGCTGTGGACCGTGCCGTTCGCGCGCCTGTTGTTGAACGAGCATGCCGGCCGCGGCGCCTGGCTGGTGATCGCCCTGGCGCTGGCGGGAGCCTGGGCCATGCTGGCGGGGGAGGGCGGTTTTCCGATGCCGCATAACGCCGCCGAGTGGCTGGGGCTGTCGGCGGGCGTCGGTTTCGCGCTTGCCAATGTACTCACGCGCCGGCTCAAGTCCGCGCCCATCGCCGTGCGTTCGCTCTGGGTATTCGCCGGGGTGGTGGCGGTTTCCACGCTCTACGCCAGCGCCGAAGGCGCCACGCCGGGCGTATTGCGCGTGCTCGATGGCAAAGCCTGGTGGTTGGTGGCGGGCATCGCCCTGGCGCTGTTGTTGGCCACTTTCACCATGCAATACGGGCTGTCCCACACCCCCGCCAATCGGGCCGTCGTCATCCTGTTGGCGGAATTGGTAGTGGCCGCGTTGTCCAGTCGCTGGCTGGCCGGCGAGGTCATGGATAGGCACGAATGGATAGGCGGTGCCATGATCGTCGCCGCCACCCTGTTTTCCGTAGGGGCGGAAAAAGATGACTGAAACCGTGATTTCGTTGCTCCACGTCTCACTGTTGGTGGCCGACCTGGCGCGTTCGCGCGCTTTCTACGAGGGCGTGCTCGGCTTGCAAGTCAACCCGGCGCGGCCGGCCATGAGCTTCGACGGCGTCTGGTACGACGTCGGCGGCGGCCAGATCCACCTCATCAACCTGCCCAACCCCGATCCGGTGATGGGCCGCCCGGAACATGGCGGCCGCGACCGCCACACCGCGCTGGGCGTGATCGGCTTCACGGCCACGCAAGCCCGCCTCGACGCCGCCGGCCTGGCCTACACCCTCAGCCGCTCCGGCCGCGCGGCCCTGTTTGTGCGCGACCCGGACGGCAATGCGTTGGAGCTGGTGGAACTCAGCCAGGCCAGGGAGGCGAAGTAATCGGTCCGTGGCCGCAAGGCGTTTGCGGCAAAGGGATCACCCTCTGGCTGCAAATCCGGCAAAAACAGGCCTCGCCGGGGTCGATTGTGGCTATGCCGAAACTTCGTTGACTCGTTTTCGTTATCGACAATCAAAGTCCAACGGTTGCCGCGCATTCGCGTGCCACACGAGAGATACAAGCTGGCGGGCCGATCTCGGCCCAGGATTCCGAGTAATGCCCTTGTGCGATGCGCGCTGGCAGGCTCGACCAGGGGTAATCGGCGGCGCGCGTGGCCAGGCCGTGCCGCACCGGGTCGTAGTGGATGATATCGAGGTGGCTGCGCAAGTCGTCGGTCGAATACGAACTCCGGTATTCGATGCCAGCTTCCCAGAATGGGGCGTTGTTGGGCGCATCCCGTTCAAAAAGCGGCGTCGATTTGCGCCAGGCGCGCAGGAAGTTGGTACGCAGGTCATTCATGATGGCGGAGCTTTCGTAGTCGCCGGGGATTTTGAACAGAAAATGGGCGTGGTCGCTCAGCACGACATAGCCCGCGATGGTCAGGCTGAAATGCTTTTTGGTTTCCATGAAACAGTCCAGTAGCCGTTGTTTCATGGCGTCTTTGGCTAGCAGAGGGGCGCGTCCGAAGGTGCGCAGGGTGACGAATTGATAGGGAGAAAAATGAGAGAAGGACATGATGTGCTCCAGATCGTACTGACAAAAACACCTTGTAGTTTCTATTGAATGGTAGGTAATACCTATTAAATTTGTCACAGTAGATTGGATATATAACGAATGCCGCCGAATCTACTTTTAGGGGAAGGCTCTTTGGTGCCGCTCCACGCCATGCCCACGTCGAACACCGGCAGAGCCAATGAAAAGGCCTCCCCTGGAGGAGGCCCGTTGCGGTGCTTGCTGCTTGGTTTACTTGTACAGCGTGGTGGCTTCAGTTTCCATCACGGGGCGCTGGCGCAGGTCGCTGGTCATGATGACGGTGAAGCGCGAGTCGGAGGGCGTCATGGCT
>PFJX01000002.1 GCA_002784045.1 Hydrogenophilales bacterium CG_4_10_14_3_um_filter_63_21
GTACAGGTGATTCGGCGGCAACTTCAGGCGAAGGGGAAGCACGCGCGTTGGACGAGTCTGCGCGAGACCCTGTCGGTACAACGCCAGGTGACGGCGAGCTTTACCCGCAAGGATGGCCGCACACCCTGCCTGTACGCCGTTCCACCCGTCCGGAGGCGGCCTTGCAGTCGATCTACACGGCACTGGGGATCGATCCGCTGCCGGGAGGCGCCGTGCGATCCGTCGCTTGAACGGTGGATGACGCGGTTGTAGTGCCTGACGGGGGGATGTTCAGTCGTAATAGACTGATTTATAAGGGGGTGTTGGGGTGGGTGTTAAATGTGGGGTAGCGGACGACCTATGCCGAGATACTGGCCGAGGGAAGGGCCGTCAACCCACGCGCACCCCCTTCCGGCAAGCGAGGCCAGACGCCGGACGCGCCGCTCTTCCCTCTGTGCCTCCTATGTGGTCTGCCGACCTCCCGGCTTGGCCAGGCGTAAGGCG
Organism: Hydrogenophilales bacterium CG_4_10_14_3_um_filter_63_21; assembly: GCA_002784045.1. GTDB lineage: Bacteria > Pseudomonadota > Gammaproteobacteria > Burkholderiales > Thiobacillaceae > PFJX01. Next base: position 484 of record PFJX01000002.1, read on the forward strand.
TTGAGCACGACTAGCAGCGACGACAACGACATGCCGATTCCTGCCATCCACGGGGTGACGAAGCCTAGCGCGGCGGCGGGGATGGCGATGACGTTGTAGAGCACGGACCAGGCGAGGTTCTGGCGGATGATGGTCTGGGTCTTGCGCGCTATCTCGACGCCGTCGGCCAGGCGGCCGATTTCCGAGGAGAGCAGCACCATATCGGCGGCGGCCTGGGCGGCTTCGGCACCCTGATCGATGGCGATGGAGACTTGCGCCTGTGCCAACACCGGGGCGTCGTTCACGCCGTCGCCGGTCATGGCGACGATACAGCCGGCTTGCTGCATGGCTTTCACGGCTTCCAGTTTGTCTTGCGGCAACATGCCACCGCGGGCGTCGTCGATGCCGAGTTCGCGGGCGAGCGCCGCGACGTTTTCGCCGCGGTCGCCGGAGTATAGGTGCAGGCGCACGCCCAGGCCTTTCAGGTCGTTGATGAGTTGTTTCGCCTGCGGACGTGGCGCGTCCCCGAGGGCAAACCAGGCCAGGACGCCATCGCCGCCACCGTTGCCATCAGTCAGGCCGATCAGGGTGGCTCCGGCCGGCAAGCGTTCACCGGGCGCCATTGCGCCGACGAAATCCGGCGCGCCGAGGCGGTAGTCTTTTCCGTTGACGCGGCCTTCGATGCCGCGGCCGGCGTGGTAGCGCAGCGCTTCGGCGCTCAGTTTCTTGCTGAGTTCCGTGTCGCCGGCCGCTTCGCGCAGCGCCGCCGCGATCGGGTGGGTGGCGCCTTGTTCCAGTGCGGTGGCGAGCGTCAGCGCTTCCTGGCGGCTACCACGCACGACGACCATGTCCAGCAACTTGAATTCGCCGGTGGTGAGGGTGCCGGTCTTGTCGAACACGAAGTCGGTGGCGTGGGCCAGGGTTTCCAGGGCATGGCCACGCGTCGACAATAGGCCGACGCGGGTCAGCCGCCCGAGGGCCGCGGTGAGGGCGGCGGGGGTGGCCAGCGAGAGGGCACAGGGGCAGGAGACGACCAGCACCGAGACGGTGATCCAGAAGGCGCGCGAGGCATCGACAAAAATCCAGATGCCGGCCACGGCGCTGGCGATGAGGAGCAGGGCGAACACAAACCAGCCGGCGACGCGGTCGGCCATCATGGCTAGACGCGGCTTTTCCGCCAGAGCGCGGTCAAGCAGACGGACAATGCCGGAGAGCACGGTATCAGCGCCGACCTTTTCCACTTTTACCACCAGCGGACTGTCGAGGTTGAGGGTGCCGCCGATGATCGGGCTGCCCGCGTGTTTGGCAACCGGGTGAGATTCACCGGTAAGCAGGGATTCGTCGACGTTGGAAACGCCTTCGGCGACCGCGCCGTCAGCCGGGAAGCTGTCGCCCGGACCCACGACCACGAAGTCACCGGGCACCAGCTTTACGGCGGCGATGTTTTCTTCTTCACGGCTGGCGGGAAAACTGGGCAATTTCACGGCGGCGGCGGGAATCAGCTTGATCAGGCTTTCCGCCGCTTCCGCCGAGCGTTTGCGCGCATTCATTTCCAGGAATCGACCGGTGAGGAGGAAAAATACAAACATGGTCACCGAGTCGAAATAGACGTGTTCCGCGCCGGTGAAGGTGCCGTAGGTACTGGCCGCGAAGGCGGCGCCCACGCCCAGAGCCACCGGCACGTCCATGCCGGCGCGCTTGAGTTTGAGATCGCGCCAGGCGCCCTGGAAGAAGGGCCAGGCCGAGTAGAACACCACCGGGGTGGTGAGGATCAGGCTGGCCACGCGCATCAAAGCCTCGATGTCGGCGGCCATGGCGTCCTGATAGGACAGGTAGGTCGGCACGGCGTACATCATCACCTGCATCATCCCGAGGCCGGCGATGGCCAAGCGGCGGATGGCGGTGTTGCGTTCCTTGCGGAACAGGTCTTCCTGGCGGCTGCTGTCGAAGGGATAGGCCAGGTAGCCGATGTGCTGGACGCTGGCGAGAATGTCCGAGAGGTGGATGCGGCTGTCGTCCCAGCGTACCCGCGCGCGCCGGGTGGAGAAATTGATGTCGGCCGCCAGGACGCCGGGGAGTCCCTGAAGATGGCGTTCGTTGAGCCAGACGCAGGCGGCGCAGACGATGCCTTCGAGAATCAGATTCGCCTCGCGCAGGCCCCCCTCGCTTTTCACGAAGCTCTGTTGCACTTCCGGCAGGTCATAGAGCTTGAGGTTCTTGAGTTCTTCCAGCGCGGCTTCCGGGGTCTTCGGAAGATTGGTGCGCAGGCGGTAATAGTCGGCGTTGCCGGAGTCGATGATGGTCTGCGCCACCGCCTGGCAGCCTGGGCAGCAGGTGGCTTCCATGCGTTCCTGGTAGCGAATCGGATAATGGGCGCCGGAGGGCACGGGTTCGCCGCAATGGAAGCAGGGCGCGGGGGTGTCAGTCATGGCGGGGCATTCTACAGGCCGCCGACCATCTGGCTCAGCCGCCGCTCAGTGACCAATCTCCGCCAGGATCTGATCGAACAATTCCCAGGCGAGACGTGCATCTTCCGGGCTCACCCGCAAGATCGCATTACCTAGGCTGACCGAGACAAAGTCGCCAACCCGAGGCGGGGCATCCTGCAACAGGAACAGGGAAACATCGCGTTGCGCTCCCTTCGCTTCGCAGCGCGCGGTGAGACCGTCGATGGACACGATTTGCATGGGGATGGAGAGGCACATGGGAGGGGAGTGTATCGGCTCTCGCGGGCTGTCGGATACCACCATGGAGCGGTACGAGGGGTTCGCGCCAGGGTTCCGCATGGCGACAAGGCAATCCTCGAAAAATATTGACTCCGATGGCAGGAATGCTTGAAGGCTTTAATTAGCGCGTGTTTTATCTGTAGAATGCGCCGTTTGTTGGGCCGGCAGGGTACTCGACCTGAATATCCGAAATCGGGTGCGCAGTCGGCGGAAATTTCATTCCTCAGGCAGGACAGTTATGAGTGACAAGAGCGTTGATAACTCCAAACGCCGCTTTTTGGTGACCATGGCTTCGGCGGCCGGCGGTGCCGCTACATTGGGCGTTGCGGCGCCCTTTGTCATGAGCATGATGCCCAGCGCGCGCGCGAAAGCGGCGGGTGCGCCGGTGGAAGTGGATCTCAGCAAGATTGAACCAGGCATGCTTCTGGCCGTGGAATGGCGCGGCAAGCCGGTGTGGGTGGTCAACCGCAGCAAGGAAATGCTGGATCTGATGGCCAGGCATGATGGCAAGTTGACCGACCCGGCGTCGGAAAATGCCGCGCAGCAGCCCGATTACTGCAAGAACCCACTTCGTTCCATCAAGCCCGAATACCTCATCGTGGTGGGTATCTGTACCCACCTCGGCTGCTCGCCGACCTTCCGCAAGGAAGTGGGCCCGGCCGACCTGGGCGCCGATTGGCCGGGTGGCTGGTTCTGCCCCTGCCACGGTTCGCGTTTCGACCTCGCCGCGCGCGTGTTCAATGGTTCGCCCGCGCCGACCAACCTGGTCATCCCGCCGCATAAATACCTGTCCGACACCAAAGTGCTGATCGGTGTGGATCAGGGCGCGGCAGCCTGATTGCAAAGAGGGGACTGGAATAATGGAAAAACTACTTAACTGGGTGGACGCGCGTTTCCCGCTCACCGCCAGCTTCAAGGCGCATCTGTCTGAGTACTACGCGCCGAAGAACTTCAACTTCTGGTACTTCTTCGGCTCTCTGGCGCTGCTGGTGCTGGTGATTCAGATCGTCTCCGGTATTTTTCTGACCATGCATTACAAGCCGGATGCGCAACTGGCCTTCGCCTCGGTCGAGTACATCATGCGCGACGTGGATTTCGGCTGGCTGATCCGCTACATCCACTCCACCGGGGCTTCCATGTTCTTCCTGGTGGTCTATCTGCACATGTACCGTGGCCTGATCTACGGTTCCTACCGGCAGCCGCGCGAACTGATCTGGCTATTCGGCGTGATCATCTATCTGGTGCTGATGGGTGAGGCTTTCATGGGCTATCTGCTGCCCTGGGGCCAGATGTCCTACTGGGGTGCTCAGGTGATCGTCAACCTGTTCGCCGCCGTGCCTTTCATCGGTGAAGACCTGTCGGTGTGGATTCGCGGTGATTACGTGATTGGCGACGCCACCCTGAACCGCTTTTTCGCCTTCCACGTCATCGCCCTGCCCCTGGTACTGCTGGGTCTGGTCGTGGCGCATCTGGTGGCGCTGCACGAAGTTGGCTCCAACAACCCGGATGGCGTCGAGATCAAGAAGCTGAAAGGTGAAGATGGCCATCCCCTGGACGGCATTCCATTCCATCCGTACTACACGGTGAAGGACATTCTGGGCACGGTGGTGTTCTTGATGGTGTTCACCGCCATCGTGTTCTTCGCTCCAGAAATGGGGGGTTACTTCCTGGAAGCCAACAATTTCATTCCAGCCGATTCGTTGAAGACCCCAGCGCATATCGCGCCGGTCTGGTACTTCACCCCCTACTACGCGATCCTGCGTGCCATTCCGCCGATGTTCGGTTCACAGTTTCCCGGTGTGGCGGCGATGGGAGTAGCCGTGTTGATTTTCTTCGCGCTGCCCTGGCTCGATAAATCCCCGGTCAAGTCGATTCGCTATCGCGGCCCGAAGTTCAAGATTGCCCTGACCTTGTTCGTGATCGCCTTTATCGGCCTCGGCGTGCTCGGCATCCTGCCCGCCTCGCCGCTGTACACCTTGATCGCGCAAATTCTCTCGGCGGTGTATTTCGCGTTCTTCCTGCTCATGCCTTGGTACACCAGAAATGATTCGACCAAGCCGGTTCCGGAAAGGGTGACCCAATGAAAAAACTGCTCTTCATGCTCTTGGCCTTGCCGACGGCCGCGTTCGCCTCTGAGGCTGCTGTCCACCTGGACCCTGCCCCGGTCAACCTGCATGACCAGGAATCGCTCCAGCGCGGTGCGCGGGTGTTTGTGAACTACTGCCTCAGTTGCCATAGTGCCGGTTATATGCGCTACAACCGCATGCAGGACATCGGCCTGACCGAAAAGCAGATCAAGGACAACCTGCTCTATGCCACCGAGAAGCCGGGTGAGCTCATGCACGTGGCCATGCGTACCAGCGACGCCAAGGCGTGGTTCGGCGCACCGCCGCCCGACCTGTCCGTTATCGCCCGTTCGCGCGGCGCCGACTGGGTCTTCACCTATCTGCGTGGTTTTTACCGCGACGACACCCGTCCAACCGGCTGGAACAACACCGTGTTCGACAAAGTCGGCATGCCGCACGTCCTACATGAGCTGCAAGGCCAGATGGCACCGATCTACCACACCGTGCAGGGCGAGGATGGCAAGACGCATCAGGCCATCGAGCGCTTCGAGCTGGTCAAACCCGGCAAGCTGACACTGGCCGAGTACGACGCATTGGTGGGCGATCTGGTCAACTATCTCGACTGGATGGGCGAGCCCGCCAAGGGGGCACGCATGACCACCGGCCTCTTTGTGCTGTTATTCCTGGGCGTATTTTTCATCATCGCCTTCTACCTCAAGAAAGATTTCTGGAAGGGCCTGCATTAAGCAGGGAGTGACTGTTCATGATGATTCTTTACTCGGGCACAGCCTGCCCGTTCAGCCACCGATGCCGCATTGTCTTGTACGAGAAAGGCATGGACTTCGAAATCCGCGATGTGGACTTGCACGACAAGCCCGAAGACATTGCGGTCATGAACCCTTACAGCCGCGTCCCCATTCTGGTGGAACGCGATCTGACGCTGTATGAGTCCAACATCATCAACGAATACATCGACGAGCGTTTTCCACATCCGCAACTGATGCCGGCCGACCCGGTGATGCGCGCTCGCGCGCGGCTGTTCCTGTACAACTTCGAGCACGATCTGTTTTCCCATATCGGCGACCTCGAACACGGTACGACCAAGGCGGCGGAGAAAGCGCGTGGCATCGTGCGTGACAACTTGACCCAGATCGCACCGATTTTCGCCAAGCAGAAACACATGCTGGGTGAGGAATACTCCATGCTTGATGTGGCCATCGCCCCCTTGTTGTGGCGTCTGGAGCGCTATGGCATCCAATTGCCAAAACAAGGTATGCCCATCCTGAAATATGCGGAACGCCTGTTCTCCCGCCCGGCCTTCATCGAAGCGCTGACGCCGGTTGAAAAGGCCATGCGCAAGTAGTTTTTTGCGGCAGCGTGTCGGCCTCGAATATTCCCCCCTTATCGCAACAACCTTATTTCCTTCGCGCCCTCTATGAGTGGTGCGTGGACAGCGGGCTGACGCCGTATCTGAGTGTGCGTGTGGATCACCGGACGCGGGTACCACAGGGCTATATAAAGGAGGGTCAGATCGTCCTCAACCTCGGCCCCAGCGCGGTGCGGAACCTGAATATGGACAATGAGTGGATCACTTTCTCGGCCCGCTTCGGGGGGGCCTCGCATGCGATCGAAGTGCCGGTGGCCAATGTTCTCGCCATTTACGCTCGCGAGACTGGTGAGGGGATGGGATTCGCCAGCGAAGCCGGGCTTGATGTCACCGGGAAGGTGGCGGAGGGCGAAACCGCCGCGGAGGCAGGCCCATCAGGGAGTGACGAGCCCCCAAAAACCCCACGCGGGCGCCCGCAACTACGCGTGGTCAAATAACTGTTATTCCACTAGCGCCGGCATAGCTCAGTTGGCAGAGCAACCGCCTTGTAAGCGGTAGGTCCCCAGTTCGAATCCGGGTGCCGGCATCAATCTGGAAGCGTGGCCGAGCGGTTTAAGGCACCGGTCTTGAAAACCGGCGAGGGTTTATCCCCTCCGTGAGTTCGAATCTCACCGCTTCCGCCAAAATCAATAAGTTACGCTACTTTAGCTTACTCTGGCCTTCTCTAAATTTCTTTCGCTTGTCACCCCTGCGGGTGACAGCAGGGTGACAAATAACGAGCCGTCACCCGCAGAGGTGACAAGCGATCTGTCGTTTCGGTGTGACGATGTAAGCCTCAGTCGCCCGGTTCTTGACGATTTTCTGGAGGTGGGTAATATGTATTCATGCACCGGTATATATCATCCACCATAGACCCTCACCCACTTGCCCCTGCCGCCCTGCTCCTGCAGGAACTGCGGGGGTGGCTGCCGCAGTCAGTTGGCACTGATGACGGTCTGACCCGTTTGGCGGTCGTCGTGGGGGTGGTCGGCGTGGTGGCCATGGCGTGGGCGCTGGCTCTGGTCGTCGCCCAGATCGCTCCCGGCTTGGGCGACGCCATCATGGCGGCGATCATGGCCATATCCTTCCTGCTGGCGGTTGTCTGCGCCGACCGCTCCCGCACCGGACTGGGCGCCTACCAGATCGCCCGTGACGTGCTCGCCCCCATCCAGCGGGCGGCGATGGCGCGTCCACTCGCATCCCGGGTCTCCGATGTGCTGGGCCTTCCCGCGATCGCTTTCCTATCCCTCGTGGCTGCCTTCTGGCAACCATCCCCACCCCCGCCAGACCTCCCCGCCTGCGGCATCACGCTTACCCCTCGTCTAGCTCCCACCCCCGTCCCGGCTCCCGCCGCATGAACTAGCCAGCGCGCTTGCGCGCCACGTCAAGATCATTGCGGCCGGGAGACCGGCGATGGCCGGCTTCCGTCCGCGCGGGAGCCGAAAATGCACCATGTCACTATCACCCCCATCGACGCCGCCACCCAGAGCGACATACCCACCCCTGCCGGCCATATTGTGGTGTGGCCGCCCGTCATTGGATACGACGGCCTCAGCGTCCTCCTCGGGCGCGCTGTCGGCACGCTCCAGGCTGACCGCTGCCGCCGCCCAGAGAGTCTGCCACCGGCCAGCACCCCGCCGGGGAGCAGGGTTCCCAGATGGATCACCGCTGACGTGCTTGACTGGCTTCGTGAGTATCGCGAGCAGCGAGCCCAGCCCCACACTGTCGATCCCAGCCCCACCCCGCGCCGTCGTGGACGGCCAACCAAAGTCGAGGTTGTGGCGCGCATGCGCGCAGCTCAGGCAGTGGAAGGGGGTGAAGCATGACAGCCCCTACCCCTATCAATTTATCCAGCCTGGAGGCTTATTGACTGCTCGAACATGTCGGTGATCTGGCTCGCGGCAACCCGCACATGCAATTCAGGCTGCCTGGGCAACATGCTTCCCTCCATCGGTATCGAGAAGCCTCTGCCAGCGAGCCGCTGCCCTGTCTGGCTCGTTGAGCGCCAAGCGGAGCATTTCATCGCCTGAACGAACCGAGACCTCGTTGTCATACGACGACCAGCCGTGCTGGTAGTGTTCTCGCATGACGGCGCGGCCCAATTCGGCCAGGTCTCCAGCTACACCAGCGGCCAGCGCCTTCGTTTTCCAGTAATCCCAGGCGTAGCTCTCCGGCGTCGCGCCATGACGGGCCATCTCCAGTGCGCTCTCCCGGAACTGGCGAACCTGTTGTTCAAGGTCCGGGAACCAATCAGGCAACTCGTTTCCCCGACTCACGCCACTGCTTTTCGCGAAGCTGAGGTTCAGTTTTCTGACGATTTCCAGCAGGGTCGAAGCGCTCCCATATCGGAGTTCATGCTGCTCCGGGTCGCCGTGTTCCAGATAGCCGCGCAACACGGGCATGACCGCATCGCTGATCTCGTACAACTCGTTCAATGTGAACGATGGAGCCCAATCCGGCATCGCCATCCTGCACCTTTCTGACATCTTGATTACCGTGGTAAATTATAAGCACATGCAACAGTATATAAACACTAACTATGCTTTCATTCAAGGATATTCAGCGGATGAGGCTGGGAGGCACGCAGGATGCCCTCTCGCTGGCAGCCGTTTCGGCGGGACTGTTCGCGACCCACCCCTATCTGGCAGGTTATCTGCCAGCCAGCCTGTCCTTGGCGGGTGGCTTCGCTGGCGCGGCATTGGGCGGCTTCTGTCTGGCCTCACGGGCTCTGCAACCGTGGGCTGAACAAGGCCTCTTCAAGTCGGAACTGAAGCTGCGTTCTTCCAGGCTGCCCTATGAGCCGCTGGCAAGTGGCCATGCAGAAGGAATGTTGGTGGGTTACCTGGCCGATACCGGCAAACCGCTCATCCTTCCCTACGAGGATCTGATGCGGCATGGCTTCATCGTGGGGCAGTCCGGAGTCGGTAAAACCGTGCTTGGCCGGTTGCTCATGTTTCAGCAGATCATCAACGGTGGCGGACTAATCTTCATCGACGGCAAGCTCAATATCGAGGAACTGGAAACCATCCATGCCTACTGCGCGTGGGCTGGTCGTTCCCATGACTTGCTTGTCATCAACCCCGGTGAGCCGGACCTCTCGAACACCTACAACCCCATCCTCTACGGCGACCCGGACGAAGTGGCGGCGCGAGTTCTTTCGCTAATCCCTTCCACGGAAAACAACCCCGGCGCCGACCACTACAAGCAGTCCGCCAACCAGGGCGTGGCCACCCTGATCGCCGCCCTGAACCGGGCCAAGCTGTCCTACAACTTCATCGACCTGACCATCCTGCTCATGAGCCAGAAGGCCCTGGCCTATCTGGAAAACCGGGTTCCTCCTTCTCCCGAGAAAACCAATCTCAAGCTGTTCCTGGACCAGTACCGAAGCGTCAGCCGGGAGGGCGTGTCCAGCATCGACATCAAGCGGCTCAAGGAAACCTTCGGCGGGGTAGGGGGGCGGATGTTCATGTTTGGCACCGGCAAGTTCGGCCAGGTGATGAACACCTACACCCCCGAGGTGAACCTGTTCGAGGCGATCAAGCGCAACAAGATCGTCTACGTGATGCTGCCCACGATGGGGAAAGACGTGGCCGCGCAGAACTTCGGGAAGATGGTGGTGGGCGATTTGCGCACAGCCATCTCCTGGGTGCAGCGTCTCCCCGAAACCGAAAAGCCCTGGCCGCCCACCCTGTGCTTCTTCGACGAAGCCGGTTCCTACGTTAATGCGGCCTGGAGCCGCATGTTCGAGCAGGCGCGCAGCGCGCACATCTGCCTGCTGCCGGCGGTGCAGACACTGGCCAACCTGGAATCGGTGAGCCCGGAGTTGAAGGAGATGGTGATCGGCAACACCTGGACCAAGTTCATCTTCAAGCTCGGTACCCAGGAAACGGCGGAAGGGGCGGCCGACCTCATCGGCCTGGAGAAAGCCGTCACCCGATCGCTGTCGTCCATGGGCAGCCAGTCGGATTCAACGAATCGCGCAAATGCTTCACCTGACGGCGGCGTGAGCCAGGGAAGCGGCCTGGCCACCCAGGAGCGCGAGGAAGAGGTCTACAAGGTCTCCACGGACGACCTGAAGGCATTGGACAAAGGCGAAGCCATCGTCACCTTCGGGGGGAGCAGCGTCTACCACGTGCGCATCCCGATGATCAGTGTGTCGGAGTCGGTGGCAGTCGAGATCGGGGCCGTAAATCTCAACCATTACCGGCCGCGCTTCGCCACGGGCATCGACCTGTTTCGGCGCACGGATCAGTACCTCTCCGGCGCCGACCGCCAGGAACTCGGCAAAGGCTGAAAGTCCCCGTGAGAGACGACGATGCCCTCTGGGATCTGGTGGAATCCGGCCTGTTCGGCGACCCGTCACTGCACATCGTGGACCAAGAGGTGGCCGAGGTCACGAACCTGGAGGACGGCGGCGCACCGCGTTATCTGGAAACGCCGGAAATCACGGAAGAAGACTACCTGGAGGAAGAGGAACGCATTGCCTTCACCTCCCTGCGCGACCAGGTTCGTCTCTGCTGCAACGTCAACACCAAGCCGGCCGCGCGGGACTCAGCCGTCGAGTGGGTTTTCGTGCCGGGCACCCGGGACAAACTGGGACTGGACTTCGCCCTCTGCTGCCGCGCCCTGGGCGCGAGGCCTCATCTCATCCAGGTCCGCGCGCTGTATCAGCTCTATATCCGGCAGATCATTTTCCCGAGGCCTTTGCCTTTTCTGGCGACGCCTCTGCCAGAGTTGCTGGCCTGCGAAATCCTCTACCACTTCGGCGATGAAGAGCTGGATGCCGCCAAGGCCGTGTGGTTCTGGCCTGGCATCCGCGCCGACATCCTGCTTGACCGGCTGATGAACAAGATGTCGCGCCCACGTGCCCAGGCCGCAATGGAACGCCTCGAAGAGCGTGGCTATGTCGCGCTCTGGAGTGGCTTCTGGTGGTTCACGGGGCGTAACCCCTCCATGTTGTCGCCGTCCTCGCGGGCGCGTTTCAAATGGTCGGACCAGATCCCATGAAAAATCCCCTGCTCTCGTCTTTCGTGATCGTCACGGTGTTCTGGTACGTGATGTTGGCCATTCCCTCGCGAGCCCTTCTCCATGAAATCCCCGTCTACGCCCTCAAGGGGCTGTGGATCGCACTGGTCGGGGTTTTCTGGGGCGTGCTCGCGTTTGCCGTGTGGCTGGCTGTGGTGCGGGGCAACAAGCAGCATGGCCTGAAATCCGGGGACAGCCGGCGTGGGCTATCCATTTCGCTGGGCGATTTCCCACGCGGCGCGCCCCCGCCGGCCAGGGTTCCTTGCGGCGAGACGTTTCTACCCGAGACGTTCTCGACCTGGTTCACCGCCTACCAGGCCGCACATCCCACCCATGCCGCGCTGATGCGTGCGGTCATGGAGGTCTACCAGGCGCGCGCCTTGCTCCCTGCCTCGCCCGTGCCCGGCGGGCATGGCGGCGCGACGTTGATGCAGCATTCCCTGAATGTCCTGGCCACGATCCTGAACATGGCGCCGTCCTGGCGCTATGACGGCCACAAGAACAAGAAGGGGCAGGTCGTCTTCCCGCTCATCGACGGCACCTACCGCTTCGACGCGACCGACCCCTTGATCCCCATTGCCGGGTTCGCTCACGACATCGGCAAGATCACCTGCTACCGGCAGCGTGAGGATGGCTTGGTGGAGGAGATTAAGCCCCACCACGATACCGAGGGCGGCAAGATACTGATCACGCTGGAGGCGTTCTGGGCGCTCCCGAAAGGGGATCGCGACGCGCTCAACCTGGCCCTGTCGTTCTACCACCACATCAACAGTCTGCCGTTGTGGGCGGACGACAGAACGCGTGCGCTGACGGAGTTGCTCATCACCGCCGATATCCGTACCGGCATGGCCGAGGGTGAAAAGAACTTGGCCGCCCTGTACGAGGACATCGACGCCTTGCCAGGCTGGCTTGATGGCCAGATGGATGAGGTGATGGCGACGCTTCCGGCGCAACCCATCCCCGTCCAGGACACACCAGCCGATCACGTGGCCGATGTTGCGGTGGCTCGGGCTGGCTCGGCTCCGGCTGACGAAAACGATGGTTGGGCCTGGGACCAGTTCGAGGCCTTGATCCTGGAACCAGGCCGCATCAACGGGAACAACAAGGCCATGCGGGTGGGGTTCAAGCATGGCGAGTGGGTTTACGTGAACGATGCCGTGCTCAGAACGGCGCTGGCCGCAGCCCTTAATGCGTCCCGCCTGACGGAACAGGCCGGGAGGGGGCAGATGTCGCCATTCACCCGGCTGCTACTGTCCAGGCTCGCCCGAATGGGTCTGTTGTACCAGCATCACGACGGCCGCGATTTCAGCGAGAAGAGCGCGCTGTTCAAGATGGTGATGCACGGGACGGGCGGGAAAATCGTCCAGAACTGGGGGTTCACGATGATTTTCAAGGCGACGGCGTTTCCCGTCATCGCCGCGATGCCCGACTGCAAGTACCCGCCGCAGGTTCTTGGATGTGGCTTCGGTGAGCATCGGGCCATCAACAAATCGGGCAAGCCGGAACCCGAAGCGCCGTCGCAATCCATCGAAGCAGCCAACTCTGGTAACGGAATTCCCCTCGATGCGGATGGCATCGAAGGGGCTGTTCACGCGCTGAGGAACGCAATGGCCAGCGCCGAGCCTCCCCAATTCAAGGAACGGACTGACAAGGGTGGGGTGTGGGCCTGCTACGCCCTGGACACCCTCAAGTCCCGCGTTCCTCTGGCTGGGGGCTGGGATGTGCTGGCCGGAAGCGAGTTGCCAATCGAGGCGAGCGCCCGCTGGGTGCGCGGCGCCAGCGACCTGTTCCTGTGTCTCTGCATCGGTGAGGCGCCCCATCAAGGTTAGATGCAACCGGTGAACCCCGTTGATGCCCTGCTCCAGTTCCGGGCTGGCCAGCTCTCGCGAGAGGGGCTGGCCGGCGCGGTATACCCCTTGCTCAGGCGATTGGCCAAGGCGACTGCATGGAAGGTGGGTGGCGTGGATGCCGACGACCTCGCGCAGGAACTCTGGCTGACCTTCGAGAAGTCGGTGTTGCACAACTATGAGCCGGGCGTGGCTCTGGAGCCCTACCTCCTGGTGATCGCCAGGAACGCGGCATTCCAGATGCGCAGCAAGGTCAGGGAGACCCCCTCATTTGACTTGACCTCTGACTTGACCACCGAGGGAGCCGATGGCTGCCCCGAACATGAGGATCGGCACACACCGAGTGTTGCCGACGATGGGGTGTGGTCTGATATTGATAGGCGCATTGGTATATTGGAAATCAGGCGTCGTTTATATAATCTCTCGATGAATGAACCCGATGATGACTCGAAGCAGGCCATGCGAACCCTGGTACTACCTTGCGTGAGGGAAACGGCGATGGCCGCACAAGAGAGCGCCCGCTTGCCCGTAATCGAGAAAAAACCGCGCGCACAGCGGGTGCTGCCCCCGGAAAGCCAGGAATTGGTGAGTGTTCGAACCGGCCTGGACATGACCCAGGCGGAGTTCGCCGATGCGTTGGGCATTGGTATGCCCCGGCTGGCGTCGTATGAATACGGCAAAGCAACCATTCCGGACTGGGTGATGAAGTCGGCCCGTGACCTGGCTGACAACAGTGGCAACGCGCTGGAGTCCGGCCGGAAGAAGTACGAAGGCATCCCCATGCCGAAGATACTGGACGGCTGGGCCAGGGAGCTTGGCGTGCCCTATGACAACAGCCAGGAACTGGCCACCCTGCTGGGCGCCTCGAAGGCCACGGTGACGCGCTGGAAGAACGGCCTCATACGTCCGCGCCTGAGTGCCTTGCTGCGCTATGAGCACATGGTCAAGGAAGCCAGGAAGAAGCTGGCTAGGCAAAGCGAGTTCGTCGAGCAGTTGGCGGCGGGCAAGAAAAAGCGCACGTAGAGACTGAATAAGCCGGCGCGGCGGCGGCCACTCTCCAGGGCTTCCCGGCCCCCGTGCGACAGGGACTCGAACAGGCATCGAGAACCCCCACGTCCTCCCGTCCTGGAGGATGCACGGATGTGGCGCAAGCCATGTTCTGCCTGATGGACAGACCAGAGCCCGCCTTGCGCGGGCTCTGGTCTTCGTGGGGGACGCGTGAGGCTAGAATCACACGTCTTAATTCGAAAAAGCCCGAAGGATTAAGCTGATGCAGGAGAGCGGAGGTGAAAAAAAGCACCTGACTCAGTGTTTGGATAGCCACATTCTTGGCGGTCTGAACTTCTCTCATGACATCCACCGCCGCCATCTGCGCCACCTTTGATGCCCAGTATCCGCACGCCCGCGAACCCGACGATGTCGACGAAATCTGCCGCTGCAGCGTCGAACACACCGCAGGTGATCAAGCCTGCGCCATTGAAATCGCCGTTCGACTCGCGGAGTTCTATCTCACCCTGTATTTCGCCCCCACTCACTGGTTCGACCTCAAGACCATCCTGAGCATCCAAGACCATCAACCATGAATGTCTTCCAAACCCACGCCCACATCGTCTCGGACTATGCGACCTACATTCGCAGTTTCCTGAAGATCGCCGATCCCCAGATTCGTGATGTGGTGGAGGGTGAGTTGAACCAGGGCAAGCTGTGGCCGGAGCCGCTGTTGCAGTTCAACCCCTCGTTCGAGAGCGGTGGCAGCCTCGACGATCTCACCGCAGACGGCACACTTCATCCTGACATCCGGGACATCTTCAGGGGCTACTCCCTTTATCGCCACCAGGTCGACGCAATCAAGCTGGGTACAGCCGGCAAGGATTTCATAGTTACTTCCGGCACCGGCTCCGGCAAGTCGCTGACCTACATCGGCTCGATCTTTCATCACCTTTTGTCCAACCCCGGCGTTCCAGGCGTGGTGGCGGTGGTGGTGTATCCGATGAACGCACTCATCAATTCCCAGTTCGATGAGTTCGAGCGTTATCAGAAGAACTACGAAGAGGCCACCGGCAAGCCTTTCCCGATCACCTTCGGCCAATACACCGGGCAGGAGGGTGAAGACAAACGCGCCAAGATGCGTGAGAAGCCGCCCCAGATCCTGCTCACCAACTACATGATGCTGGAACTGTTGCTGACCCGATTGCGCGAGCGGCCAATCCGGAACGGCATCTACCAGAACCTCCGCTTCCTGGTTTTCGACGAACTACATACCTATCGCGGCAGGCAGGGGGCCGATGTAGCCATGCTCATGCGCCGCATTCGTGCGCAGTGCGGGCAGCCCGTGGTGTGTATCGGCACCTCTGCGACCATGGTTTCGGTGGGTTCCCTGGCCGAACAGCGTACCGAGGTGGCGAAAGTGGCGACCATGCTGTTTGGCAAGCCGTTCGCGCCGAACCAGATCATCAACGAGACCCTCGACCGCTCCCTGGCTTACCAAGGCCAGCTTCCGACTCAATCAGAGATGGCAACCGCCATTGCTGCCGGGATCAATCCGGATGCGGACATCGCTTTGCTCAAGACCCATCCTGTCGCGGTCTGGCTGGAAAACCGGGTTGCTCTCGATACCCGTGATGGCGTGCTGTTCCGAGGCAAACCCAGACGGATATCGGATATCGTCTCGGATATAGCCGCCGCATCCGGCCAGTCTCCAGAGCACTGCCGCAAGCACCTCGAAGCCCTGCTCCAGTGGATCAGCCTGGCCAATCAACGCCTTCAGGACGCCGGCCAGCGCTACACCCTGCTGCCCTTCAAGTTGCACCAGTTCATCTCCCAGACCGGCTCGGTCTACACCACGCTCGACCAGGATGAGAACCGCCACATCACCCTGGAGCCGGGGGTCTATCTCAAGGGTGACGCCGACAAGAAACCGATCTTCCCCAACGTCTTCAGCCGTGCCAGTGGACATGCCTTCATTTGTGTCTCCCGCGTCGGCGACAGACTGGAACCACGCGAATTTCGCGAGCTATCCGAGGACGATGAGGAAACCACCGACGGCTATCTGATCGTCGGTGACGAAGTCTGGGATCCGCTCGAAGACATGGAACTCCTGCCCGAGTCCTGGTTCCGCGTGACCAAATCGGGTCCGGTGCCGGACACGCGCAAGAAAGCCTTCTTCCCGACCAAGCTCTATTTCGACGAAACGGGGCTTTGTTCCGAGAGCAAGGCCATGAAGTGGTGGGGCTGGTTCATGAAGGCGCCGCTCCTGTTCGACCCGACCGGCGGGGTGTTCTACGACACCAAGACCAACGAAGGCACCAAGCTCACCAAGCTGGGCAGCGAAGGCCGCAGCACCTCCACCACCATCACCGCTTTCTCCATCCTCAACCAACTGGACGACGCGGGTTATCGGCAGCAAGACCAGAAACTCCTCAGCTTCACTGATAACCGCCAGGATGCCGCGCTCCAGGCCGGCCATTTCAATGACTTCGTTCAGGTCGTGCGCCTGCGTGCAGGCATTCGAAAAGCGTTGGAGCTGGCATCGGGCCATACGCTGAATTTCGCCAACATCGGCGAAGCCGTGCGACTTGCCATGAACCTGCCGTTCCTGGATTTCGCCAACAAGAACGAAGAGCCCGCGCTCGCCCCGGTCAAGCGCAATTACGAACAATCCTTCCAAGAATACCTGGTTTACCGCGCCATCGCCGACCTGCGCCGGAGCTGGCGCATCGTCCTGCCCAACTTGGAACAGTGCGCGTTGCTCAGCATCGACTACGCGGACCTGGATGAGATCGCCGCCACCGATGAGTTCTGGCGGGCCATGCCCTTGCTGAACCAGTTGGATCACGCGGAGCGCAGGGACTTCATCGCCACCATCCTGGATTTCTTCCGCCTCGAATTTGCCATCGAAAGCGAGAACTACCTCACGCAATCTCGCATCAAGGAAAACGAAAAACAGTTCCGCGAAATGCTGCGCAGTCCCTGGACACTGGATCGCAACGAGGAACTACGGGAACCCTTCTTCATTCGCCTCGACCCGCTGCACAAATCTGCCCGGATGTCGTCCAAGAGCATGGGGCCGGCCAGCGCGCTGGGTAAATTCATCAAACTATATGTGCGCCAGAATGACATCGACATTGATCTTAAAAGTGACAGCTATCGTCGACTTATTGGCGACTTGATGGAGAGGTTGGAAAAAGCCGACTACCTCAAGTCCATGTCCGCACGTAGCAACGAGAATAAGGAAATCCACGTATATCAACTTCGTCTCGTCAAAATCATCTGGAAGTTGGGCGACGGCAAGACCGTCAAGGCTGATGTCATCAAGCAGCGCTCCTACAAGGACCAGACGCCAAGGCCTAACGAATTCTTCCAGGCCCTGTACCAGCGTGACTTCGCCAAGGCTAAGCGCTTACGAGGCGAGGACCACACCGGCCAACTCGGCACCGAAACCCGCATCGAGCGGGAGGATCTGTTCCGCCAGGGCCAGATCAGCGCACTGTTCTGTTCACCCACCATGGAGCTGGGCATCGACATCGGCGGTCTCAGCGTGGTCCACCTGCGCAATGCCCCGCCCAATCCGTCCAATTACGCCCAGCGCGCGGGGCGGGCTGGCAGAAGCGGGCAGGGCGCGCTGATCTTCACCTACTGCTCCAGTTACGCCCCCCACGACCGACACTATTTCAAGGAACAGGAAGCCCTGGTGGCGGGCGCGGTCATGGCGCCCCGGCTGGATCTGTGCAACCGGGAACTGCTGGCTTCTCACCTCAATGCCCTGGCCGTTTCCCGCCTCGGCCTGCCCGGCCTGGAAGGCGGCAATGGTCTTAGCCCATCAATCATGCGACTGGTGGTGGATGACAACGACAAACTACCGTTGGCCTCCGAAGTCCGTGCTGGTCTGGAGATTTCACCCACCCAGTTCAGCGAGCTAAAAGCCACCTTCAAACGCGTCATCAAGGACTTCGAGCCCGCGCTTTCAGCCAACGCGGCGACCTGGTACTCCGACCAGTGGATCGAACAGAACCTGTCCAAGATCGCGGATCACCTGGATAGCGCGCTTGTGCGTTGGCGGCGGCTGTACCGTTCCGCCCGCACCATCCTCAGCCGCGCCACCCAGCAGATCGAAAGCGGCACCCTCAGCCTGGGCAGCGACGAATACCGCAAGCATAAGCGCAACCAGGACCAGGCCACGCGCCAGCTCGATCTGTTGCGCAACGATCTGAAAGGCAAATCGGCCGAACTCTCCGAGTTCTATCCGTATCGCTACTTTGCTTCGGAAGGTTTTCTGCCCGGCTACAACTTCACCCGCCTGCCAATTCGCGTCTTCCTGCCCAGCAACGACACCGCCGGTGAGTTCATTTCGCGCCCGCGTTCCATCGCCCTGCGCGAGTTCGGCCCGCAGAACATCATCTATCACAACGGCCGCAAGTACCGTGTTTGCCAACTGGTGGTGCAAGACGCCGAGTCGGCGCTGACCGAAGCCAAGCTCAGTATCAAGGCGGGCTACTTCCTCACCGGAGAACAAAAGGACCTGGAGATCTGCCCCTTCTCCGGTCTCAACCTGGGCGATGCCGTCAACAAGGAGCACTTACACAACCTCATGGAGATGGCCGAGTCCCGTGCCGAGGAGATCGATCGCATCACGTGCGAGGAAGAAGAACGCCGTTCCCGGGGCTACAACATCCGCACCTATTTCTCCGTCGATGGCGGCCATCTGGAACGGGTTCGCAAGGCCGTGGCGCGCTCCAGTGAAAGCGTCCTGCTCAACCTGCGTTACATACCTGCGGCCCGTCTGATTCACGTCAATCGCCAATGGCGGGCGCGCCATGACGAAGGATTTCCCATCGGCCTGATCTCAGGTGACTGGCGTAGCGCCATGCCGGGGCCGGAGAGCAACCTCAAGGAGGAATTCCGCCTGGTGAAGCTGTGGACCTCCAACCTGGCCGATGTGCTCTACATTGAGCCGATCCAGCCGCTGGGACTCAAGCCGGACGGCGTCATCACGTTACAACACGCCCTCAAACGGGCCATCGAAGGCGTCTTTCAGGTCGAGCCGAATGAAATCGGGGTGGTCGCCGTGGGCGATCCAGAAGCCCCAAGCATCCTGATCTACGAGGCGGCCGAAGGCAGCCTTGGCATCCTCTCCCAGTTTGTCGACGACGTGACCGTATTCCACCAGGTTGTTGAAGAAGCCCAACAGATTTGCCGCTTCGACGACGCCGAATACAAAGGACCGGCCAGCTACGACGATCTGCTCAGCTACTTCAATCAGCGCGACCACAAGATTATCGACCGCCACCTGATCCAGGACGCCCTGGAAAAGCTGCGCATCTGCACCATCGAGATTCAGACCAACACCGGCTACGCCAGCTACGAAGAGCAAAACCAGGCCCTGCGGCGCGGCCTCGACCCCAACTCTTCCACCGAGCGCAAGTTCATCGACTACCTCTACGCCAATGGCCTGCGCCTGCCTGATTCCGCCCAGAAGCGTGTCGATGGCATCTACGTGCAACCGGATTTTTATTACGAACCGCGCATCTGGGTCTTTTGCGATGGCACGCCACATGACCAGCCCGCGGTTCAGGCCGATGACGAAGCCAAGCGACAGGCCATCATGGCCAAGGGGGATGAGGTCTGGGTCTACTACTACAAAGACAACCTCGCCGAGAAAGTTGCGGCGCGCCCAGACATCTTCAGGAAGGTGAAATGAACGTCGCCCTGCAACCCGGAAAACTCGTCTCGCTACGTGGTCGCGACTGGATCGTCCTGCCCTCGGAAGACCCCGACCTGCTGGTCGTCAAACCCCTTGGCGGCTCCGATGACGAGATTGCCGGCATCTATCTGCCGCTGGAGATAGCGACAGACCGGCCCGCCGATGCCCACTTTCAGGAGCCGGCCGCCGCCGACCTGGGCGACATCAGCACCGCCCGCCTGCTCTACGACTCCGCCCGCCTGGCCTTCCGTAACGGCGCCGGCCCCTTCCGTTCCCTGGCCAAGCTTTCTTTCCGTCCGCGTTCCTATCAGATGGTGCCGCTCATCATGGCGTTGCGGCAGGACTCTCCGCGCTTGCTCATCGCCGACGACGTGGGTGTAGGCAAGACCGTGGAAGCCCTGCTCATCGTCAAGGAGCTGCTGGAGCGCCGCAAGATCAAGCGTTTCGCCGTCGTCTGCTTGCCTCACCTGTGTGAACAATGGCAGTCGGAAATCCGCGACAAGCTGGACATCGAAGCGGTCATCATCCGCTCCAACACCCAGGCCCGGCTCGACCGGCAAATCCAGGGCGACACAAGTGTTTACGACTACTACCCCTACCAGGTCATCAGCATCGACTTCATCAAGTCCGATGTCCGGCGCGATGTCTTCATCGAACAATGCCCGGAACTGGTGATCGTGGACGAGGCCCACACCTGCGCCCGCCCCGCCGGTGCCTCCAACACCCAGCAACAGCGTTACCACTTGGTCAGCCGCCTCGCCCGCAAGCCCGGCCAGCAACTCATCCTGCTCACCGCCACACCGCACAGTGGCAAACCCGAAGAGTTTCAGTCCCTGCTGGGCCTACTCAAACCGGATTTCGAGACGCTCGACCTGCCCAACTCCAGCCAGGCTCAACGCCGGGAACTGGCCACCCACTTCGTTCAGCGCAAACGCGGCGATGTGGAAAAGTGGCTGGGCGAAGATACCCCGTTCCCGAAGCGCGACGCCTTCGAATGGCCCTACGACCTTGCGCTGGGCTATGCCGGCTTCTTCGAGCAGATCCTCGATTTCGCTCGCAAGCTCATCGCTGCCGACCACGAGCAAGACGCCAAACGCCGCGTCCAATACTGGACCGCGCTCGCACTGTTGCGCGGCGTCATGTCCAGCCCCGCCGCCGGTGTGGAGATGCTCAATACTCGCCTCACCAACCTGGTCCCGGCCGCAGGCGACGAGACCAGCGATGCGGTTACCCTTGAACTGGACCAAAACCCCGTTGGGGATGAACAAAACCCCGTCGGGGATAGCGAATCCGGCGCCGAGAGCGACAACACCCCCACTCAGGTCGTCGAGCGCAACGACTGGAGCGCCTACCAGAAGAGCCAACTGCGCGGTTTTGCCGATCAGCTTGGCAAACTCGCCAACCTGAAGGACGACCAGAAGCTCGCCGCCGCCGAACTCATCATCGAGGACTGGGTGAAGCAGGGCTTCCATCCCGTCGTCTTCTGCCGCTACATCGCCACCGCCAACTATGTCGGCGAACAGCTCGCTCCCGCGCTGAAAAAGAAATTCCCCAAGCTCGATCTGCAGGTCATCACCAGCGAACTCCCCGACGAACTCCGCAAACAACGTATCGAGGAAATCGACGTCACCCTCCCGCGAGTGCTGATCGCCACCGATTGCCTGTCCGAAGGCATCAACCTGCAAGACCGTTTCACCGCTGTCCTGCACTACGACCTGCCCTGGAACCCCAACCGCCTGGAACAGCGCGAAGGCCGCGTTGATCGCTTCGGCCAGACCGCGCCGGAAGTGAAAGCCTGCCTACTCTATGGCGCAGACAACCCCATCGACGGCATCGTGCTCGACGTGCTGCTGCGCAAGGTGCGCGAGATCAAACGCGCTACCGGCATCAACGTGCCCTTCCCGGAAGACTCGCAAAGCATCATCGACACCATCACCCAGGCGCTGCTGCTCAACCCGAGCCGCCAGATTGAAAAGAAACGCGCCGGCAAGCACCAGATCGAATTCGATTTCGGCGACTTCGACGAAGCCGCCAGCGCCAAGGCCAGCGTCACTCGCAAGGTGGACGAAGCCGCCGCGCGTGAGAAGGCTTCGCGCAGCATCTTCGCCCAGCACGCCATCAAGGCCCATGAGATCGAGGCCGACCTACGCGAGGTGGATGAAGCCATCGGCGACCCCAAGGCGGTGGAAGACTTCGTCACCGCTGCACTCAACAACCTGCTCGGTGTGCAAGTCACCCAGAACGCGCGCGACCCACGCAAATACGCCATCGTCCCCGGCAACCTGCCGCCCTCGCTACGCGACCTGCTGCCTATTGGTAGTCCCGGTAAACCTGCTGGCGACCCCATCAAGATCAGCTTCCAATCCCCCACGCCGGAAGGCCATCACTACCTGGGCCGCAACCACCGCTTCGTCGAACAACTTTGCCAACTGGTCATGGCCAACACCCTGGCCCGCAGCGACAAACGTGCAGCCCGCGCCGCCGTCATCCGCACCCGCCAGGTCGACACCAAGACCACGCTGATGCTTTTTCGCTGCCGCAACGTCATCGAACAGTCCCGCGCCAACCACCAGATCGTCGCCGAGGAAATGCTGCTCTGGGGCTGGCGCGGTACGCCGCAGCAAAAGGAATTTCTCGACCACGCCCAGGCCAAGGCACTGCTAGCTGAAGCTCGCGCCACTTCCGACCTCACCCCCCAGGCCCGCGCCGGCTTTCTGGAAAACGAACTCAAGCTCCTCGACGTCCTCAAGACCGAATTCGCCAGCGTTGCCGAGCAGCAGTCAAAGCACCTGGTCGAAGCCCACGAACGCTTCAGCGCCCTGATGGACGGCAAGCGCTTCCAGGTCGTTTATCCCGTGCTCCCCATGGACCTGCTGGGTATCTATATCCTGCTGCCGGAATAGAGGCCCAATTCATGACCACGACTCCGGAACAAATCGACCTCTGGCGGCAACTTCCGTCTGAAACCCAGCGACTGGAGTTCAAGGAAGGCAAGAACCAGTACGACACTCGCAAACTTCACAAGTATTGCGTGGCGCTGGCCAACGAAGGCGGTGGCTATCTACTGCTTGGCATCGCCGATAAACCGCCCCGTGCCGTGGTGGGTACACAAGCGTTTACCGACACCATCGTCACAGCCGAGAAGCTCTTTCAAGCCCTGGGCTTTCGGGTGGACATCGAAGAAGTCGCCCATCCAGATGGCCGGGTGCTGGTCTTCCACATTCCCCCCCGGCCACGCGGCACGGCCTACCACCTGGAGGGTGCCTACCTGATGCGATCTGGTGAGGAACTGGTGCCCATGAGCGAGGACCAGTTGCGCCGGATATTTTCAGAAGGCGAACCGGACTGGCTGGAAGAGCACACCAGAACAGGTCTGGATGGCGGAGAAGTGGTCGAACTGCTGGATACCCAGGGCTTTTTTGAACTCCTCAAACAGCCCTATCCCACGGATCGTTCAGGCGTGGTTGACCGCCTGAAACGTGAACGCCTGCTCGATGAGACAGCCAACGGCTATGCCATCCGCCGCTTGGGCGCGCTGCTTCTGGCGAAACGCCTGGTGGACTTTCCGGATATGGAACGCAAGGCGCCGAGAGTCGTGGTCTACACCGGCACCTCCAAGCTCGAAACCCGGCTCGACTACACCGCGCCCAAGGGCTACGCGGTCGGCTTCCAGGATTTGATCGGCTTTGTCATGAGCCAGCTTCCTCAGAACGAGGTCGTCGAGAACGCGTTGCGCCAGGAGATGAAACTGGTGCCCGACATCGTCATCCGCGAATTGGTCGCCAACGCCCTCATTCATCAGGATCTATCGGTGACCGGCGCGTCAGTGATGATCGAAATATTTAGTAACCGAGTGGAGATTTCGAACCCGGGCGAACCGATCGTCCCGGTTGAGCGTTTCATCGACGGCTATCAGTCTCGCAACGAGCGCCTTGCCGACCTGATGCGCCGAATGAACATCTGCGAGGAGAAAAGCAGCGGCATCGACAAAGTGGTCCATGCCGCCGAGGTGTACCAGTTGCCCGCCCCGGACTTTCGTGCCGGACACCGCAGAACCGTGGCCACCCTCTACGGCCCCCGGCAGTTCGAAGACATGGATCGAGAGGATCGAATCCGTGCCTGCTATCAGCACTGCGCCTTGAAATGGGTGATGTCCGAGCGGATGACCAACCAATCCCTGCGCGAGCGTTTCGGCCTGCCAGAAAGCAAGAGCGCCATCGCCTCCCAGGTCATTGCCGCCACCATCGAGGTAGGAATGATCAAGCCGGATGAACGGGTAGGCGCCTCGCGCAAGTTCGCTCGCTACCTGCCGTTCTGGGCATGAGCTTATTAAAGCGATGCCCCTCGTGACCATCAGACTTGGAGAGAAAGCGCTTTGAAAACAGTAAGTTGTTTATTTAAGCGATTGCCCTTTCCGAACTTGGTCGAGGTCATTCTCATGGTGGTCAGCCAGGCATGACCTACCCCAGCATCCGCATCGAAGGGGCCATCCTCTCGCCGGACATCCTCGAACGCCTCGACGATGCCCCCGGCCAGCGCCCCGCCGACTTTGGCCTAGATGGCAGCGGCAAGGTCAAGGACGAGATCGCGCGCGCCTGGGCCGATGCCCAGGACTACTGGCGCATCTTCCAGCGCAAGCTCGACACCCTCAGACCCGAAGCTCCGGCCACCACCGAAACCCGCAACCTCTGGATCACCCCCTTGCTCGGCCTGCTCGGCTACCAGCTCGAATACCAGGCCAAGGGCGTCGAACTCAACGGCAAGACCTACCCCATTTCCCACCGTGTAACCAATCGCGGTAACACACCCATCCACATCATCGGCACCCGCGAACCCGCCGGGCTGGACCGCAAGCCGGATCGCACCCGATTTGGCCAAACATTTGGCGCGCCGCGCATGTCCGCCCACGCCCTGGTGCAGGAATACCTCAACCTGCACGACGAGCTGTACGGCCTGGTCAGCAACGGCCGCATCCTGCGCCTGCTGCGCGACAGTTCCCGGCTGATCAAGCTCAGTTATCTGGAATTCGACCTCGACCGCATCTTCACCGACGGCCTGTTCGCCGACTTCGCGGTGCTCTATCGGCTGCTCCACGTCACCCGCCTGCCAGTCAGCAATGAGGCGGCGGCGGAAAGCCTGATCGAGCGTTACCACCAGGATTCCCTCGACTCCGGCGCCCGCATCCGCGAGGGCCTGAGCAAGGCGGTGGAACAAGCCATCCGCGACTTCGCCAACGGCTTTCTCGCCCACCCGGCCAATGACACCCTGCGGCAATCCATCGCGGAAGGGCGCCTGCAATCGGATACCTACTACCAGCACCTGCTGCGCCTGATCTATCGGCTGCTGTTCCTTTTGGTGATCGAAGAACGCGACCTCGTCTTCCCGCCCTCGGCCACCAATGCACAACGCGACATCTACCGGCGCTACTACAGCCTGGATCGCCTGCGCCGGCTTTCGGAAAAGCGCCACCTCGCCGACAAACGCCACCACGACCTCTGGCTGGCCCTGCTCGCCAACTTCCGCCTGTTCGAAGCTCACGGGCCGGGCGAAAAGCTCGGTCTCGCGCCGCTGGCCGGTGACCTGTTCAACCCAGCTGCCATCGGCCCTCTGGCCGGCTGCATGTTGGGCAACGACGTCCTGCTCGGCTGCCTGCGCGCCCTCGGGCTCTATCAACATCCAGACAACGGTCAGACCATCCGCGTCAACTACGCCGCCCTCAACGTAGAGGAATTCGGCTCAGTCTACGAAGGCCTGCTGGAATACCAACCGGTCTTTATCACCACCAACAATCGTCCGGAATTTACCTTCGCCCAAGGCGACCAGCGCGCCGCCACCGGCTCCCACTACACCCCGGACGACCTGGTCCAGCCCCTCATCAAGCACTCGCTCGACTACCTCATCGCCGACAAGCTCAAGGCGCCCGACCCGGAACAAGCCCTGCTCGACCTGCGCGTTGCCGACATCGCCTGCGGTTCCGGCCACATCCTGCTCGCTGCCGCCCGCCGCATCGCTACCGAACTGGCCATCGTCCGCACCGGTGAGGAACAACCCTCGCCCTCGGCCTTCCGCGCCGCCATCCGCGATGTCATCCGCCACTGCATCTACGGCGTGGACTTGAACCCGCTCGCCGTCGAACTGTGCAAGGTCGCCCTCTGGCTAGAAGCCCACAACCCTGGCGAGCCGCTCAACTTCCTCGACCACCACATCAAATGCGGCAACGCTATCGTCGGCTTCGCCCGGCGCGAGGAAGCCGAACGCGGCGTACCCGACGCAGCCTTCGCCAGCCAGCCCGGCGACGATAAGGAAACCGCAGCGCTGCTGAGAAAGCGCAACAAGCAGGAACGCAAGGACCACGAGACTGGCCAACTCCCGCTTGCACCGGCCTTGCAGAAACAACTCGACGACATCCTGCGCGGTTGGCGAGAACTCGCCACCCTGCCGGAACACACCCCCGACCAGATTGAAGCCAAGAAGACCCGCTACCTCGCCTTCAGCCAGAGCCAGGACGCCTGGTTCCTGAACCAGATCGCCGCCATCCCCATTGCCCAGTTCTACCTACCCAAGACACCGGAGAACCTGCCGAAATTCATCACCGACGCCGCTTACCGGCGCTACTGGCAAGGCGAGGTCAGCCCGCAAGGCCAGGCCACCGCCGAGGCCTGGGCGATGGCGGAGCGCAAGCGTTTCTTCCATTGGTTTCTGGAGTTCCCGGAGATCATCGGGCGGGGTGGGTTTGACTGCATTCTGGGGAATCCGCCATACAAAGGGGGCCAAGACTTGAGCGGCTTCTATGGCCATGCCTTTTGCGAATACGTGAAATGGGAATTCGCACCGGCGGGTCTGTCTGACTTGGTGGCCTATTTCGTCCGCCGTCTGTATGCCTTGCTGCGCCCTGGTGGTTTTACTGCCTTCATCACCACCAATTCCATCAAGGACGGCGACGTTCGTAAGGACGGGCTGGAACAGGTGTTGAAGCAGGGCGGCGCGATCAACATGGCCGTGCGCGGCATCAAGTGGCCGGGGCGGGCAAAGCTCGTGGTGGCGCTGGTTGCCCTGCACAAAGGTGAATGGTGCGGAAGACGGGTGCTGGACGGCAAGGACGTAGCAGTAATCAACGCTTACTTCGAAGACAGCGAAGATGCGGGGGAACCCGCGCCGATACCAGAAAACGGCAATCGTATTTTTATGGGGTCGATTTTCTTGGGCGATGGCTTCTTGCTAGACCGACAGGAGTCAGAGTTCTTCCGCAAAGAGCCGAAGAACGTTACAGCAATATTCCCATTGCTGAACGGCCAAGAAGTCAACTCGCACCCGCTTCAAGTTCCTTCGCGTTGGATCATTAATCTTGAGGACTGTGAAACACTCGAACAGGCGGAATTGAAGTACCCGCAGCTTCTAGAGCGAATACGTGAAAAGGTATTGCCAGACCGTCTTGCACAGAAAAACGAGGGTGCAAAACGCTGGTGGTGGAGATATTACCGATATAACAAACTTTGCTACGACAACCTGGACGCTATAGGTAAGTGCTTTTTGGCAGCTCGTACTACGAAGCACCTATCGTTTTCGCAAACCGATAGCGGCAAGATATTTACTGACGCAGTTTATGTATTCACCACCGACCGCTGGGACCTCTACGCAGTCGTCCAATCCGCCCTGCACGAGGTCTGGGCACGCAAATACAGCGGCGCATTGAAGCAGGATTTGCGCTATTCACCGTCGAACTGCTTCGACACCTTCCCCTTCCCCGAAGGCCTCTGGCAAACCCCGCACCCCGCCCTGGCCAACCTCGGCGCCGCGTACCACGAACACCGCCGCGTCCTCATGCGCCAACTCTGGCTCGGCCTCACCGACATCTACAACCTGTTCCACACCCGCGACCTCACCCCCGCCCAGGTCGCCAAGGTCAGCAAGAAATCCATTGAAGAAGCCGAAGCCGGCTACCAGGGCATCCTCGAACTGCGCCGCCGCCACCGCCAACTCGACGAAGCCATCCGCGACGCCTACGGCTGGATCGATCTCAACCTCGGCCACGACTTCCACGAAGTCGAAACCCTCCCCGATAACGACCGCGTCCGCTACACGATCAGCCCCGCCGCCCGCAAGGAAGTCCTCAAACGCCTCCTGGCCGAAAACCACCGTCGCGCCGCAATTCAGGAGCCGGCCGTCGTCAAGCCAACCGCGAAGAAGCGCGGCAGGAAATCAGCCGTGAGCGAAGCCAATGGCGAGCTGTTCTGAATGGTTCCAAGAGAGAAGATGAATGCTTGAAGACGTTTACGAATGCAATTCCACGCGGGTGTGGCCAGACATGCAGGCGCGTGTCACCGGGGGCTCGCCGTGTTTACCCCCCTTCGGCCCAAAACTCTCCGCCTGCGAATACGCCTTCCTCGCCGTTGCTGTCCCGAACCGCGACTTTGTGGGTTGGCTTGAGCACATCTGGTCGAATGCGCGCCGGCAGGCGCGATGGGAAGTCGTACTTGCCCTCGATCCCAGATATGGCACCCGCGATACCGGTGAGGTGCTCGCCCGAGTTTTCGCGTTGCAGGCCGCCAGCCAGGGTCGCCTCAGCGCGCGCCTGCTGACCCCTGGAAAACTGTCTGGGGCAGCGCCGCGACTTGGTCTCGCCATTCTTTGTGTCCCAGGAGAACCCGTAAGCGCTTCGGTTGGCTCGTCCCCCGCTTTCGGCCTCGATGTCCCATCCGCTGGGGATGTGAATCTCTGGATCACGCTGTCGGCGAGTGAAATCAACGATATTCGCCAACTCGCCCGTGCCTATTGGGAGACTGCGGCGGAGTTGACCAAGGCACGCTGCGAAGTCCCCTTGCTTGAACCCTGCCGTGGCAACGAGGAGGGGTACATTCATTGGCAGGCATTCGAGTCGATGCTCAGCGATAGCCCCGACCTATTCATGCAGCCCGGCACATCGATCAATGATCTGCCGCTGACCCCGGATGGCCGCCTGGATGAAAGTGCGATCACTTCCACTGAAACAGCCTCTCCCGCACTTGCTGTTTACGTGCCTACAATTCCATCGGTGGTCGACAACATTCAGTCGCTGTATTCGCAAGGGGCATTGGTTTCCGTGCAACACAAGGTCAAGCCAATGTCGGTACCGATCCCGGCTTCCCTGTTCGGCCAGCAGGGTGAACAACAGATCGGTACAGTACGCTACAAACAACAATTTCGGATTGAGCTCTTCGCAGATGAAGCCACTGCCAAGGAAGTGGAAGAGCAGCGAAAGCGAGTGACCAAGTTGGTGCAGCTTTTCAGCTATTCGTTTGGCACCGGCAAATATTGGGTGCCTAACACGGCGAGAGCCGCGCTCAATGCCGCGATAGATGTGGCGGGAGAACAATCACAATCCACACTCAGTACCGCATACGGTGGCGATCTAGACAAGTTTCTTGAGGGGCGACGTGCTGCCATCAAGCAAGACTTGGAGAACATTTACCAGCGTTTCTACCCGAACACTGCCATGCCTTCGGGTTCCCTGGAAAAAGTCTTACAGCTACTGCGAGACCGGGTGGACGGGGCCAAGAAAGAAGGGCTGGCACAAAAGATTACATCGACCTTGATCTCATTCCGCTTCGCCAATGACGCCAGGGAGGACCCATGGAGCGATGCGGTCCAACTACTATCAAGGATCGCAGTGCGGCCAAGGGAACTGCTTGTCGATAACTTCAAGCGACGTGAATTAAAGATTGCGAACATCTCCGTTCCGGACTACCTGAAGGCGATGGATGTCATGGGGGATGCGCTTGTGGAGCTTGCATTTGATAAGGGCTGTGAGTCGCCTTGGGTCATCGATCGGGCACGTGGGGAAATGGCGATGCTGGTTGCTTGGGAAGTAAGCGACGAGCCAGGCGATGAACGATGCAGGAAACTCATAGACCTGATCAAGGGGACGATAACAACTTATGACTGACATCCCCCTCCGCCACATCTTCATCCGCGTCTCTTGGCACGATGTAGTCTGAACTTTGTGGTTTGCCTGGTTCCGACATTGATCGGAATCTGCTCCAAACTGAAACGCATCGCCAGCTCAATAAGGACTACCGAAACTTAAAGATGACGATACCCACGATGTCCTGTTCAAGTAATTACTTATAGATCATCTCTTCAGAGGACGATGTCATGGAAGTTAATCCGGAAAAACAGAATATCGACAAATTATTCTCGACAACAAATTATTACATTGACTTCTATCAGCGGGAATACAAGTGGGAGAACAGCGAGGTAAAGACACTGCTCGAAGATATTTTCTATCATTTCGAACAGTCTTACACGTTGCATCCAGACCTGGATGCAACGGAAGCCAATGTGTCCACAAAGTATTCGTGGTATTACCTGAATACCTATATAACAAACAGAAACCAAGTAGATAAGCGGACATTCATTGTTGATGGTCAACAACGTCTTACCACGCTCACCTTGTTGCTCATTGTGCTATATCGATTGTGTGCAGTTGAACAACTAAATTCACCCGATTTGCGCGACTGGCTAAAGGCCAAAATTGTAGGAATCGGAGTGGGGGGCAAGAAGCAATTCTGGATGGCGCATGATAAACGTGAAGCCCTGATGCAAGCTTTGTTTAATGGGGATGCGCCATCTGATAATTTAATCAGTGATGGAATAACTGCGCGTCACATGATTGATAATCATGCACTGCTTTACAAAGAATTATCAGCAAGGCTGACCTCTCGCCACAAACTGGATACGTTTATTTATTACTTTTTGTGCCAAGTTGTCATCATCAATCTTGAAGTGGCACAAACCGATGTTCCTATGATATTCGAGGTGATAAACGATCGCGGCAAGCGGTTGCAGTCCTATGAAATTCTAAAGGGCAAGTTGCTAGGGGAAATAGATAAGGCAGAAGTTGATCATTACGCCGATATCTGGGATTCATCGCTTCGTAATCTGGAGTCAAGATCAGAGGGCGAAGTCGACGACTTCTTTCGTACTTATCTTCGTGCCCATTTTTCCGAAACACGAAAACAAGGCCAGATATTTGATGGGCCATATCATCGGTCGATTTTCGAAGATACCTGCAATAAATCGCTTCACCTGAAGGCTGATGCCACAGGAGTGAAGAGCTTCCTGAAAGGTTCTTTCCGTTACTACGCTGGATTATTTCTCAAACTTCGCCAGCTTGGTGAAGACTCTAAATCTACCATTCCTGAGTGCTACTACCTGTCACAGCTCAACCGGATGGATGGTCATATCATGTTGGCGCTTGCAGCATGCGGGGTGGACGATAAATTTGAAGATGCAAAGATACGTGCGGTAGCCAGGGCATTTGATCGCGCATATGTGATGCTTCAATTCAATCGTGCCTATGATAGCAATCAGTTTCAGGAGCTGCTTTACACACTACATCCAGTTTTACGAGATTGCCCGGCCGATGAGATTGAATTGCGCATAGATGAAAAGGTGCTTGCGGATATTAATCAAAGACGTAATGCTGATGCCCAGACATTATTGTCCTATGGACAGTTTAAGCAAGTCGGTTATGGCGACTATAACCCGACTTTTCTTAGGTATTACCTTGCAAGAATAGAATCGTATATCGCCAACGGATTGGGTGAGGGGCTTAAAGATACGTTGTATAATTTTGTTCGAGGCATAGGAAAAGGAAATGCCTACCATATTGAACATATCTTGGCTCGCAATGATGAAAGTCGCGCCTTGTTTGTAAATGAAGCTGGTGATTTTGACGATGCAAAATTTGAGAACGAGCGTAACAGGTTTGGCGGACTGCTTCTTCTGAAAGGCCAGGACAATCAATCATCGGGAGCGGAGGATTATTGCGATAAACTTAAGACTTATACACCTGAATCCGCAAGTTCAATGACCAGCCCCACCCCATACCCAAGAAATGGGCATTTTTTTGCCGCCTCACCCTCCGGTTGCGTCGAAACA
>PFJX01000174.1 GCA_002784045.1 Hydrogenophilales bacterium CG_4_10_14_3_um_filter_63_21
GCACTTTTCGGGCAAGCGAAACCTCGCCGCCAGATTTGCGCGGATTTTGGCCGCCATCAACACCCTGCCCGAGGTGTGCGGCGCCCTCTGCCCGCAACATCGGCTGTGCGAGGGCGGCTGCACCCGGGCCGGAGAAGAGACGGGTCTGAAGAATGGCGCGGTGGCCATCGGCGCCCTGGAACGCTGGCTCGGTGCTTCCGCGCTGGACCTGCCGATACCCGCGCCGGCCACACCCATCGGGCGGACGGTGGCGGTGATCGGCGCCGGACCGGCGGGGCTGGCCTGTGCAGACCGCCTGGCCCGCGCCGGCGTGACGGTGACGATTTATGACCGCAACCCGGTGGCCGGCGGCCTGCTCGCCACTGGCGTGCCGCCGTTCAAGCTGGACAAGGCGCTACTCGCCCGCCGCATCGCCCGCCAGGAAGTGCTTGGTGTGCGCTTCGAACTGGGTGTGACGGTGGATGGCACCCGTTTCTACCAATTACTCGCAGATCATGACGCCGTGTTCCTCGGCACCGGCGCCCAGCGCTCGCGTGCGGTGTCCCTGCCCGGACGGGAACTGCCCGGCGTGCTCGACGCCCTCGACTTCCTGGCCTCGGTCAATGCCGGCACCGCCACAGCGATGGAAGGCGAACGGGTGCTGGTGCTGGGAGGCGGCGACAGCGCCATGGACTGCGCCCGCAGCGCTCGCCGCCTGGGCGCTGCCGTCACCGTGGCCACACGTGGGGCATTCCGCTCTTCGCCCAAGGAAGCAGATGCCGCCCGCGAGGAGGGGGTGACCCTGCTGGAAAATCACCTGCCGCAATCGTTGCTGGGGAGCGAGGCCGTCGCGGGCATTCGTTTCGATCTCGCCGGGGAAATGCGCGACATGCCCGCCGACCAGGCCATCCTGGCCCTCGGCCAGGTGGCGAACCCGCCGGCCTGGCTGGCCGCCCACGGCGTGGCGCTGGACGATGCCGGCCGCATCGTGGTGGATGCCAGGGGCCGTACCGCCCAGCCGAAGATTTACGCCGGGGGCGACAACACCCTTGGGCCGGACCTGGTGGTCACCGCCATGGCGGCCGGCCGCAGAGCCGCCGAAGACATGCTCGACAGCTTCAGCCTGCGCGGGCGCCTCAAGGAACAGGCGCGGCACCTGCTGCCACATGTCGCGGCCAGGATCGCGCCGGGATCCACGTCACAACCGGCGCACGCGGCGGCGTGATGGAACTGCCACTCCTGCTGGCGCTTGCGCTGTTCACCCTCCCGGCCCTTGCCAGCCATCAGTGGGGCGGCGTGGACATCTGCGAGGTGCGGCGGGACATCATGCCGCCGCGCCTGGATCCGGCGCTTTTGCCAGAACCCGCATCGCCGGGGGCGCGGGCGTTGCAACGCTACTGCACCCAATGCCATTACCTGACCGGCCCAGGTCGCCATACCCAAGCGGAGTGGCCGGATGTGTTGAGACGCATGGAAACGCTGATGAGTGTGTCCCACTTCTACCGAGGCCTGTTGGGTCAGGTGGCCATTCCGAACGCAGATGAGCAGGCCGCATTGAGCAGCTATCTGGATCGAAACGCCTTGCGCCCCTTGCCGCCGCGCCCAACCGGGCCGCCAGCCCTTGGTGCAGAACGCGCCTATCGCGCGGTCTGCGGCGACTGCCATGCCGCCCCGGATCCGCGTGCCTACCCAGTGGCTACCTGGCCAGACCTGCTGGCGCGCATGGACCGTCACCGCAAGACCATGGCACGTCCACCTCTGTCCGCTGCGTTGCGGTCGGCAGTGGGGGAGTTCATAGGCGTGGCATGGGGCGCCCAGCCGGTGGCAGGCGTCAGTCACCAGAGTGTGTCCTTGCCACTACCGGCGACGGCTCCGATTGCGGCCGACCCTTGGGGCCGCCTGGTGAGCCTGGCTGTCTTCTTCGGGTTGGCCGCCCTGGGCCTATGGCGCTGGCAACAGAAGAGAGACTGAGATGGCTCGATATGCTTGGGGTGTGATCGTGTTGACCGTACTGGCCATTGTCGCCGGCTACGCCTGGGTCGACTGGCAAAAGGGTGGGCCCGGCGACGGTGTCTATTCCCGTGTATGGCAACCGGACCCGGCCTTCGGCTACTGGCACCCGGCGCGCTTCTACAAGTATGGCGGGCAGATGAGCGGCCGCTTCGAAGGCCCCCAGTGTGTCGAATGCCACGAAGCGCTTACCCCGGGCATCGTCGCGGACTGGCGCGCCAGCCGCCATTCCAACCCGAAAGGCCGCAAACCGATCTACTGCGACAGCTGCCATGGTAACGACCACGCTCGTCTGCGCATGCCCGACCGGGCGGTATGCGGCACCTGCCACACCACCCAGCACGCCCAATTTCTCGATGAGCGCCGTTTCGGCTACCCCAGCCATGCGCTGGCCATGGAGCGGGCCGTGGATACCAAACATTTCGCCGACAAACCCAAGGCCGAGGTGACCGCCTGTCTGCAGTGCCACTCGGTGGCCATCAAATGCGATTCCTGCCACACCCGCCATCGCTTCAGTGCCGCCGAGGCACGCCGCCCCGAGGCCTGCGTCACCTGCCACTCCGGACCGCCCCACCCGGACGATGAAACCTATTTCACCTCGGCTCACGGCAAACGCTACCTGGCCGATGGCAACAAATGGGACTGGAGCAAACCGCTCACCAAGGGCAATTACCAGACCCCAACCTGCGCCTACTGCCACATGAAAGGCGGCAAGCACCAGGTTGCCGACAAGGCCATCTGGAAGTTCGGCCTGCAGCAGGTGAACCCGCTCACCTCCACCAATGAGGTCAAACGGGCGCAATGGGTGGCGGTCTGTGCCGACTGCCATGAAGCCGATTGGTCACGCCAGCGTCTGGCCGAGATGGACGCCGAGCGCAAACGCGCCTGGTCCAGGCTCTATGCCGCCGAAGGGGTGCTAAAGGATCTGCGCGGCGAAGGACTGCTGCACCCTGCCGCCGGTGAGCGCCCGCCCTATCCCCTGGAGCAGGAGGGCGCCTTGTTCGCCCGCGAACACATCGGCTACCTCGATGGCCAGTCCTCCGCCTTCTATAACGTCTCGCCCATCGAGCGCGACTACTTCGAGATGTGGTACTTCACCAATCTCGGCGCCTACAAGGGCGCCGCCCACGGTGCGCCGGAGTTCGTCAGGGAGGGCCACGCAACCATGGCTACCCAGTTGGAACATATCCAGGCCAAGGCGCGGACCCTGCGGCAACAGGGCAAGCAGCCCGTCGCCGGCTCCTGGTGGCGCGAGGGCGAATACACCAGCCACAACCGGGAGCACAACTGATGGCCCTATTGCTCAGAACCGGACTTGTGCTGCTGCTGAGTATCGGTACCGCTTTCGCGCAGCCGCCGGCCGGCAGCTTCAATGATGCCCAGTGTGTCGCCTGCCACGGCGAGACGAGCCCGGAAGTGCACGGCTATCGCCTCTCCAAGCATGGCGTCCTGGCGCAGATCAGTACGCCCGGCCGCGCTCCCGGCTGTGTCGATTGCCATACGCCGCAGGCCCATCACCCCGCCGACACCGATGCCATGAGCCAAACCTGTGGCCACTGCCATTCCCCTCGCTATGTGGAGACGTTGCGCGCCAACGGCGTGCGCATGCAAGAGGTCGGCAACATGAAACAACGCGAAGTTCTGCAGTTGCTGACCCGGGCCCGAAGCCAATTCCCGGCCGCAGCCTTGCAGGACATGGAAAAGCATTACCAGCACCTGCAACAACACTTGCGCAACCTGCGCCTGGGAGTCGCTCACCAGTCGCCCGACTACCAGTGGTGGCACGGCCACCCGGCCCTGGACGGCGATCTGCTGCGGATCAAGGGCGCTTACGACGAACTGATGCGCCGCCACGCGGCGGACCCCAAGCATTGAGGATGTGACATGCACGACCTGGTCAAGGACTACTACGGCAACCGACTCAAAACCACCGCCGACCTGCGCACCTCTGCCTGCTGTGACGCCAGCCAGATGCCGGATTGGCTGAAGCCCTTGTTGGCCCGCATCCACCCGGAAGTGACGGCGCGCTATTACGGCTGCGGCCTGGTCTGCCCGACTCTGCTCGACGGCCTAAAGTTACTTGACCTGGGCTGCGGCTCCGGCCGCGACGTCTATGCCCTGGCGCAACTGGCGGGCGAGACCGGCCGGGTAGTCGGCGTCGACATGGCCGAGGAGCAACTGGCTGTGGCTGAGCCGCACCGGGAATACCATCGTCAGGCCTTTGGCTACACCCGCGACAACGTGGAATTCCGCCTGGGCTACATCGAACGCCTGGACGAACTGGGCTTCGCGGACGCCAGCTTCGACGTGGCGGTATCCAATTGCGTGGTGAATCTTTCCCCGGACAAGGAAGCCGTGTTGCGCCAGGTGCATCGCCTGCTCAAACCCGGCGGCGAATTCTATTTCTCCGACGTCTACGCCGACCGCCGCGTCCCATCCGAACTGCGCAACGATCCGGTGTTGTACGGCGAATGCCTGGGCGGCGCGCTGTACTGGAACGACTTCCTATACCTGGCCCACCGTTGCGGCTTCGCCGACCCACGCCTGATGGAAGATCGCCCCATCGCCATCACCGACCCGACCCTGGCGGCCCGGGTGAGCAACATCCGTTTCTATTCCGCCACCTACCGGCTGTTCAAGCTGGACGGTCTGGAACCCGAATGCGAGGACTACGGCCAGGCGGTGATATACCGGAGCGGCATCCCTGGTCAGGAACAGCGCTTCGTCCTCGACAAGCACCACGCCATCGAAGCCGGCCGCGCCTTCCCGGTGTGCGGCAATACCTGGCACATGCTGCACGACACCCGTTTCGCGCCCTATTTCGATTTCATCGGCGATTTCTCGCGCCATCACGGCATTTTCGCCGGCTGCGGCGGCGGGCTGCCGTTCGATGTAAAGCAGGCGGATTCCGGTTCGGCGTGCTGCTGAAGCTCAGGCCGTTCGAAGCGTTTCCGGCAGCTTGGTCAGATCACCCGGCTCATCGACATCCCGCAACGTATCCCCCAGCCACACCCGCCAGCCCAGGACAG
Organism: Hydrogenophilales bacterium CG_4_10_14_3_um_filter_63_21; assembly: GCA_002784045.1. GTDB lineage: Bacteria > Pseudomonadota > Gammaproteobacteria > Burkholderiales > Thiobacillaceae > PFJX01. The sequence continues at coordinate 5,019 of PFJX01000174.1, forward strand.
CCAGGCGTGCCAGAGTGAGATCGGCCACCGCCGAAGTGCTCCAGGGCATGTCCTGGAACAGGCCGGCATCGAAGGCGCTCAGGCCCAGCAGCGGATAACCACCGTCCACGGCGCGGTGTAGCACCGCATCGTGCCCGGCCAAATGCGTGGCGGCGGTGCGCAGCCGTTCGGCGCTCAGGTCGGGGCAATCCGTGCCAATCAACAGCACGGACTCCCCGATTGCTAGGGTCCGGCGCGCGGCCCGTGCCATGCGCTCACCCAAATCGCCCCCGCCCTGGTCGCTTATCTCGATGCCTGCCGGCAGCGGGGTATCCGCCCATGCGGCAGTCCCCGGCGCCGGACTCATGCACAGTTCCACCGGCCCGATACCCGCCTCCAGCGCCTGGCTCAATGTCAGGTCCAGCATGTGTGCCGACAGCCGCGCCGCACCCACCTCGCCCAGCGCCGGGATGAGCCGGGTCTTGACTTGGCCCGGCACGGGCGCCTTGGCGAAGATCACGATACGAATGAGGTTCATGGGAAGGGTTTCAGAGGAAAATCGGGACGTCACGCCAAGCTCGATCAATAGATAAAAGGTTTGCCCATGCGGTTCATTGATAAATTGCCGTATTCGGCGCTACTCATCATGACCGTGCTCATGTTGGGTGCGCCCTTCGTGCCCGAGCCGCATCTGGTCGAAAAAATGCGCATGCTGATGGATGGCACACTGGCCAAGCCGCTGGATATGTTTGACGTGGTTTGGCATCTGTTACCGGCAACGTTGCTCATCGTGAAGCTCGTCAAAAGCCGCAAAGCATCCTGAAACCGATAGCAGGGAGCGGGCAGGAACGCCTTGCTCCCTCATCGCCAGCTCAGGGCGACCAGTCAGAACAACTCCAAATTTCATCCGAACAACCCACTTAACCGAGGCGCCTTACTTTATGCGCCGGGGTAATAGCGCGCCGTCAGCCGCGCCGCCGGCACACCGCGCCAGTAGTCGAAACGCAGCCGCCACATGAGCAGGATGGTGCGCCAGACACCGTGCTGCTCCCAACGCCGCCCAGAGGTTGTCACCCGCGCGTCGAGGCAGGCGGGCGGTCCGAAGCATTTCAGGCGTTTCGAGAGTTCGATGTCTTCCATCAGCGGCTGATCCGGGTAGCCGCCCACCGCGTCGAAGGCGGCGCGGGTGACGAAGATGGCTTGGTCGCCGGTGGCGATGCCGGTGAGGCGTGAGCGCAGATTCATCAGCGCGGCGATGACACGCAGCAGGAATGGGCGCCCGGTGATGCGCACGTCGAAGCGGCCCCAGGCATGGCCGCCCAGGGCCGAGGTGATGGCCTCGGAGACGTTCTCGGGCAGACGGGTGTCGGCATGGAGAAACAACAGGATGTCGCCGCCGGCGCTGGCCGCTCCGGCGTTCATCTGGTGGGCGCGGCCGCGTGGGGCGGCGATAACCCGGTCGGCCAGGGGGGCTGCCAGGGTGGGGGTGGCGTCACTGCTGCCGCCGTCCACCATGATGACGGTATGGCCGGCGCGGCGCAGTGATTGCAGGGGTGTCAAGGCGGCGGCTATGCCCGGTGCTTCGTTCAGCACCGGTACGACGATGGCTAGTTTCATGGCGGCGGCTTTGTCACGGGCAAGCCCGCTCCTGCCAGCCTCTCGCAGGATCACTCCAGCGCCCCACCGCAACTGCTGCCCTGTCCGGCGGTGCAGCCGTAGCAGTGGTCGGCTACCCGGATGGGTTGGTCGGCGACACTCATTTCCAGCAAGTCGGCCAGGGTCGCCGGCCCGTGCATGGGCAGGCCCAGCATCTGGTTGAAATCGCAGTCGTATAGTCGCCCTCGCCAATCCACACTAACCAGTTCCCGACACATCACCTGATCCAGGTTGTCGCGGCTGTGGCTGCTTTTCAGCAAGTCCATGTAGTCGGCGAACTGGCCCCTGGATATCAGTGTGCTTCCGAAGCGCTGGATGGGCATGTTGGCAATGGTGTAGAGCCGGCTGAAGACGATGCCGTAACGGTCTTCGAGTTCTTTCTTATAGGCAGCCTCTAGCCCGGCCTGGGCCGGAGGCAAGCTGGCACCGGTGGGGTTGTAAACCAGGTGCAGATTCAGGCCGCTACCCGGTTGCCCATAGCCCAGGGCATTGAGCCGCTTGAGCCCAGCCATGCTGCGCTCGAACACGCCTTTGCCACGCTGGCCGTCGACGTTTTCCTCCAGATAACAGGGCAGCGAGGCCACCACTTCGACCCTGTTTTCGGCCAGGAACCCGGCCAGGTCTTCCTGGCCGGGTTCTGACAGGATGGTGAGGTTACAGCGGTCGATGACCTTCACCCCCAGACTACGTGCAGTCGCTACCAGCCAGCGGAAACACTGGTGCAACTCCGGCGCGCCGCCGGTGAGGTCCAGTGCTACCAGCCCGCGCGCGGCCAGCACCTGGGGGATACGTTCCACGTTGGCGTCGTCCATCGTCTCAGTGCGGTTCGGGCCTGCGTTGACGTGGCAATGCAGGCAGGTCTGGTTGCAGCGGTAACCCAGGTTGACCTGCAAGGTAGTCAGCCGACTCCGGCGCGGGGCGGGGAAGTCCGTGGAGAGCAACAAGGGAAGCGTGTCGTGCATGCGTATTCCGGTGCGTTAATTCATCGTGAATTTTACGCCGCGAACGCGATGAGTACGGCCTCCGGCACGTGGTCTGAATGGGCAAGACAGCCTTACTGGCGTGGTTGGATTGGCTCATGGTCATGACCAGTCGCTGCCTATAAGCTTCATCTGTTGCCCACCACGAGTCCACCATGCGCCCAAACCACACTCTGAACGCCTTGTTCATTTCCGCCGCCTTGCTGGTGGGTGCTGCGTCCGCAATCGCGGCGGATGTTTCGCCGGTGGCCAAAGCCATCGAGGAATACATGGATTTCAACGAGTACGGAAGCAGCCTGATCTGGCCGGAACAGATTCCCGCCGAAGATTGGAAGAACGTATTCGTGGTGGATGCACGGGATGCCGCCCAGTTTGCCAAGGAACATATTCCTAGTGCCATCAACATCGAGTGGCGCCAGATTCCCGGCCGCCGCAACGACATCCCCCGCGACAAGATGGTGGTGATCTATTGCAACTCCGGTTCTCTCTCCGCACAGGCCGTCTTCGCCATGCGCCTGCTGGGTTGGGACAACGTAAAAGTATTGCAGGACGGCTTCGAGGGCTGGAAGAAAAAGGGCGGCTTCGAGGCGAACAAACGAGCCAGCGGGGCGACGGGACACTGAGGCGGCGTGCCCGATCACTCAATGCCTCGGGCCCGCCGCTCACCCCATCCGATTTACTGACGGAGAACAACGATGCATGACCTGCAAGCCGCCATTGAAGTGCTTAAACAAGGCGGCGCCATCATCTACCCGCTGCTTGCTCTGGCCCTGGCTGCCCTGGTGGTGATGCTGGACAAGGCAATCGTCTACCGCCGCCACGCCCGGCTGCCCGAATCCCTGCGCCAGTTGGTGGAGACTTATGACTTTCGCTGGGAAGACCTGGATCGGGGTATTGCCGATCAGGGGCCCCGCAACTACTTCGGCCGGTTCTTTCAAGTCATCATGGGCAACCGCACCAAGCCCGCCTGGTGGGTGGAATCCAGAGCTGGGGATGAGGCCCAGCAGATCGAGAAATCCCTGGGGCGCGGGATGTGGGTGCTGGATACGGTGATCACCGCCGCTCCCCTGCTCGGCCTGTTGGGCACCATCTTCGGCATGATGCAGTCCTTCAAGCTGATCGGCCCCGCCGGCCTGGTGAACCCGGGTGGTGTGACCGCCGGTGTGGCAGAGGCCCTGATTGCCACTGCGGTGGGCCTGCTGATCGCCCTTGTCGCCCTGTTCGGCTTCAACTATCTGTCCCGCCTGCAAGCCCAGACCCTGGACGAGATGGAGCGCCTCGGCACGCGGCTGGTTGACCACATCCGCCTGGATACCCAGGAAGCCGGAGCCGGCCATGAAGCTGCGTAGAATCCGGCAGCCCAAGCGGGGCCGCATCGAGATCATTCCCATGATCGACGTGATGTTCTTCCTGCTGGTCACCTTCATGCTGGCATCCCTGACCATGCAGCACCTGAACGCCGTCCAGGTCAACCTGCCCCAGGGTGCAGCGGCGCCCATGGAGAAGAAACCTCAAGTGACCCTGACGGTGACCCCGGACAGCCAGCTTTTCCTGGACAAGACGCCGGTCACTCTGGACAGGCTGGCCCCCACCCTGAAGACTATGCTGAATCCTGCCGACCCCAGCGTGATCATCGCCGCCGACAACGCGGCCACCAACGGCGTAATTGTCCAAGCGATGATCAAGGCGCGGGAAGCGGGAGTCTTTTCCAACATGGTATGAGTCTGAACGGTAGAGCGTATTTCCATCGAGGAATGAGTCTGAACGGTACAAATG
>PFJX01000084.1 GCA_002784045.1 Hydrogenophilales bacterium CG_4_10_14_3_um_filter_63_21
TCATGCCCATGTCGGGCGTACACATGTCGTTGATTTTTCTGGCTTATGGCCCGCACCGGAATGATGGGCATCGAATTAATCAGAAATCCAGTCTCAGCCCTTGCGCCGCCGCGACAATCCCTGCCTTCCCACCCAATCCGCCGCGAACTGGCGGGCGATGCGGCCGGAGCGCCCGCCCCGGGCAATCGCCCAGTTGAGGGCTTCCTGGCGTAGGGTTTCCGTCGCACCGCCGCCGAGTGCGCCCACCCAGGCGGCGACGATCGCCAGGTAGTCGTCCTGGTTGAACGGCCAGAAGGTGAGGGTGAGGCCGAAGCGATCGGACAGGCTGATTTTCTCTTCGATGCTTTCCGCCGGCCGCACTTCGCCGCCTTGGTGCTCGGTGGCTGCGTTCTCGGCGAAAAATTCCGGCATCAGGTGGCGCCGATTGGAAGTCGCGTAGACCAGCACATTGTCCGGCAGGCCCGCCACCGAACCATCCAGCGCGGCCTTCAGCGGTTTGTAAGCGGCATCCCCCGGCTCGAAGGAAAGGTCGTCACTGAACAGGATGAAATGCCAGGGCTGGCCTTCCAGGCGCGCGGTAATGTCGGGCAGGTCGATCAGGTCTTCGCGATCGACTTCCACCAGGCGCAGGCCTTTCTTCGCATGGCGCGGTAGCAGCGCCTTGATCAAGGAGGATTTGCCGCAACCGCGGCTGCCGGCGAGCAGCACGTTGTTGGCCGGCAGGCTCTTGAGAAACTGGCGGGTATTACGCTCCAGCGCGGTCTTCTGTTCGTCGATGCCGGTGAGCGCTTCCCAGGGTGGGCAATTGAGCGTGGCCACCGGCAGCAACATGCCGCGCCCCATCTGGCGCACCCAGCGGCAGGCCAGGGTGCTCCGCCAGTCCACCCGGGTAGGCTGAGGCGGCAGCCAGGCATCCAGGCGCGCCAACAGGTCATTGGCGCGGGCGACCAGGAGCGCCAGTTCCGGGCTGATCTGGTAGATGGGTTGGACGTCTTCTTGTTCTTCGAAATCGCCGTTCATTTCCGATCCTTGGAAGAAAAGTAGCGCCGGCTTCCTGTTAAAGCCCCTAAGCGAACGACTAAGCAGCCAAAAAAACGGCTGCCAAGTCGCTGCTTATACCCTTCGGTAAGCCAGAGATGCCGGCGCTGCAGGTTGTGCGTTCGCGCGGTAAAAATCAGGTCCGATATTCCGCATTGATCTTTACGTAGCCATACGAGAAATCGCAGGTCCACACGGTGGCAACCGTGTTGCCGCGCGCCAGATCGACGCGCACCGCGATTTCCGGCGCGGCCATCACGCGGGCGCCTTCGGTTTCCTGATAAGAGGCTGCGCGGCCACCGTTTTCCGCGACCAGGACATTGCCCAGCCAGAGGCGGATGCGCTCCACGTCGAGGTCGGCTATGCCGGCATAGCCGATGGCGGCGAGGATGCGGCCGAGGTTGGGGTCGGAGGCGAAGAACGCGGTTTTCACCAGGGGCGAGCGGGCGATGGCGTAGGCCACCCGCTTGCATTCGGCTTCGTCCTTGCCGCCTTCCACGCGCACTTCAATGAATTTGGTGGCGCCTTCGCCGTCGCGCACGATGGCTTGTGCGAGCTGGATCATCACTTCGCTGACCACCGCTTGCAGGGAGGCGAAACGGGCGTCGCCCGCGTCCTGGATCATCGGCGCGGGCGTGCCGCCCGTGGCGATGAGGAGGCAGGAATCGTTGGTGGAGGTGTCGCCGTCCACCGTGATGCGGTTGAATGACTGGTTCACGGCGAAGCGCAGCATGGCTGCCAGCGCCTCGCGCGAGACCGGCGCATCGGTGGCGACAAAGGAGAGCATGGTCGCCATGTTGGGATGGATCATCCCAGAACCCTTGGCGATGCCGGTCACGCTGAACTCGACGCCATTCAGGCTGGCGCGGCGCGAGGCGGCCTTGGCGACGATGTCGGTGGTCATGATCGCCGCGGCGGCCGCCGCCCAGTTCGTGGGCTTGAGGTCGGCAAGGGCGGCGGGCAGGGCGGCGATGATCTTGTCGTGCGGCAGGGGTTCCAGGATCACCCCGGTGGAAAAGGGCAGCACCTGTTCCGGCTTGAGATTCAGTTTATCGGCCAGAGCGGCGCAGGTCGCACGCGCGCGGCGCAAGCCCTCCTCGCCGGTGCCGGCGTTGGCGTTGCCGGTGTTCACCAGCAGGGCGCGAATGCCGGCTTCGTTTTGCAGATGTTCCTTGCATACGGTGACCGGCGCGGCGCAGAAGCGGTTCTGGGTAAACACGCCGACCACTTCGGCTTCCGGCGACAGGGTCATCACCAACATGTCGCGGCGTCCGGGGTTCTTGATGCCGGCGGCGGCGACGCCCAGTTCAACACCGGGAATGGGCAACAGGGAGGCGGGGTCGGGAGCGGAGAGATTTACGGGCATGGCGGCAAAGGGTGCTGTGGAAACAGGGCCATTCTAGCCGCCCCCCTGTTCACTCCCCAGCCGCCGCCGCATCAGCCAGGCGTGCATGAGCGGGGTGACGAACAAGGTGAGCGGGGTGGCCACCGCGAGGCCCCAGACGATGGCCGAGGCCAGCGGCCCCCAGAGCAGGGAGTTGCCGCCCCAGCCGAACGCCAGCGAAATCAGGCCGCCAATCACCGTGAGGGTGGTGATGATGATCGGCACCAAACGGCGGCGGGCGGCATGGAAGGCGGCGGCGAGCGGGTTCATGCCCAGCAGCAGGCGGTCTTCGCCGGCGGAAACCAGGACGATGGAGGCATTCACCGCGACACCGGACAGCGCCACGCAACCGTAGAGGGTGTAGAGCGTGATCGGCTGCCCGCTGAGCAAGAGGCCGATGGCGACCCCCGCCCAGGCCATTGGCGCGGTGGCGAGGATCACCAGGGGCAGGGCCAGGCGGCCGAATTGCCCGGCCAGCCAGGCGTACATCAAAACAAAGCCCAACAACAGATAAAGCAGCAAATCGTTCAGGCTGGCTTTGACGTCCTCCATTTCGCCACCCTGGGTGAGGCTGACGCCGGGATGGTGCACGGCCAACTTCGCCCAGGTGGCATCAACCGCCGCGATCGCCTGATGCGCCGTCACCCTATCCTGATCGAAACTGGCGTGCAGGCTGACGCTGCGTTTGCCGTTCACCCTTCGGAGTTCACCCGGCGTGCTCTCGAATTGCAGGCTGAACAATTCGCCGGGATTCACCAGGCGGCCGTCCGGCAGGCGCCAGGGTTCCGCGAGCAGGTGGCGCACGCCGGCTTCGTCCAGCGGCTGGCCGCGCACCACCACGTTGAGGGTTTCCTCGCCGTCCATCACCTTGCCCACCGGCACGCCTTCGAAGTGCAAGCGGATCAAGGCGGCGAGTTTGAACGGGTCGAGCCCGACACGGGCGGCGGCGGCCGCGTCCACCTTGAGGACAATGCGCGGCTGGCTGAAGCTGGCGTCGTTGTGCACATCGGTGAAGCCCGGCGTTGCCGCCAACGCGCGGCTTAGTTTCTCGGCGGCATTGCCCAACTCGGGCAAAGGCGCGCCGGATAGCCGCAGGGTCAGGCTGGAAAGCATGGGCAGGTCGGCGGAGAGCACCTGCACCGAAATGGCTTCCGCGCCCGGCACTTTGAGCGCGGGTCGCAGGGCGGCGACGAATTCGGCGACCGGGCGGGCGCCGGCCGATTCCGCCGCCAGGCTCAAGGTGACCTGGCCGAGATGTTCGCCCAGCACCATTTCGCTGGGCGTGAACTGCAACCCGGCCATCGCCAGCGAGGCTTTCACTTCGCCCGGCTGCGCCACGCCGCGCGCCACCAGCTCCAGGGCGCGGGTGGCTTGCAGGGTGGTTTCCATGCCGGTGGCGGGCGGCATTTGCAGATTGAGGTTGAACACCCGCAACGGATCGGAGGCGAACCAGCGCGGCTTCACCCATTCCAGCCCCAGCGCCAGCCCGGCCGCCAGGATCAGGGCGCCGAACAGGGCCGCCACCGGCAGAGGATGGTGGAAGGCGCGCGCCAGCAGACGGCCGTAATAGCGACGCAACCAACCCCCGACCTGGCCACGCCAGCCCGCCGCCCGCGCTTTGCCGCCCCAGGCCACGACATGGCGCGGCAGCAACCAGAGCGAGGCGGTCGTGCTCATCACCAGGGTGAGGATGACCGCCAGCGGCGTGACGAACATGAAGCGCCCCATCAGGCCGGGCAGAAACAACAGCGGCGCGAACGCCAGGCTGGTGGCGAACACCGAAGCGGTAACCGGACGGGCGACTTCCTTGAGCGCCGCGGCCACCGCATCCAGACGGCTCATCCCGGCGGCCAGGCGCAGGCGGATGGCCTCGGCCACCACCACGGCGTCGTCGAGCGGAATGCCGAGGACGATGGCGACGCCCAGCAACACCGAGACGTTGAGGGTGTGCCCGAGCAGATGTAGCGCCAGGAACATGCCGGCCAGGGCGAACGGCACCCCCAGGCTGGTGAGCAACGCCAGGCGCCCGCCCAGGAAAAACCAGGTCACCAGCAGCACCACGGCGAGGCCGAACAGCGCGTTGGCTTCCATCACGCCAATGGCCTCGCGGGTGGCGTCGCTCTGGTCGTCCAGCAGGGTATACACAGGCGCGCCGAAGGCCTGGTTCTTGCGCGCCACCAGTTCGCGCACGGCGTGGGTCAGATCCAGGGTGTTGATGTTTTCCGCCTTGATTACGGAGAGCAGCACCGCCGGCCGCCCATCCAGCCGCACCAGTTCGCGCGCCGCGCCGACGCCCTGGCGCACCCGCGCCAGTTCGGCCAGCGGCACCGGTTGGCCGGTGGCGTTGGTAATGGGTAGTTCGGCGAGGAAATCGGGATTGGCCGACAACCCTTCGACGCGGATGGCATAACGCCGCCCGGAAACATCGGCCATGCCGGCCGGATAGGTGTGCGCCTGGTCGGCCACGGCGCGCGCCAGGGTTTCCGGCGAGACATCGCGCCGGCGCAGGGCCTCCGGATCGAAGTCGACCGCCAGTTCTCGCTCGCGCAGGCCATAGGCCCACACCCGCGCCACGCCGGGCAGGCGCTCCAGGTCGTCGCGAGCGGCTTCGGCCAGGCGGCAGACGCGGCCATCGCTGGCCTCGCCGGTCACCGCCACCATCGCGGTCGGGAAGAAGTTGGAGGAAGTCAGTTCCAGCACTTGCGGCGGCCGCGCCTCGCGCGGGAAGCCGGCGGCGGCCTGGCGAATCTCGCGATCGAGCGCGGCGAGACGGCGCTCGAAACGGGCATGGGGGACATCGGCGAAACGCACCAGCAGGGTTGCCACGTTGTCGCGCGAGGTCGCCGTCACCAGGCGCACATCGGCCACCCGGCGCGCGGCGGCTTCCAGCGGCAGGGTGATTTCCCGCTCCACATCCTGCGCCGCCGCTCCCGGCCAGATCACCGCCACCGCCATCCAGTTGAGATTGACCTCCGGATACTGCGCGCGCGGCATCGCGTAATAGGCCCATGCCCCGAGCAGGAGCACAGCGCCGAGCACGAAGTCGGCAAGCCGATGAGATCGCAGGATAGTGAGCAAGCGCAACTCCCGAGGGGGTGAGGGTGGATATACTCGCAGCCATGAAGACCGCGCGCTATTTTGCCCTCCTTTTCTCCCTGCTCGTACCTCCAGCCCTGGCAAATGCCACCGCCGATGCGCCGCTTACGGTGATCCAGAACGGCAGCCAGTTGAGTGTGGAGGGCTGGCTGGAAACCCGCGCCACGCGGGAGATCGCCTGGTCGGTGCTGACCGACTACGAGCATTTTCCCGAGTTCGTGCCCGGCATCCGCGCGAACCGCGTACTAGAGTCGCAACGCCGGGTGAAAACCATCGCGCAAAGCGGCGAGATCGTGGCCGGCCTGTTCCGTCTGCTCTACGATGGCACCCTGCGCGTCGAGGAATCTCCCGGCGAGGGGCTGACCATTCTGTTCCTGAGTGGCCCGTTCAAGGATGTGTCCGGCGAATGGCGCATGCCGCGCGCGGAAAAAAAACTCCCCTTGCGCCTGGTCTACCGGATGAACATGGATATGATGAAAACCCCCTTCCCCCCGCCGCTGGCCCCAAGCATCGCCGAGCAGCAAGTGCGCACCTGGGTGGAGGTGTTCGCACACGAGATGGATAAACGCATGGACAACCGAATGGAACGGCGAAAGGCCAACTGACTATGCCTGTAATTTCCCTGCTTGTTGAATTGCGCCTGTTTGCCGGCCTGTTTGCCTTGTGCCTGCTGACCAACGCGGCGGCGGCCACGCAGGCGCGCGTCAGGGTCGATTCCGGGTTGACCGGGGTGCGGGTGGATGCCAGCCAGGTGGTCTACGCTGATGCCGCCACCGTGTGGAGCACCATCACCGACTACAACCGCCTCGCCGCCTTCATCCCCGACATGGTGTCCAGCCGCCTGGTTTCCGCGCCTGGCACGCCGAAGCGGGTCGAGCAGATCGCCGATGCCGGGCTGTTCGCCTTCATCATGCCGGACCGCGTGGTGCTGGCGATGGAGGAGCAGTCAGGCAACGCGCTGCGCTTCCGCGCGATCTCCGGCAAGGTCGCCAGCATGTCCGGGGAATGGCGCATCGTCGGCAACAGAGCGCCGGTGACCTTGTACTACCGCGCCCATGTCCTGCCCCTGACCCCGTTGCCGCCGCTGGTTTCCGAATATTTCATCGAAAGCGAAGTACGCGCCCGCTTCGAGGCGGTGGGCAGCGAAGCCGAGCGGCGCATGCGCTGAGGGGGAAAGCATGAGAACCATCCTGTTGTTTGCCGCGTTGTTCTTGGCGGGTTGTGACCAGATGAAGGAACGCGCCGGCTTTCCCGATCCCGCCCGCATGGAGGCCGAGGGCCGCGCCATCGGCGGGGCCTGCCGACATGCCGGGCGTGGCCTGGAAGACTGCTACCGGCTCAATGCCGGAGCCGCCAAATCGGCGATCTACGCTGGCTGGAAGGAAATGAACGAGTACATGGCCAAGAACCACATCGAGGCCGTCGCCCCCGCCATGACGGCGGCACCGCTCACCCCAAGCGAACCCACGCCGAAGCACAAGAAAGCCGCGGCCGAAGAGGGCGACACGCCCGCCAGCGAAAAAAATGCGGCCCACTGAGCCCGCCCTGAGCGGTCTTCGCATCGCGTCCTACAACATCCACAAGGGGATGTCCTTCTTCAACCGCCGGGTGGTGCTGCACGACGTGCGCGAGCGCCTGCAAGGCATCAACGCCGACATCGTGTTTTTGCAGGAAGTGCAAGGTCTGCATGAGGGCCGCCTGCTGCGCCACGGCGACTGGCCGGAGGGGCCGCAGCACGAGTTTCTCGCCGACGGCCACTGGCTGGACTCGGCCTATGGCCGTAACGCCGTCTATGCAAACGGCCACCATGGCAACGCCATCCTTTCGCGTTACCCCATCCTCAAATCGGAAAACATCGACATTTCCGCGCATGTCTTCGAGAGCCGGGGAATGCTCCATTGCGAACTCGACATTCCGGCCTTGAGCCAGCCCCTGCACGCCATCTGCCTGCACCTGGCCTTGACCGAAGCCAGCCGCAGGAAGCAGATGCGCCAGGTATCCGAGCGCATCCGCGCCGTGGTGCCGGATGGCGCCCCGCTGATCATCGCCGGCGACTTCAACGACTGGCGCCGCCGCAGTTGCGGCTACCTGGGCCAGGAGCTGGGGCTGCGCGAAGTGTTCGACCTCGCCCATGGGCAATCCGCCCGCAGCTTCCCCGCCGCCCTGCCCATGCTCGCGCTGGACCGCATCTATATCCGCGGTTTCGGGGTTACCTCCGCCAACGTGCTGCACGGCCATGACTGGCGCCGCCTCTCCGATCACGCGGCCCTGAGCGCGCAACTCCACGCCTTATGATCCGGTCGGGCAACCGGCTGACCCTGCTGGAAAACGGCGCGGAATACTTTCCCGCCCTGATTGCCGCGATGGACGCGGCGCGCTACGAAATTCACCTGGAAAGCTACATCTTCGTGGCCGATGCCAGCGGCCGCGCGGTGGCCGCCGCGCTCATGCGCGCGGCGCGGCGTGGCGTGGCCACGCGCATGCTGCTCGATGGTTTCGGCTCGCGCGGCCTTTCCGCCGAGTTGATCGCCCAGTTGCGTGGCGCCGGAGTGGAACTGGGGATATTCCGACCCGAGCACGGGCGCTTACGTTGGCGCCGTTATCGCCTGCGCCGCATGCATCGCAAGCTCGCCGTGGTCGATGCCCGGATCGGCTTTGTCGGCGGCCTCAATATCACCGACGATCACGCTGGCCGTAATTTGGCCGCCCCGCGTGAAGACTTCGCCGTCGAGGTACGCGGCCCGCTGGTGGCCGACATCCACGCCGCCGCCCGGCGCCTCTGGCGTCTGGTCGAATGGAGCCGCATGGGCCTGCTTCGCGGCGAGGACACCTGGATCAAGGCCGACCTGCGTGTCGTCGGCGACCAGCGCGCGGAGTTCCTGACCCGCGACACCCTGCACCGGCGCCGCGCCATCGAGCGCGCCTACCTCAAGGCCATTGGCCACGCGCGCGAAGAAATCCTGATCGCCAACGCCTATTTCCTGCCCGGCCGCCGCTTTCGCCAGGCCCTGGCGCAAGCCGCCCGGCGCGGCGTGCGTGTGATTCTGTTGATGCAGGGGCACACCGACCACCGTCTCTACCATGCCGCCAGCCGTGCCCTTTACCGTTTCTTTCTGGAAAACGGCATGGAGGTCTACGAGTACCACGTCAGCGAATTGCACGCCAAGGCCGCCGTGGTGGATGGCCATTGGGCCACGGTGGGTTCCAGCAACATCGACCCGTTCAGCCTGCTGCTGGCGCGTGAAGCCAATGTGGTCGTGCACGATCCGGCGTTCGCGCAAGCGCTGCGCGAACGCATCCTGCTAGCGCGCGATCAGGGTGCCCACCGTATTCAGCGCCAGGCCTGGCGCAGTATCTCGTGGCCCCGGCGCTTCGCTTCCTGGTTGGCCTATGGGCTGGTGCGAGGGTTGATGGGTCTGGCGGGGTATGCGCAGGCTTATGACGGGCTAAAGCGACGGGCCAGGGCGCCATTGCCTTGAATCTCAGCGTGAAACAAGCTCACGTCCCACCTGTAGCGCCGTTATGGACTCCTCCCAATAAACAAGGAAGAGCGGGTCTATTTTTTCAAGGCGGATGCGCCCGGTGCGGCGGTGGATAACGCGTCGCACTCGGCAAAGCGGTGGATCGGGCCAGCGGTTCTTGCCACGGCAATCGGGATCAACTCGGCGACCCGGGGAAACCAAGAGCGAATCACGCATCCGGCGCCAAGGTGCGACTGCGCGCGTATATCCGACCTGTTGCTGGAGGGCGATGCCTCCTGGCCATGATGGGCA
>PFJX01000118.1 GCA_002784045.1 Hydrogenophilales bacterium CG_4_10_14_3_um_filter_63_21
CCACCCAGCCGAGCGCCCCGGAGTGAACGTGGCCCACAGTCCAGTCGGTGTAGTGGGACAGGGCGTTGACATCCTTCAAGGACATCAACGGGCCTTCGAAGGTGGACATGCCGTAGAACGACAGAGCCACGATCATGAAGCGCATGATCGGATCGGTGCGCAACTTATCCCAGGCGCCCGAGAGGGTCATGATGCCATTGATCATGCCGCCCCAGGAAGGCAGCAGCAGCATGATGGAGAAGGTGGCGCCCAGGGTGGAGGCCCAGTCGGGGAGCGCGGTCCAGTGCAGGTGGTGGGTGCCCACCCACATGTACATGAACGACAGCGCCCAGAAGTGGACGATGGACAAGCGGTAGGAGTAGATCGGACGGCCGGCGTGCTTGGGCACGAAGTAGTACATCATGCCCAGGAAGGCGGCAGTCAGGAAAAAGCCCACCGCATTGTGGCCGTACCACCACTGCACCATCGCATCCTGCGTGCCGGAGAACAGGCTGTAGGACTTCATGGAAAACAGATTGACCGGCACGGCGAGATTGTTGAAGGTATGCAGCAGCGCGGTCGCCAGAATGAAGCCCAGATAGAACCAGTTGGCGACGTAGATATGCGCCTGTTTGCGCTTCATCAGGGTGCCGACGTAGATCGCCAGATAGGACACCCAGACGATCTCGATCAGGAGGTCGATCGGCCATTCCATTTCCGCGTATTCGCGGCCCTGGCTATAACCCAGCACATAGGAGGCGGCGGCCAGCACGATGATGGCCTGCCAACCCCAGAAGGTGAAGGTGGCGAGACCGGGTGCGAACAAGCGGGTCTGGCAGGTGCGCTGCACCACGTAATAGGAGGTGGCGAATAGCGCTGAACCGCCGAAGCCAAAGATCACCGCACCGGTATGTACGGGGCGGAAACGGCCAAACGAGAAGTAGGGACTATCGAAGTTCAGGAACGGCCAAGCCAGTTCCGAGGCGATGTACACGCCCACAAACATGCCCACCACGGCCCAGACGACGGCCATGATGGAAAACTTCTTGATGATGTCGTAATCGTACTGCTCGCTCGCAGCCGCGTTAGTCGTGGACATAATGCCTCCAAGGGTTCCCGCATGATCCGGAACTGATCCCGGAACCAGGTTTCACTCACTACTGGTAACACCGCCGCCCTGTGACGAAACAAAAACAGGTTGCCGCAAAGGCTGGCAAAAAAGCCGCGAGAGTATAGCCGCTGGGCAAAGCCAGCGACAAGATCGAATCATTCCGCCCGCGACAACTCCATCAGATCATGGGCAATATCCGCCGGCGGATGGCCGTAGGGGAGATAAAGGCGCAAGCGCCCACGGGTATCCAACACATAGCTGCCGGCGGAATGGTCGACCAGATAATCGGAAGCGCCCGGCTCCACATGTTTTCGATAAACGATGTGGAATTCTTTCGCCACCTGGGTGACCTGCTCTGGCGTGCCGATCAGACCGAGAAAACCCGGGTGAAAATAGGGGACGTAGGACTTGATCACCTCCGGACTATCCCGTTCCGGATCCACCGTGACGAACAACACCTGGACTTTCTTCGCAACGTTTTCGGGCATCAAAGCGAGTGCCGAGGCCATATCGGAGAGCGTGGTCGGACAAACATCCGGGCAGTGGGTATAGCCAAAAAACAGCACCACCAGCTTGCCCTTGAAGGTATCCAGGGTCACCGCGCGGCCATTGTGGTCGTGCAAAGCCAGATTCTTGCCAAAACCAGCACCCGTGATGTCACTGCCGCGAAAGTCGGGCTGAGGCGCGGGATCCTTGCCACAAGCCGCCAGGGCCAGGGCCAGCAACAGGGGCAGCAGCCAACGCATACACATGGCTCAGGCCCGTGGCAAGGCGCCGGTCGGCAAATCGGAGAGACGATATTTGCCCGTGAGCACGGCCTTCGCCAACTCCTCCAGATTCATCTCGTTGAGCAGCGAAATAATCTTCTTCTTCACCGGGATCCACTTGAAATGCATGGGGCAGGCGGTCGCATCGGAGCAGACCTTGAGGCCCAGGATGCAGCTCTGAGTGAACTCAGGGCCTTCGGTGAGCAACAGCACCTGCATCAGCGTGGTGCGATGCATCCCCTCACGCAAACGAAAACCGCCGAGGCGGCCACGGAAGGAATCGAGCACCCCCTGCTTGCACAGGTTTTGCAGAATTTTTGCCAGATAAGCGGCCGGCACATTCAGACGCTCCGCGATATCCCGATTCAGCACTGGCTCGCCAGGCGGCTGGGTGGCGATGTAGATCAGCGCCTGCACGGCGTACTGGCTGGTGCGTGACAAGACCATATAAATCTCTCCAGAGACATCTTTGTCCTGAATTATCAAAGCCAAACACAATCCCGCGCAAAGCCTTTTTTCAGTTCAGATCGGGAGCGACAGAAAATGGTCCAGTAGCAGGGCCGCGAACAGCAGGCCCAGGTAGAGGATGGACCAGGAGAAGGCGCGCCGGGCCAGCGCGTCGGAATAGCCGCGGAACAGGCGCCAGGCCAGTTGGAGATAGTAAGCGTCGAGTACCAGGACGGCCGCCAGATAGATCCAGCCGGACATACCCACCGCCAATGGCAGCAGGCTGACAGAGGTCAGGATGCCGGTGTAGAGCAGGATCGACAGCAAGGTATAGCGCTCGCCGTGAGTGACCGGCAGCATGGGCAGGCCGGCGCGGGCATATTCCTCGCGCCGGTATAGCGCCAGCGCCCAGAAATGCGGCGGCGTCCAGGCATAGACGATCAAGAACAGCAGCAGGGCCTCGTGCCCCACGCCCCCGGTCATGGCCGCCCAGCCGAGCACCGGCGGCATCGCCCCGGAAGCGCCGCCGATGACGATGTTCTGCGGCGTCGCCGGCTTCAGCCAACGGGTGTAGACCACCGCATAGCCGAAGAAGGTGAATGCCGTCAGCCACGCAGTCAGCGGGTTCACCAGCCAGTAGAGCAAGCCCAGGCCAAGGCCGGCCAGCGTGGCGGCGAACCAGGCAGTCTCGCGCGGGCTCACCCCGCCCCGGGGCAATGGCCGCGCACGGGTGCGCGCCATGACCGCATCGATGCGCCGCTCGGCCAGGCAGTTGCAGGCGGCGGCACCGGCAGTGGCCAGCGCCACGCCGAGGCTGGCGACAAGAAACCGAAGCGGATCGGGCAAGCCCGGCGCGGCCAGGAACATGCCGATCATCGCGGTGAACACGATCATGGCGACCACGCGCGGCTTGGCCAGTTCGAGGAATTCGCGCAGACGCCAGTCGGATTTGTTCAGTGCAAGGCTACTCATGGCGATCTCCCGTTTAGCTGTGCCCTGGCTCGGGAAAAACACCCGAGCCGCCCCCCGAGGGGGCCAAGTCGTTCTTGGGGCGGCCCGGCAAACGACTTGAGAAGCGGACATTGACCCAGACCAGACACAGCAGCAGGGAGGCCGCGCCGGCGTTATGGGCTACGGCGACAGGCAGCGGCAGGCCCAGCAGCACATTTCCCACCCCCAGGAGAAACTGGCTGCCGGCGATGGCCAGCAGAGCGGTGGCGGCTGGCGCCGACGTCGGCGCCAGCCGTGCGGCGAGCAGGAACACTCCCGCCAGCACCAGCACGGCACCCAGGCGATGCAGCAGGTGGATGGCGGTCAGCGCCTCGGCGCTCAGCCCGCCCAAGGGATGCTGCAAGCTGAAGCCGGCGGCGAAATCCGCCCGTGGCCACCAGGCGCCCTGGCAGGTTGGCAGGTCGGGACAGGCCAGGGCCGCATAGTTGGCGCTCACCCAACCGCCCAGCGCGATCTGCAACAGCACCAATAGCAGGAGTCCACGCGCCAGCAGAATCGGCACGCCAGTAGGCAAGGCGGCGGCGCGATCACGCAACAACAGCCATGCGAGCATGGCCAACGTGGCCATACCGCCCAGCAGATGGGCCGCGACGATCATCGGCTTGAGTTGCTGGGTGACGGTCCACATGCCCAGCAGCGCCTGGAACACCACCAGTGCCAGCAACAAACCGGGCAAGACGCGGCGGGCTGGTGGCAGGCGGCGCCAGGCCAGAATGGCGATAGCCAGGATCAGCAAGCCCAGGCTGCCGGCCAGATAACGATGCAGCATTTCCTTCCAGGCCTTGGCAGGAGATACCGGCCCCGAAGGATCGGCGCTGTGGGCACCCGCGATCTGCTCGCCGGCATGCCAGGGTGAAATCTGGCCATAGCAGCCAGGCCAGTCGGGGCAGCCCAGGCCCGCATCGGAAAGCCGCACGTAGGCGCCTAGCAGCACCACCGCGAAGGCGAGTCCGGTCGAGAACAGGAGCAATGGACGGGGCAGGGTCATCCGATGTTTGAAGCTTTCAGTAATTGGCGCAGGTCGCGCAACATGCCTTTGCCCTCCGCCGCGACCGGGAAGCGCAACATCACTCGGCCTTGGGGATCGACAATGTAGGTGCGAACCGGGTCCGGCCAGTTAGCCAGCGCCGCGCGGGGCACGCGGTAAGTGAGCAGGTGCCCGTCAGGCACGGCGCTATCGGCGTGAATCAGGGTCTGGATCAACGCCTGTACCACCCGCTCCTGTTCGCGCCCCTGGGCAAGGCGCACCTGGCGGCCGAAATAGAGCAGTTGGCGACAGGCGGGGCCACATTCACCCTTGGCCACGGTGAGCAAAACCCAACGCCCATGCAGCGCGGCCAGGTCGGCAGGCTGGCCGGCCGCATCGGCCATGCCCACAAACCGTGGAACGAAAGGTTGCAGCAGTTCGCCATAACTGGCGGCCACCGCCGGCTGCCAGACCTGGTGAGCAACCCAGGCCGCCAGCGCCGGCGCCGCAAACAGGCTCATCAGCAGGAGCAGCTTGATGCGGTCAGCGCGGTGCATGGAAACGCCTCCACAACCCGTAATAGGCATACAGCACGAAGATCGCCGCCGTCAGCGCGAACCATTGCACGGCGTAGCCGAGATGCCGCTCGACGCCTGCGTCCGGCCGTGGCCAGTCGCGCACCAGGCCGTCGGCGGCGGGCGAGGTCTGCAACAGCATCCGATCCGGCAGATCGCCGCGATACCACTGCCGAAAACGCGCCAGGCTCAGGTTCTGCCAGACCGGCCCCGCGACGCCCCGCTCGGAGAGTTCTAGGTAGCGGCTTTGCGCGGGCACCAGCAGACCTTCCAGGGTCACCGGCGCGGATGTCAAAGGCGCGACAGGGCGAATGGCGCGGTCGCTCGCGGCCGCCAGCCAGCCCCGGTTCACCAGCACGACACCGCCCGGATAGGCCAGGGGGACGATCACGTGATAGCCGGCGCGGCCCTGAAGCAAGCGGTTATCGAGATAAATCTGATATGCGGCGGCGAATTGCCCGCTCACTCGTACCCGGCTGAAGGGGGCTGCTGACACGGGCAAGGCGGCGAGTTCCACCACCGGCAAGGTCGCCGCCACATCGAAAGCGGCTTGTTTGGCGCGTTTCTCCTCCGCCCGGCCGAGTTGCCACTGCCCCAGCCAGAAGGTCAGCCCGGCAAAGAACAGGGCAGCGACCACCGGCAGCCAGGCTGGCCGCCGCCGCACCCGCCCGGATGGGGGCGGCGCTACACTCAAGGCCGACATTGCTGGTTCGCCATCCATGCGCATCTTCGTTGCTCTCCTTCTTGTCCTGATCCTGCTCAGCCTGCTCAGTGGCCTGGTCTATCTGATCCGCGATCATGGCCGTGGCGAGCGCACCGTGAAGGCGCTGACCTGGCGCATCAGCCTGTCCATCGCCCTGTTCCTGGCGCTGATGGCGGGGCATTACCTCGGCCTGTTCCAGCCGGCCGGGCAGTCGTGGCTAAAGCCAGTACACAAAGATAAACAGCAGCAGCCACACCACATCCACAAAGTGCCAGTACCAGGACACCGCCTCGAAAGCAAAGTGGTGGTCCGGCCGAAAATGCCCCGCCAGGCTGCGCCCCAGAATCACCAGCAACATCAAAGAACCGATGCTGACGTGCAGGCCGTGGAAGCCGGTCAGCATGAAGAAGGTGGCGCCGTAGATGCCGGCCCCCAGGGTCAGGCCCAGGGCCGTATAGGCGTGGTGGTATTCGTAGGCCTGGAAGCCCAGGAAAGTCAGCCCCAGAGCCACGGTCAGCGCCAGACCCAGGATCAGTTGGCCGCGCCGGCCGCGCTTCAGGCCCCAGTGCGCCCAGGTCAGCGTGGCGCCGGAACTCAGCAGCAGCAAGGTATTCAGGGCCGGAATGCCCCAGG
Source organism: Hydrogenophilales bacterium CG_4_10_14_3_um_filter_63_21 (assembly GCA_002784045.1). Classification (GTDB taxonomy): domain Bacteria; phylum Pseudomonadota; class Gammaproteobacteria; order Burkholderiales; family Thiobacillaceae; genus PFJX01. Next base: position 6,194 of record PFJX01000118.1, read on the forward strand.
GTGACATCGGCGTGAAGGCCGCTTCGATGCCCGGCCCGGTGGTCGGCCAGCCGCCGCTGTAACCCGGCCACAGCAGGCGCACCTGCTCGCCGCCGGCGAGATCCGGCACCGCGATCATGCGGCCGTAGAACAGCGCGCCGAAGAAGGCGGCGAAGAACATCACCTCGGAGAAGATGAACCAGCCCATGCCCCAGCGGAAAGACTGGTCTACCTGAGCGCCATGCAGGCCGCTCTCGCTTTCCCGGATCACCTTGCCGAACCAGCCAACCAACATCGCCGCCAGCCCGGCCGCCCCCGCCGCCAGCAACCAGCCACCGCCGGCCAGATCGTGGATCAGCAGGGTCGCGCCGATGGCCGCGCTCATCAGGGCCAGCGACCCTACCAGGGGCCAGTACGACGGTGCGGGCAGGTAATAATGGCCGGGGTGAGTGTTCATGGCCGCGCCTTCATCGCGTCACCAGATGGACCAGGCCAAGCAGGACGAGGACCAGCACCAGCGCGCCAAGCAACCCGGCGACGACGATCTGGACCAGGTTGAATTCGCCCGCGTCGCGCTCCAGATCGCGGCCCCGGCGCACGCCGAAGAAACTCCAGAACACTGCCCGCCAGGCGCTCTCAAGAAACACGCCGGGCCGCCCCAAGTGTTTCTTGGCCCCCTCGGGGGGGGAATGCCGCGAAGCGGCGTTATCGGGGGCGCTCATGTGCGCTTCCCCAGTGCGAAGAAGGTGTAGGACAGGGTCACCACCTTCATGTCCCTCGCCACGCCCCGATCCAGCACGAACAGCACCGGCAGGCGCACTTTTTCATGCGGCGCCAGGTGTTGCTCGCGAAAGCAGAAACAGTCGATCTTCTTGAAATGGGCGGCGGCGGCCAGCGGCGCGTAGCTGGGCACGGCGCGGCCGACCAGGGGCCGGTCGCTGAGGTTCTCCAGTTCGTATTCCACCCGCACCAGTTCGCCGGGATGCACCTCCACCGGCAACCTCGGCGCGGCGAAGCGCCAGAGCGCGCCATCCTGCACATTGGCCACCAGTTCGATGCGCACGCTCCGGCTGGCATCGACCTGGGTGTTGTTGGCCAGGGCCTGGGCCGCATCGCGATTCAAGCCGGTGAGATCGCAGAACACGTCATACAGCGGCACCAGCGCGAAACCGAAGGCGAACATCGCCGCCGACAGGAGCGTCAGCCGCAGGGAAGTGCGCCGGTTGCCGGTGGTGTTCATTTCACCTCCGGCGGCTCGGTAAAGGTGTGGTACGGCGCTGGCGAGGCCACCGTCCACTCCAGCCCCTCGGCACCCTCCCAGGCACGCGCCTCGGCCTTCTCGCCACCACGGAGGCACTTCAAAATCACAATCAGCAACAGGATCTGGCTGGCGCCGAAGACGAAGCCGCCGAGCGAGGCGACGCGGTTGAAGTCGGCAAATTGCAGCGCGTAATCCGGGATGCGCCGGGGCATGCCAGCCAGGCCAAGGAAGTGCATCGGAAAAAACAGCACGTTGACCGATACCGCCGACAACCAGAAATGCCAGCGCCCCCAAGTCTCGTCGGCCCGATGGCCGGTCCACTTGGGCAGCCAGTAATAGAGCCCGGCATAGATGGAGAACAGCGCGCCGGTGACCAGCACGTAATGGAAATGGGCCACCACGTAATAGGTGTCCTGCAACTGGATATCCACCGGCGCCATCGCCAGCACCAGCCCGGAAAAACCACCGATGGTGAACAGGCAGACGAAGGCCACCGCGAACAACATCGGCGTCTCGAAGGTCAGCGAGCCGCGCCACATGGTCGCCACCCAGTTGAATACCTTGACCCCGGTGGGCACCGCGACCAGCAAGGTGGCGTACATGAAGAAAAGCTGTGCCGCCGCCGGCATGCCGACGGTGAACATGTGATGCCCCCAGACCAGGAACGACAAGATGGCGATGGCGGCGGTGGCATAAACCATCGAGGCATAGCCGAACAGTGGCTTGCGCGAGAAAGTGGGAATCACCGTCGAGATGATGCCGAAGGCCGGCAGGATCAGGATGTACACCTCAGGATGGCCGAAGAACCAGAACACATGCTGGAACATCACCGGATCGCCGCCGCCGGCCGCATCGAAGAAATGGGTGCCGAAATTGCGGTCGCTCAGCAGCATGGTTACCGCCCCGGCCAGTACCGGCATCACCGCGATCAGAAGAAAGGCGGTAATCAGCCAGGTCCACACGAACAGCGGCATCTTCATCAGCGCCATGCCCGGCGCGCGCATGTTGAGGATGGTGGTCGCGATATTGATCGAACCCATGATCGAACTCGCGCCCATGAGGTGAATCGCGAAGATGGTCAGGTCATAGCTGATCCCGCCCTGCATGAACAACGGCGGGTACATGGTCCAGCCACCCGCCACCGCGCCGCCGGGCAGCAACGTGGAGCCGATCAGGAACAGCCCCGCCACCGGCAGCAGCCAGAAGCTCCAGTTGTTCATGCGCGGGAAAGCCATGTCCGGCGCGCCGATCATCAGCGGCACCTGCCAGTTCGCGAAGCCGGTGAAGGCCGGCATGATCACGCCGAAGATCATGATCAGCCCGTGCAGCGTGGTGAGCTGGTTGAACACTTCCGGCCGCACCAGTTGCAGGCCGGGCTGGAACAGTTCGGCGCGGATCAGCATCGCCATCAGCCCACCGATCAGGAACATGGTCGCGGCGAACCAGAAATACAGCGTGCCGATGTCCTTGTGATTGGTGCTGGCCAGCCAGCGCCACAGACCAGCGGGGGCGGCGTGATGGCCATGCGGCAGGACAGCTTCCATATCGTCTCCTTTTCCGCGCTATTTGCGCAGTACCTTCACATCCGTCGGCTGTACCGGCGACCCGGTATTGCCCCAGGCCATGCGCTCCCAGGTGATCACGGCGGCGAGATCGGCATCGTCCAACTGGTCCTGGAACGCCGTCATCGCGCTGCCGTCCTTGCCATGCAGCACGCGGTCGATATGCGCGGCGGCGGGGCCATTCACCATCCTGGAACCGGCCAGGGCCGGGAACACGCCGGGCAGGCCTTTGCCATCGGCCTGGTGGCAGGCCGCGCAATGAGCGGCATAGACCTTCTCGCCGCGCGCCTTGAGTTCCGCCGGGCCGAACGACTTGCCGGCAGCCGCGGCCGCCGCAACGGCTTTGGCCTGTTTTCCGGCCTGCTTGGCCGCCAGCCAGGCCTGGTAATCGACCTCGCGCTTCACCTCGACGACGATGGGCATGAAGGCATGGCCGCGCCCACACAACTCGGCGCACTGGCCCCGGTAAGTGCCGATCTCGTTGGCGCGGAACCAGGTATCGCGGATGAAACCGGGGATGGCATCCTGCTTCACGCCCAGTTCAGGCACCCACCAGGCATGGATCACGTCATGCGAAGTCAGCAGGATGCGCACCTTCTTGCCGACTGGCACCACCATCGGCTCATCCACCTCCAGCAGGTAGTGCGGGCCCTTCGCCGCCTGGTTCGCGATCTGATCGGCGGGGGTCGAGGATGCGCTGATGAACTTCACGCCATCCTGCAGATAGTCGTATTCCCACTTCCACTGATAGCCAGTGACCTTGATGGTGAGATCGGGATTGGCGGTGTCTTTTTGATCCAGCACCGCGCGGGTCGCCGGCCAGGCCATGCCGACCAGAATCAGCAAGGGGATCACGGTCCAGATCACTTCGACGCTGGTGTGCTCATGGAAAGGGTGGGCCTGATGGCCGACGCTTTTCCGGTGCTTGAACAGCGCATAGAACATCACACCGAACACCACCACGAAAATGCCCAGGCAGATCAGCAGAATCAGCGTGTGGATGTCATAGATGCGCACCGCGATGTCGGACTTCGGCGCCGGCAGATTCAGCGCCCAGTCGGCCACCACCGGCTGAACCCAGCCCGCCCAGCACGCCATCCAAAGCACTTGTCGCCCCAGTCGCATGTCCTTTTCTCCACGGACGCGGCCATGGCTGAGTGATTCACTCGGAATTGGCCGCGCATTGCTGAAGGTAGTCAGGCAACCGCCAACAAGCAAGCCGTCAGTGCAGATAACTCACTGATTTATATATGAGTTTATTCTGACTTGCTTATATTACTGAGTAACGCAGTCAACTTCTGCTGGGATAGAAAACGCGCCGCCCGTTGCGGATCGGCGCTCGCCATGTGCGGCAATTCCGCTAGCAGCGGCGCCGGCAGGCGCTTGCGCAGCGCGGCCAGGTTCTCGTCATAAGCCGCCATCGCGGGGTCCACGCGATTGGCCACCCAGCCGGCCAGTTTCAGGCCGCGCGCGGCGATGGCCGCCACGGTCAACAGGGCATGGTTGATGCAACCCAATCGCATCCCCACCACCAGAATCAGTGGCAGATCCAGCGCCACGGCGAGATCGGCCGCATCCTTGTGCTCCGACAGCGGCACCAGCAGGCCACCCACGCCTTCCACCAGCACCACATCGGCCTGCGCGGCCAGTTCGTCATAGGCCGCGCGGATGCGGGGAATCTCGATGCGCACGCCCTTGTGCTCGGCGGCGATGTGCGGGGCAATCGCTTCGCGCAACAGGTAAGGGTTGAGCAACTCCGGCGCGGCCTGCACATTGCCGGCGGCGCGCAGCATGGCCGCGTCCTCATTCACCCAGACCCCGTCGATCAACTCCGCCCCCGCCGCCACCGGCTTCATGCCCAGCACGCGGTAGCCGAGGTCGGCATAAGCGTGCAACAGTGCGGCGGCAACCAGGGTCTTGCCAACATGGGTATCAGTGCCGGCGATGAAGAAACCGTGAACGCGGTTCACCGCAGCCCCCCTTTCCTGCTCGCCATCTTCATCTGGATGATCTGGCGGCCGTCTTCAAGGCGATCTTTCGCGCCGGCCCAGGCGTGGCCGTAGACCACTTCGTAGGTGGCGGGCAGGCGACCATCCTGGCGAAAGTGTTCGTAGTTCTCCAGCAGCCGCAGCCACGCCGTTTTGCCCATCAGACCAGCGCGCGCGCCCTGTTTAACGGTGTGGGCGCCGATGGCCTTGAGGTCGCGCAGAAGGCCGTTCAACTCGCTGTAGGTCAGGGTGAGGTGCTCCATTTCCATCACCGGATGGCTGAATCCGGCATGGACCAGAGCATCGCCGACATCGTGCATATCGACAAACTGGTTGACGTGGGTGAAGCCATCGACGCCGCTTGCGGCCGCGCGCAATTCCTTCAGGGTATCCGGCCCGAAGCTGGCGAACAGGAACAGGCCGCCCGGCTGCAACACCCGATGCACGCCGCGAAACGCCGCTTCCAGATCGTCCACCCACTGCAAGGCGAGGCTGGACCAGGCCAGGTCGATGCTGTTGCTTTTCAGCGGCAGGCGTTCCAGGTCGGCGCAAAGGGGGGCGAGGCGGGCGGCGGTAGGCGCAAGGCGCGAGAGCAGGCCACGCCAGCCGCGCGAACGGCCGTGGCGAGCATTGGCCTGGCGCAGCATGGCGTGGGCGATATCCAGGCCGATGACGCGGGCCTTGGGAAAGCGGGCTTTCAGCAGATCGAAGGCAAAGCCGGTGCCGCAGCCGGCATCCAGGATCAGCGCGGGATCGACCACCACGCCGTCAAGATGGTCGTCCAGGCGGCGCGCCACTTCCTGTTGCAGGAAGGCGGCCTCGTCATAAGTCGTCGCGGCGCGTTCAAAGGAACGGCGGATCGCCCGTTTCAGGCGGTCATCCATGCAGAAATTCCTTCAAAGTGGCGACGAACCAGTCTGGATGAGACAGGAACGGGGCATGGGAAGCGCGTTCGTGCAGGGCCAGGCGGCCATTCGGCAGATGTTCCGCCAGCCAGGCGCCGGCCTCGGGCGCGCATAGCGTGTCATGGGCGCCGTGCATGACCAGGGTCGGACAGCGCACCCGCTCGACCCGATCGCGCAGATCGACCGTGCGCAGCAATTCCAGGCCAGTGGCCAGCACCTCTGGATTCGGTTCGGCCTGTGCCCGCATCCGTGCGCGCAGTTGGGCGATCACCCATTGCGCCGCATCGCCGCCGCGCGCCTGCAAAGCAAGAAAGCGCAGCAAGGTGGCGCGGTAGTCGAGGGCCAAAGAACGCGCAAACTCACCCAGCACTTCCAGCGCCATGCCATGCGGCCAGTCGGCGCGGGTAGCAAAGGCGGGCGAAGTGCCCACCAGAACCAGGCGCGCCACCTTGTCCGGATGCCGCGCCGCCAGCGCCAGCGCGACCATGCCGCCCATGGACCAGCCGACCAGGTTGAGCGGGGCGGTAATACCTTCCGCCAGGGCATCGGCCAGGGATTCGGCGCTGTAGGGCGAGACCGTCGGCGCATCGCCATAGCCGGGCAGATCGGGGGTGGCACCAGGAATATGTGTGACGGCCTCGGCCCAGACCACTCCGGGGAGCCCCCAACCATGCAGGAAGACCGTATCAGCCACGTGTTTTGCCCTCTGCCAACTCATGCAGGGCCGCCAGCAATTCATCCACCTCCGCGACCGTATGCGCGGCGGACAGCGAAATACGCAGACGCGCCGAACCCAGCGGCACGGTGGGCGGGCGGATGGCGGGAATCAAAATGCCGCGCTGTTTCAGGCCGGAAGCCAAAGCGAGGGCGGCATGTTGATCGCCCACCAGCAAGGGCTGAATCGGCGTATCGGAGGCCATCAAGGGCCAGGGCAGCCCCACCACCCCGGCTTTCAGGCGGGCGATGAGTTCGCGCAACCGTTCCCGCCGCCAGGTCTCCTGGGCGATCAGTTTCAGGCTGGCACTCACCGCCGCCGCCAGCAGAGGCGGCTGCGCGGTGGTGTAGATATAGGTGCGCGCCTTGTTCACCAGCCACTCGATCAGCTCGCCGCTGCCGGCCACAAAGGCGCCGGCAACGCCGGCCGCCTTGCCCAGGGTGGCCAGATAGATCAAGCGAGGGGCAAGAGGCATGGGGCAAGGAGCGGACAGCGCGCCCCTCCCCTTCTCCCCCAACACCCCAAATCCATGCGCGTCATCCAGATACAGCCAGGCATCGTGGCGTTCCGCCAATGCCAGCAGTTCCGCCACCGGAGCGAGATCGCCGTCCATGCTGAACACCGTATCGCTGGCGATGAGCTTCACCTTCGCGCGGCTGCTGGCGAGTTGCTGTTCCAGCGCGGCCAGGTCGAGGTGCGGATAACGGGTCAGTCTGGCGCGCGACAACTGGGCGGCATCGACCAGGGAGGCGTGGTTGAGACGATCCTCGAACACCTCACCGTGGCGGTCGAGCAAGGCCTGGATCACGCCCAGATTGGCCATGTAGCCGGTGGCAAACAGCAACGCCGCCGGCATCCCAACAAAAGCCGCGAGTTCCCGTTCCAGATCGTGATGCAGACGGTGATGGCCGGTGAGCAGATGCGCCGCACCGGCCCCCACGCCAACCTCACTGGCGGCCTTGCACGCCGCCTCGGCAAGGGCCGGATGTCCGGCCAGCCCGAGATAATCGTTGCTGGAGAAAGACAGGTATTCACGCCCGTCCACCCTCACCCGCGCGCCCTGGACACCGTCGAGCACACGACGGCGGCGAAGCAAGCCCTGGGCGTCGAGATCGACGAGAGCGGATTGGAGTTGTTCGGGGAGCATGGGATTCGCACCCCTCGCCCACCGGAGTAGGGGCCGGGGGAAAAGGTCAGCCTGCGCAGCGCCGGCCCTGCACTGGCTCGCCATGCAGGCCGAGCTTGCTGAACAGGGCGCGGTCGGCGTCGGCTTCCGGGTTGCGGGTGGTGAGCAGGCGGTCGCCGCAAAAAATCGAGTTTGCGCCGGCCAGGAAGCACAGCGCCTGCACCGCTTCGCCCAGTTCCTGGCGGCCGGCGGAGAGGCGGACATGCGAGGCCGGCAGGGTGATGCGCGCCACGGCAACGGTGCGTACGAACTCGAATGGGTCGAGGTCTTCGCCTTGTGCCAGCGGTGTGCCCGGTACCTTGACCAGCCTGTTGATCGGCACCGATTCCGGCTGCGGGTTCAGATTGGCCAGTTCCATGACCAGCCCGGCGCGTATCCGGCGGCTCTCACCCATGCCGATGATGCCGCCGCAGCAGACGTGGATGCCGGCATCGCGCACTTGCGCCAGGGTATCCAGGCGGTCGTTGTGGCTGTGGGTAGTGATGACCTGGCCGTAGAACTCGGCGGCCGTATCCAGGTTGTGGTTGTAGTAATCCAGGCCGGCGTCCTTGAGTTGTTCCGCCTGGCCGGGTTTCAGCATCCCCAGGGTGACGCAGGTTTCCATGCCCAGCGCCTTGACCTCGCGCACCATCTCGGCGACGGCGCCGAGATCCTTGTCCTTCGGGCCGCGCCAGGCCGCGCCCATGCAGAAACGGGTAGCGCCGGCCGCTTTCGCGGCTTGCGCGGCTGCCACCACGGCCGGCACGTCGAGTAATTTCTCCCGCTCCAGGCCGGTATCGTGGCGCGCGGATTGCGAGCAATAGCCGCAATCCTCGGAGCAGCCGCCGGTCTTGATCGACAACAGCGTGGAAAGCTGCACCGAGTTGGGGTCGAAATGCTGGCGATGCACGGTTTGCGCCTGGAACAGCAGGTCGTTGAATGGCAGCGCGTAGAGCGCCTCCACCTCGTCCAGGGACCAGGCTTTGGCGGTGAGGGGAAGGGATAAGTCAGTCATTTATGCGTCTCGACGATGAGGTCTTTCCAGTCCTCGCGGCCCGCTTTCCAGATGTCATACAGCGACCATGGCACCAGGGCCACGAGCGCCAGCGCCCAGACCGCCAGCCAACCTTTGGAGCCGCCGCCCAGAAACGCCGCCAGGTCGTTGGAAAACACCGTCAACGTGCCCGCCACCGCGTAGAAGCGATAACCGCCCCAGCGGATGTAATGCGCCACCCGTGGGTCCGGGTGGTGGGCGTTGGCGGCATAGACGAACATGGAACCGGCGATCCAGAGCATGCCCAGGGGAATCGGCAACAAGGCGCCGGCAATCGTGCCGTAATTGAACAGGCGCGCGGAGCGCTTGCAGGAGTCGGCCGTAATAAGGTGTTTTTCAGACATCGAGAAGTGGGAAAAAGCGTGCAGAATCAGCGGGAAATCGGGAAAAAAGTCGCGGCATGTTCCGGTAAGGGGACGTAGTTGTCAAACGCATTCAAAGCCATGCTGAACAACTGCATCAAGTTTATGCGAATCAGCTTGCCGCAAGCCTGCATGCTCTGCGGCGCGCGGGCGCGAGGCAGGCTCATTTGTCCCGCTTGCGCCGCCGACCTTCCTTACTTGCCAGCGGAACGCTGCCCGCAATGTGCCCTTCCCTCCCGTGGCGGCCTGCTCTGTGGTGCCTGCCTGAAGAAGCCGCCCGAGTTCGAGCGTTGCGAAGCGGTTTACCGCTACGGCTTCCCGCTTGATGTACTGATCCAGCATTGCAAATACGGCGGCGCCCAGGAATTGTCCGATCTGTTCGCCGAAGCTCTGGCCGAACGGCTGGAGATCAAGAAACTCGCCGGGCCGTCCCCAGCGTTGCTTGGCCCCCCGGGGGGAGAGCCGAGCGCAGCGAGATTTTCGGGGGGGGCGTCGTATCCCGACCTCATCGTCCCCATGCCACTACACCCGGCCCGGCTACGCGAACGCGGTTTCAATCAAGCGCTGGAAATCGGCCGTCGCCTGGGCGACCACCTCAACCTTCCCTGTTGCCAGGCCTGCCAAAGGGTACGCGACACCCCACCGCAAGCCGGCCTCGACCTCAAGGCGAGAAGACACAACCTGCGCGGCGCCTTTGCCTGCGACGTGGATCTGACTGGTAAGCGCATTGCCCTGCTCGACGACGTCATGACCAGCGGCAGCAGCCTGAACGAACTGGCGAAAGCCGCGCGCCGCGCCGGCGCCATGGAAATCAGTGCCTGGGTGGTAGCGCGTACGCTGGAACACCCCGGAGCAGGAAACCGGGCGCCCCTGTAGCGCCGGCGCCTCGCCGGCGAGGCGCCGGCGCTACAAATGCCGCATGTTTCACGCTATGCCCCCACCCAGCTTGCGAATCGCCTCCGCATTGCTCCAGGAAAAGCATTTCTCCGCCGCTTCCCGCCAAGGCAGCCAGCGCTGATTCAAATGCTCACGCGGGGAAAGGGTGGCCGGCAGCGGTTCCGGCAACAACAAACCGAACACATGCTCGGTGTTGTGCGTAATCCCGGGCGCATAACGATGGCGCCAGCGCTCATAGATTTCGAACTGGTTTTCCAGATTCCAGTCGGCCAGCGTGTATTGGCCCGCATCCAGGCCAGTCTCTTCGCGAACTTCGCGAATAGCGGTCTCTCGCAAGGTTTCGCCGGCCTCCTGGCTGCCGGTGACCGATTGCCAGAAACCGGGCGCATCGGCGCGCTCCAGCAGCAGCACTTGCAGATCCGCAGTGTGGATGACGACCAGGACAGAAATGGGAATTTTGGACATCGGGCCAGAAAGGAAGTGGCAAGAGACTCAGACTATCTCCGCTTACCACGTAAGGCGCCAAGTTTTGTAAGTGGGGAGGAGCGATCGAAAAAACAGCGTAGTCGGCGCGGCCGGTATCGGGATGCTTGTCCAGCGATTTGAAAGCATTTCGCAACCGACTACCAGAACGCCACCATTTAGCGGTTGCAAAAATAAAAACAGCCTGCGTTAACGCAGGCTGTTGTTCTTCTTACTGGTGCGCCCGGAGGAATTCGAATCCCCGACCCCTTGGTTCGTAGCCAAGTACTCTATCCAGCTGAGCTACGGGCGCTAAGAGGCGCAGATTATATAGAAATCCGTTTCGCTCGCAAGCATGGCTATCTCCGAGGTGCGCCATTGGCTACCATCCCGCGTCCCGTCCCCCTTCCCTCGAACCCGCCTGCCGATGAATTTGCTCAAAGCCCTCGCCTCGGTCAGTGCCATGACCCTGTTGTCCCGCATTCTGGGTTTTGTGCGCGATGCCATCATCGCCCGGGCGTTCGGCGCGGGCGCGGCGACTGATGCGTTCTTTGTCGCTTTCAAGCTGCCCAATCTGTTGCGCCGCCTGTTCGCGGAGGGCGCCTTTTCCCAGGCCTTCGTGCCCATCCTGGCGGAATACAGGAACCGGCGCGGTGAGGAGGCCACCCGATTGCTGGTCGCCCGCGTGGCGACGGTGCTGTTCGTCGCGGTAGCCGCGGCCAGCGCGCTGGGGGTGATCGCCGCGCCGCTGATCGTGCTGGTTTCCGCACCCGGCTTCACGGCCAGCCCGGACAAGTTCCAGTTGACCGTGGACCTGACCCGCATCGTCTTTCCCTACATTCTGTTCATGTCGCTGGTGTCGTTCGCGGGCGGCATTCTCAATACCTGGAGCCGCTTCATGGTGCCGGCCTTCACGCCGGTGTTGTTGAACGTGGCGATGATCCTGGCGGCGGCATTCGCGGCGCCGTATTTCGATCCACCGGTGCTGGCGCTGGGCTGGGGCGCCTTCCTCGGCGGCATCCTGCAGCTTTCGCTGCAAATTCCCGCGTTGAAGAGGCTGGATATGCTGCCGCGCTGGGATTGGGCGCCGAAGGACGAGGGAGTGCGGCGCATTCTTTATCTCATGGGGCCGGCGGCGTTCGGGGTTTCCATCGCGCAGATTTCCCTGCTCATCAACACCCTGTTCGCCTCCTTTCTGGAGAGCGGCAGTGTCTCCTGGCTGTATTACGCCGACCGCCTGATGGAATTCCCGACCGGGATGCTGGGGGTGGCGCTGGGCACCATCTTGTTGCCTTCGCTGGCGAAGCATTACGCCGACAACGACACCGGCGAATATTCGAAGCTGCTCGACTGGGGCCTGCGCATGACCCTGATGCTGGCCGCCCCCGCCGCTGTGGCGCTGGGCGTCCTGGCGGTGCCGCTGATCACCACCCTGTTCCATTATGGCGCCTTCACCGCGCACGACGTGGAGATGACCCGCATGGCTCTGGTCGCCTATTCGGTGGGCCTGCTCGGGCTGATTCTGGTGAAGGTGCTCGCGCCTGGCTTCTATGCGCGGCAGAACATCAAGACGCCGGTGAAGATCGCGATTTTCACCCTGCTCGCCACCCAGGCCATGAACCTGATGTTCATCTGGCCGCTGAAACATGCCGGCCTGGCGCTTTCCATCGGCCTGGGCGCCTGCCTGAACGCCGCCATCCTGTTCCACAAGCTGCGCAGCCAAGGGATTTTCCAGCCACAGCCGGGCTGGGCCGGCTTTCTCTTAAAGCTTTTTGCCGCGCTGGTCGTTATGGGACTATCGCTCTGGTTGGGCATGGATAAAGAGTCGCTCTGGATCAAGTATGAATTTTCTCAACGCCTGCTTCACCTTGCCAGCCTGGTTGTGGGGGGCGTGGCCGCTTACTTCGGCACCCTCTGGCTGCTGGGTTTTCGCCTGCGTCAATTCAAGCGCCGCGCGGCTTAGCGGCCGGTCACGGGCGCCGTGAGCTCGCCGCCGATCACAGCCTATCGCTGGATCGGCGCAATCGCGTTGTTGGGGGTATTGATCTCCGCTTTGGCCTATCACTACAGCCAGAGCCGCGAGGAGGCGGGGCTACGGGCGCATTTCGAGCACCTGGCGCACGACCGCGTACTGCGCTTGCAGGGTGCGCTGGATCAGACCCTGACGGTATTGACCAGCCTGCGCGGCCTGTTCGATGCCTCCCAGGAGGTCACTCGCGACGAGTTCAAGGTGATGACGGCACCGATGCTGGAGCGGACTCCGGACATCATGGCGCTCAACTGGGCGCCCAAAGTGATGCATAGCGAGCGGCAACGGATTGAGCAACGCCTGCGCGGCGAAGGCTATGCGGCGCAGGGGCTCTTCGATGTCTCCGCCGATGCGCTGAATCCCCACCCCGCCGCCGAGCGCCCGCTCTATTTCCCGGTGATCTACAGCGAGCCGGAGACGCGCAACCGTCGGGCGATCGGCCTTGATCCTTATGCCCGCCCGGAAAATCGCGCGGCGATGGAGGCCGCCATGCGCTCCGGCAAGCCGTGGAGCACACCGCCATTCGCCCTGGTCCAAGACCCCAAAGGGTATTTGGCGGTCGCGGTTTACCAACCGGTGTTCCAGCCTGGATGGCCGCTCACCACGGCGGCCATGCGCGAGGCGGCGCTACGCGGTTTCGTGATTCTGGTATTGCGCCCCGGCGCGCTGATAGAGAACACCCTGCACAAGCTGGCGCCGATTGGCCTCGACAAGCAATTGCTGGACGGCCGTGGCCACCTGATCCACCACCATTTCAGTCGCCTGTCGCCGCCGAGCATTCGTTCCGCGGAACCCCTCCGGCGCGACGATGCGCTGGCCATACCCGGGGGCGTCTGGAGCGTGCGGGTGAGCGCGACCGAAGGCTTCCACCAGCAAGCCGGCGGCAACGAATCGCCGGTGGTGCTCGCCACGGCCCTTCTGCTCACCGCCCTGGTCACCCTTTTCCTCACCCTGCTGGCTCGGCAGAACCGGCGCCAGGCGGAACTCGCCGAAAGCCTGGCGGAAAGCGAGGCGCGCTTCCGCCAGTTGGCGGAGAACATCGAAGCGGTGTTCTGGATCAATACGCCGGGCTGGCAGCGGGTGCTCTACATCAGCCCGGCCTATGAGCGCATCTGGGGGCGTAGCGCCGCGAGCCTCTATGCGCAAGGCATGGACTGGTTCGACGCGGTGCTGCCGGAGGACCGCCCCGCCCTGCTGGAAAAGCTCCCCAACAAAACCAGCGGTGATTGGCAGACCATCGAATTTCCGCCCTATCGCATCCGCCGTCCTGACGGCGGCATCCGCTGGATTGCGGCGCGGTCCTATTCGATTCATGACGAGCGGGGCCGGATCGTCCGCGTGGCTGGCATCGCCGAGGACATTAGCGAGCGGCATGCCTATCAGGCGCACCTGGAAGACCTGGCCCACTACGACCCGCTGACCCATCTACCCAATCGCCGGCTGCTCGCCGACCGCATGCAACAAGCGCTGGTGCATGCCCACCGCGGCGGCCAGTGGCTGGCCATCTGCGTACTCGATCTGGATGGTTTCAAACCGGTCAACGACCGTCATGGACACAAGATGGGCGACCAATTGCTGATCAGCGTGGCGCGGCGGCTCCAGGACAGCGTGCGCGGCGACGATACCGTGGCGCGACTGGGCGGTGACGAGTTTGTCCTGCTGCTCGGCGGCCTCGACAGCCTCAAGGAAGTGGATGAAACGCTGGCACGCCTGCTCCTGAGCATCGCCTCGCCTCATGGCCTGGTCGAGCCGCCCATCATCCTTTCGGCCAGCATCGGCATCACCCTGTATCCGAACGATGCTGGCGACGCCGACACCCTGCTGCGCCACGCCGACCACGCCATGTATCTGGCCAAGGAAGCCGGCAAGAACCGTTATCAACTGTTCAGCCCGGCGCTGGAACCACGCGAGCAGAACAACGGCTCAGCCTGGCAGACCGAATAAACCATTCGTTTCACAAGGCCCCGCACCCCGACGATTTTGCCAGCGCCTTGGCATACGCATGGACTGCGAATCCCGCGAACCGCTAAAATTCGCGACTTTTCAAAGAGATACACGCTCCATGCTGATGACCCATGGCTGGCCCGCCAGTGATCGCCCGAATGCCGTCACCATCGGCAATTTCGACGGCATTCATCTTGGCCACCAAGCCATGCTGGCGCGGCTGACCGCGCGCGCCACTTCGGTGGGCGCGGCGCCCACCGTACTGACCTTCGAACCGCATCCGCGCGAAATCTTCACGCCGCAATCCGCCCCCACCCGCCTGACTTCCCTGCGCGAGAAGCTGGAAATCCTGCGCAATCTGGGCGTGGCCCATGTCCATGTCTGCCGCTTCAGCAAACGCTTCGCCGCGCTTTCCGCCGAGGATTTCGTGCGCCGCATTCTGGTGGAAGGGCTGAAGGCGCGTTATGTGCTGGTGGGCGACGATTTTCGTTTCGGCGCCAAGCGCGCCGGGGATTTCGCCCTGCTGCAACGCATGGGCCGCGAATTCGGCTTCCAGGCCGAGGCGCTGCACACCATCGAAGCCGCCGGCCAGCGCGCCTCCAGCACCGCCGTGCGCTGCGCGCTGGCCGCGGGCGACATGGCCATGGCCGCGCAACTGCTAGGCCGGCCGTATTCGATTTCTGGCCGCGTGGTGGGCGGCGACCAATTGGGCCGCAAGATCGGCTACCCCACCGCCAACATCCAGTTGAAACACAACAAACCGCCGTTGCGGGGCATCTTCGCGGTGCATGTACAGGGCCTGGAGCGACCCGACTGGCCCGGCGTAGCCAGCCTGGGCACCCGTCCCACCGTGCACGCCAACGGCCGCCAGACCCTGGAAGTCCACCTGTTCAATTTCGACCGCTCCCTCTATCGCCAGCACCTGCGTGTGGAATTCCTGCACAAACTGCGCGACGAAGCCAGGTTCCCCAACCTCGACGCACTGATCGCCCAGATCGATCTCGACGCAAAACAGGCGCGGGAATTGTTGAATGTCTGAATTCTGTAGCGCCGGCATTATGTCCCGCAGGGACGGTATTCCTTGGAACCTTGCCGGCTATCACGCCACAAGCCGGCAAGATGCCGGCGCTACTAACCTGCCGACTGGCCATGCCTGACTACAAAACCACCCTGAACCTGCCCGACACCCCCTTTCCCATGCGCGGCGATCTCGCCCGCCGCGAGCCGGGCTGGATCAAGCAATGGCAGGAGAACAAGCTTTACGAAAAGATTCGCGCGGCAAGTCTTGGCCGGCCGAAGTTCATCCTGCACGACGGTCCGCCCTACGCCAACGGCGACATCCACATCGGCCACGCGGTGAACAAGATCCTCAAGGACATCATTGTCAAATCGAAGACCCTGGATGGCTTCGACGCGCCCTATGTGCCGGGCTGGGACTGCCACGGCCTGCCGATCGAACTGGTGGTGGAAAAAAAGCACGGCAAGCACATGGAGCCGGCCCGGTTTCGCGAACTGTGTCGCGAATACGCCGCCAGCCAGGTGGAACGGCAGAAGGCCGATTTCATCCGACTGGGCGTGCTCGGCGACTGGAACCATCCCTACCTGACCATGGATTTCCAGTTTGAGGCGGACATCATTCGCCAGCTCGGCATCATCCAGGCCAATGGCCATTTGTATCTCGGCGCCAAGCCGGTGCACTGGTGCGTCGATTGCGGCTCGGCGCTGGCCGAAGCGGAAGTGGAATATGAAGACAAAGTATCGCCGGCCATCGACGTGGCCTTTCCGGTGGCCGACTGCGCTGACCTGGCGCGGCGCCTGGGCTTGAGTACGGGGGCGGCTGCCGCCGACTGTCCGGCCTATGCCGTGATCTGGACCACCACGCCCTGGACCCTGCCAGCCAACCGCGCGGTCGCTGTACACCCTGACTTCACCTATGACCTGGTTCGCACCCCGAAGGGCTTGTTGATCCTGGCGCGCGACCTGGCCGAAGCGGCAATCCAGCGTTATGGCTTCGAGACCGTGGAAACCGTGGCCCAGATCAAGGGCGCGGCCCTGGAAGGCCTGCAACTTCGCCACCCATTCTATGAGCGGCTGGTGCCGGTGATCCTGGCCGATTTCGTCACCCTAGACGCCGGTGTCGGCCTGGTCCACATCGCGCCCGGCCACGGCCTCGACGACTATATCGCCGGCCTCAAATACGGACTGGAAGTGGCCAACCCGGTCGGCGACGATGGCAAGTTTTACGCCGACACCCCCATTTTTGGCGGGCTGTCGGTGTGGGACGGCAACCGACAGGTGCTTGAAACGCTCACTGAGAACGGCCATCTCCTTGCCAAGGCCCAGGTCAAGCACAGCTACCCGCACTGCTGGCGGCACAAGACGCCGATCATCTTTCGGGCGACCCGGCAGTGGTTTATCGGAATGGACCGGGCGGGCTTGCGCGAAAAAGCCATGCGCGCCGTCGAGGAAACCGAATTCTTCCCCGCCTGGGGCCGTGCCCGCCTGGAAGCGATGATGAAAAACCGCCCGGACTGGTGCGTCTCGCGGCAGCGCAACTGGGGGGTGCCGATCGCCTTCTTCATGCACAAAACCACCGGCGAACTGCATCCGCG
Organism: Hydrogenophilales bacterium CG_4_10_14_3_um_filter_63_21; assembly: GCA_002784045.1. Classification (GTDB taxonomy): domain Bacteria; phylum Pseudomonadota; class Gammaproteobacteria; order Burkholderiales; family Thiobacillaceae; genus PFJX01. Next base: position 23,129 of record PFJX01000118.1, read on the forward strand.
CTCGGCGGAACTGCTGGAGATTGTGGCCAAACGGGTGGAACAACGCGGCATCGAGGCCTGGTTCAGCCTCGACCCTGCCGAGTTGCTGGGCGCCGAAGCCGAGGACTACGCCAAGGTAAAAGACACCCTGGATGTCTGGTTCGATTCCGGCGTCACCCACGCCTGCCTGTTGAAGGAACGCGAAGGCCTGGCGCACCCCGCCGACCTCTATCTGGAAGGTTCCGACCAGCATCGCGGCTGGTTCCAGTCGAGCTTGCTCACCGGCTGCGCGACGGACGGCCATGCGCCCTACAAGGCGCTGCTCACCCACGGTTTCGTGGTGGACGCCAAGGGCAAGAAGATGTCCAAGTCCACGGGCAACGTCATCGCGCCGCAGAAGGTGATGGATACCTACGGCGCCGACATCCTGCGCCTGTGGGTGGCCTCCACCGATTACTCGGGCGAACTGACGATTTCCGATGAGATTCTGAAACGCTCGGTGGATGGCTACCGACGCATCCGCAACACGTTGCGCTTCCTGCTCGCCAACACCGCCGACTTCGATATGAGCCGCGACGCCGTGGGCGTGGGCGAGAGGCTGGAAATCGACCGCTATGTCCTGGCGCTCACCCACCAGATGCAGGAAGAAGTGCTCGCCGACACCCGCGCCTACAGCTTCCACACCGCCGTGCAACGTCTCCATGCATTCTGCTCGGAAGACCTCGGCGCCTTCTATCTGGATGTGCTGAAGGACCGCCTCTACACCTGCGCCGCCAACTCGACCGCCCGGCGCGCCGCGCAGACTGTGCTGTGGCACATCCTGCACAGCCTCACCCGTTTGCTGGCGCCGATTCTGTCCGCCACCGCCGAGGAAATCTGGGCGCTGCAAGGCGAATCGGAGAGTGTGTTTATGAGCCTGTGGCACGAGTTGCCGCGACCAGCCGATGCGGATGATCTGCTCGCCCGCTGGGGCCGCCTGCGCGAATTGCGCGCCCTCTGCACCCGGCACATCGAGGCCTTGCGCGTGGCGGGCAAAGTCGGCTCCTCGCTGCAAGCGGAAGTCACGCTGCTGGCGGCTGAAGGCGACTTCGAATTGTTGTCCAGCCTGGGCGACGATTTGAAATTCGTGCTGATCACCTCCGCCGCGCGGGTGGAGAAAAGCGGCGGCGAAACCCGCGTCGAGGCCCGCGCCTCCCGCCATGAAAAATGCGAACGCTGCTGGCATTACCGCGCTGATGTCGGCGCGGCCGCTGAGCATCCCGGCCTGTGCGGGCGCTGTGTGAGCAACCTGTATGGGGAAGGGGAAGCGCGTGAACATGCCTGATGTAACGCCCCCTGTAGCGCAGGCTTCCAGCCTGCCCGGTGAGGCTCGCAGGCGGGGATGCCTGCGCTACGGGAGGGCGCCATGACCGCCCCCCGCTCCAGCCTTTCCTGGCTCTGGCTCTCCGCTCTGGTGATCCTGCTTGACCAGTTGAGCAAGCTGGCGATCACGGCCAGGCTGGCGGCTTATATCGACGTCGTCCCGCTCACCGGCTTCTTCAACCTGGTCCACGTCCACAACACCGGCGCCGCTTTCAGCCTGTTCGCCGACCAGCCCGGCTGGCAGCGGTTTTTCTTCCTTGGCATCGCCGCCATCGCCGCGGCCGTCATTTTCTATCTGCTGCGGAAGACCGCCGGCCGCCCGCTGTATTCCATCGCGCTGGCGCTGATCCTGGGCGGAGCGTTGGGCAATGTGATTGACCGCGTCCTCTATGGCCACGTCATCGACTTCCTCGATTTTTATCTGGCTGCCTGGCACTGGCCGGCATTCAACGTGGCGGACAGCGCCATCACGGTCGGCGCCGCGCTGCTGATCTGGGACAGTTTCAAAAAGGAGGGACGGCCATGAGCGCGCACCCCGGCAGTGTGGTCACCCTGCATTACCGCCTGGAATGTGGCGGCCAGGAAATTGTCAACACCTTCGACGGTGGCCCGGAGACCTTCACTCTGGGCGTCGGCGAACTGGAAGCGCGTCTGGAAGCGTTGCTGTTGGGACGCAACGCCGGCGATCACCTGACTTACGAACTCGGCCCCGGCGAAGCCTTCGGCGCCCACGACCCGACCCTGATCCATAGCCTGCCGCGCGGCGACTTTGGTGCCAACCTCGGCGCCAACCTCGGCGCCAACCTCACCGCCGGGACGGAACTCATGGTTGAGGGTGGCGTCGAGTTCACCTTGCCCAACGGCCAGACCCTGGCCGGCACGGTGCTGGAGATCGACGCCGACCATGTGCGCGTCGATTTCAACCACCCCCTGGCCGGACTACCGGTGATTTTCGAAGTCAAGATCCTCGCCATCGACTAAGCCATGCCGCGAACCATCCTCCTGGCCAATCCACGCGGCTTCTGCGCCGGCGTCGACCGCGCCATCACCATTGTCGAACGCGCCCTGGAAAAATACGGCGCGCCCATCTATGTCCGCCATGAAGTCGTCCACAACCGATTCGTGGTGGATGACCTCAAAGCGAAAGGCGCGGTCTTCATCGAAAATCTGGCCGAGGTGCCACCCGGCGCCACCTTGATCTACAGCGCCCACGGCGTGCCGCTTTCGGTACGCCGCGCGGCGGAAGCGCGTGGCCTCAACATCTTCGACGCCACCTGCCCGTTGGTGACCAAGGTGCATGTGGAAGTGAAGAAGATGCGCGAGGCCGGACTGGAAATCGTCATGATCGGCCACAAGGGCCACCCGGAAGTGGAAGGCACCATGGGGCAGTCGAGCGACGGCATGTTTCTGGTGGAAACCCCGGAAGAGGTGGCTGGCCTTGACGTGGCTGATCCCTCGAAACTGGCCTATGTCACCCAGACCACCCTGTCGGTGGACGATGCCAGCCGCGTGGTGGAAGCCCTGCGGGCGCGCTTCCCGGAGATACGCGGCCCCAAGAAGGATGACATCTGCTACGCCACCCAGAACCGCCAGGACGCGGTGAAGACCCTGGCCACGCAATGCGATGTGGTGATCGTGGTGGGCTCGCCCAACAGCTCCAACTCCAACCGCCTACGAGAAGTCGCCGCCAAGGCCGGTACCCCGGCTTATAGGGTGGACAACGCCGGGCAGTTGCAAGCGGAATGGCTGGCCGGGAAAACCCAGATCGGCGTCACCGCCGGCGCCTCCGCCCCGGAAGTGCTGGTGGAGGGCGTCATCAGCCGATTGCGCGAACTGGGTGCGAGCCACGTGGTGGCCCTGCACGGGGTCGAAGAAAATGTGAATTTTCCGTTGCCGAAAGGGTTGGCGTAGGGCGGAACGCCGCCTGGCGGTTCCGCCCTACAGCAGCACCACCGTCGCCAGCCCCAGGAAGATGAAGAACCCCATGCTGTCGGTAATGAAGGTAGTAAGCACCGCCGAGCCGTAAGCGGGGTCGCGGCCCAAGCGGTCGATCATCGCCGGGGCCAGGTAGCCGGCCACCGCGGCTACCAGCAGGTTGAGCAGCATGGCGGCAGCCATCACCCCGCCCAGCGCGGCGTTATGGTAGAGAAGGTAAGTCACCACGCCCATCACGCTGCCCCACACCGTCCCGTTGAGCAGGGCAATACCAAGTTCCTTGGTCAGAATGCGCCGCGCGTTGTCCTTGTTGATCAGCCCCAGGGCGAAGCCGCGCACCACCAGGGTGGAAGTCTGGTTGCCGGAGTTGCCGCCCATGCCGGCGACGATGGGCATGAGGGCGGCCAGCGCGGCGAGTTTCTCGATGCTGCCCTCGAAGGCGCCCACTACCCGCGAGGCGACCAGGGCGGTGCACAGGTTGATGGCCAGCCACAGCCAGCGGTTCTTGGCCGCCTTCCAGACCGTGGTGAACAGGTCTTCCTCTTCGCGCAAGCCCACCAGTTGCAGCATGTCCTGCTCACCCTGCTCGCGAATAAAGTCGACCACCACGTCCACGGTGAGTCGGCCGACCAGGCGGTTGTTGGGGTCCACCACCGGCGCGGTCACCAGGTCGTAACGCTCGAACGCCTGCGCGGCATCCTCGGCCGGGTCGGACGGGTGGAACACCACCGGGTCGTCGGTCATCACCGCCGCCACATGCGCTTCCGGGTCGTGCACCAGCATGCGCTTCAGCGGCAGGGCGCCGATCAGGCGGCCATCCCGCTCGACCACGAACAGCTTGTCGGTGTGCAACGGCAGTTCACCGAGAAAACGCAAATAACGCAGCGCCACTTCCAGGGTGACATCGGCGCGGATGGTGACGAAGTCGTAGTCCATCAGGCCGCCGACCGAGTCCTCGTCGTAGGACAGGGACGACTCGACCTGGGCGCGGCGGGCGGAGCCCAGGGATTTCATCAGTTCCTGGACGACGTCCTTGGGCAGATCCGGCGCCAGGTCGGCGATTTCGTCGGTATCCAGGCTGGCGGCGGCGGCCACCAGCTCGCGGTTGTCCATCGCCGCGATGAGGGATTCCCGCACCGCATCCGAGACTTCCAGCAGGATGTCGCCGTCGCGCTCCGCCTTGACCAGATCCCAGACCAGGAGACGATCTTCCAGCGGCAGGGCTTCCAGGATATAGGCGACATCGGCCGGGTGAAGCTGATCCAGGTGCTTGCGGAGTTCCGCCAGGTTCTGCTTATGCACCAGCGACTCGACCAGTTCGTGGCGCGGCATGTCGGGGCGTGACAACTCCTGCTTGTGCACCAGGCTTTCCACCAGACGATGCCGCCCCAGCAGATCCATGACCTGCTTCAGGTTGTCCTCGACAGACGCTTGGGCGGGGGTTTCGTGTTGGTCGGACATGGCGGTTCCCGGTGAAATGCGCGCGGATTCTAACGCGGCACCGCCACCTGCCCCATGCGCGCGGCGATGGTGCCCTGGCGCTTCTGCAGCCCCCGCGCGGAGCGGTGGCGTTCGTAGTAACGCGGATTGGGAATCATCGCCGCCAGATGTGCCGCCTCGCCCGGGCCCAGCGAAGCGGCGGAGCCTTTGAAATAGCGCCGCGCGGCGGCTTCGGCGCCGTAGATGCCATTGCCCCATTCGATGGCGTTGAGATACACCTCCAGGATGCGGCGCTTGCTCCATAGCTGTTCGATCATCACCGTGATGACCGCTTCCTGAAGCTTGCGGAAGGGATTCTTCGAGGCCGACAGGAACAGGTTCTTCGCCAGTTGCTGGCTAATGGTGGAGCCGCCGGCGACGATGCGGCCGCGCTGAAGGTTCTTCTCCAAAGCCGTTTCCATGCCATCCCAATCGAAGCCCTCATGTGCCAGAAACTTGCTGTCCTCGGCGGCGATCACGGCGCGTTTGAGGTGAATGGAAATTCGCGCGTAAGCCACCCAGCGATGCCGCAGCTCTGCCTCCGGGCGTTTCTCCTGCAAGCGCGCCAAGCCGGATTCCATGAACGCGGTGGAAGCCGGGTCGAAGGCTTTCCACCACAACACATGGCCGAGGTACCAGAATTGCATGAACAAAAACAGCGCCGCCAACAGCAGCAGGCCTTTCCCGAGCAGGCGAAACATCAGTTGGCTCGCAGCAGGGCGATGACCGGCGCCGTCACCGGCCGCACCCCGCGCCAGAGAAAGAACGCCTCCGCCGCCTGCTCGACCAGCATCCCCAGGCCATCGGCACAGCGCGCGCCCTCGCGGCGGGCGAAGGCCAGGAACGGGGTGTCCTTGCCGTACATCATGTCGTAGGCCAGCGCGCCGTCGGCGAACAGGCCCGCGGGCAGCGGCGGCAGATCGCCGGAAAGGCTGGCGGCAGTGGCGTTGATGACCAGATCGAAACGGCCGCTGACATCCGCATAACCCCCCGCCGCCAATCTAGCGCCTACCCCTTGCGGGTATGCCAGCGCTACCAGTTCCTCAGCCTTCGCCGCCGTCCGGTTGACGATGAACAGCTCCGCCGGCCCCTGTTCCAGCAGCGGCGGCATCACCCCGCGCGCGGCGCCGCCCGCCCCCATCAACAGGATTCGCTTGCCGGCGAGGTCGAGGCCGAGATTGCCGGCCAGGTCATTGACCAGGCCGACGCCATCGGTGTTGTCGCCCAGCACATCATCGGCCGCGAACGTCAAGGTATTCACCGCGCCGGCCGCGCGCGCGCGCGCGCTCAGGGAAGTGGACAGCGCATAGGCTTGTTCCTTGAACGGCACCGTGACATTGGCGCCCCGCCCGCCTTCATCGCGAAACCCAGCGACGGCGGCGGCGAAACCATCCAGCGGCGCGAGGCGAGCTTCATAAGCCAGGTTTTGCCCGGTCTGTTCGGCAAACGCGGCATGGATGCGCGGCGATTTTGAATGGGCGATGGGATTGCCGAAAACGGTATAACGGTCGGTCATGGTCGGTACAGGCATCAATCAGGTTGGCGAAGGCTACCTGACCTTCGCGGTTACACAAACCCGTGCATAACGGACACGGTCCGCTCCCACGGCATGGCGGTTGTTTCACGTTAAAAACATGCAAATGCACCAATTTGAGGCATTGCGCACCAATCTAGCGCAAGTGTTTTGCCCGTTTTTTCCCGGCCCCGACTCAACCCCTTGTGGCACAATGCTCTATCACCTTTTCGGGGTATGGCATGGAACCTGCTTAATGGGTTCGGCTTTATGCCCCGTGGATAAACCACTCACGCAAACCAGTCACACAAGGAGCTCAAAATGGCGGTCGCCGATGTAATGAAGATGATCCAGGATAACGACGTCAAGTTCGTCGATTTCCGTTTTACCGATACCCGTGGCAAGGAACAGCACGTGACCGTGCCGGTTACCAAGAGCGGCTTCAGCGAAGACAAATTCACCGAGGGCCACGCCTTCGACGGCTCCTCGATCGCCGGCTGGAAAGGCATCCAGGCTTCCGACATGCTTTTGATGCCGGACCCGGACACCGCCAACATCGACCCGTTCATGGATGAACCCACCCTCATCCTGACCTGCGATGTCATCGAACCCGACACCGGCCGTGGTTATGACCGTTGCCCACGTTCCATCGCCAAACGGGGCGAGGCCTATCTGAGGTCCACCGGCCTGGGGGATGCCGCCTACTTCGGCCCGGAACCCGAATTCTTCATCTTCGATTCCGTCACCTGGCATTCCGACATGTCGGGCACCCACGTCGCCATCGAGTCCGAAGAGGCCGCCTGGTCCTCCGGCAAAAAATATGAAGGCGGCAACATGGGCCACCGTCCCGGCGTCAAAGGCGGCTACTTCCCGGTACCCCCGGTCGATTCGCTGCATGACATCCGTGGCGCCATGGTGCTGGCCCTGGAAGAAATGGGGGTGCCGGTCGAAGTGCATCACCATGAGGTCGCCACCGCCGGCCAGTGCGAAATCGGCACGCTGTTCTCCACCCTGGTGAAGCGCGCCGACTGGACCCAGGTGCTCAAGTATGTGGTGCAGAACGTCGCCCACAGCTATGGCAAGACCGCCACCTTCATGCCCAAGCCCATCGTCGGCGACAACGGTTCCGGGATGCATGTGCACCAGTCCATCTGGAAAGACGGCAAGAACCTGTTCGCGGGCAACGGCTACGCCGGCCTGTCCGAGTTTGCGCTGTACTACATCGGCGGCATCATCAAGCACGCCCGCGCGCTCAACGCCATCACCAACCCTGGCACCAACTCCTACAAGCGTCTGGTGCCCGGCTTCGAAGCCCCGGTGATGCTGGCTTACTCGGCGCGCAACCGTTCCGCCTCCATCCGCATCCCGCACGTAATGTCCGACAAGGCCCGCCGCATCGAGACGCGCTTCCCGGACCCGTCCGCCAACCCTTATCTGTGCTTCACCGCCCTGATGATGGCCGGCCTGGACGGCGTGCAGAACAAGATTCACCCCGGCGACCCCGCCGACAAGAACCTGTATGACCTGCCGCCCGAGGAAGAAAAGGCTATCCCGAAGGTTTGCCACAGCCTGGAAATGGCCCTGGAACACCTTGACCTTGACCGCGAGTTCCTGACCCGCGGCGGCGTCTTCTCCAACGAGATGATCGATGCCTACATCGAACTGAAGATGGAAGAAGTCACCCGCTTCCGCATGACCACCCACCCGGTCGAGTTCGAGATGTACTACAGCCTGTAAGCGTTCGCGCCCACAGGGAAAAGGGTGGGTTTGGAAAAACCCGCCCTTTTTCTTGGCTCAGTTCGCGTTAAGTGTGGATGCACTGTGACCGCACCCTACAAAGCCAGTCGTGTCATGGCTTCCCGTGTAAACAGCCAAGGAGTC
>PFJX01000063.1 GCA_002784045.1 Hydrogenophilales bacterium CG_4_10_14_3_um_filter_63_21
CTCCAATGATCGATCCCATTTGTACCGTTCAGACTCATTCCTCGATGGAAATACGCTCTACCGTTCAGACTCATACCATGTTGGAAAAGACTCACTCTTGCCGCCCACCTCCCGCTACGTCCACAATGCCTCCCCCATGCTCATGTGAGCAGGAGGAGGACGACATGAAAACAGCCATCACCGCAACCTGCCTTGCCCTGTTCTGGGCAAGCACCCTGCCTGTCCTGGCAAGCGAAAAGCCCGTCAACATCACCCAGGCGGTCAAGGCGGTGGACGTGCTGCACCTGGGCAAAAATGTCAGCATCGAGCGCAATCCGGACACGGACAACATGATCGACCCGGATTACACGCTCACCTCGCGCCCCTGCCCGCCTTATTGCATCCAGCCCATGCAACTCGCTCCCGGTGTCGAGACCATCGGCGAACTGGAACTGCTGGAATACCTGAAAAAAGTCGGCCGCGACGCCAATGTGATGGTGATCGACTCGCGTGACAGCGACTGGCCGCTCCGTTCCGGCGTCATCCCCGGCGCCGTGGCGATCCCCTGGCAGGAACTGCACCCCGCCCATACTGACGCGGAAAAAATCGCCGAGACCCTGGTCTTCCGCTTTGGCGCCGCGCGCCAGGGCAGCCTGTGGAACTTCGAAAACGCCAAGACCCTGGTCCTGTATTGCAATGGCCCCTGGTGCGGGCAGTCTCCCACCAACATCAAGCAATTACTGGCCCTGGGTTATCCGGCGCACAAACTCAAGTGGTATCGTGGCGGCATGCAGGACTGGAAAATGCTGGGCCTCTCCACGGTTCTCCCCAAATAACCCACCCCCCCACCCAACAGTTTCAACAAGGAAGGATGCAATACATGAAAAACACCACCCTGATCGCCGCCCTGGCTCTGACCCTCAGCGTCCCCGCCGCGGCCCAACTGGCGCCCGCGGCCAACCCCTACCTGGCCGACGTGCCCATATCCGCCGGCCCGATGGTGCTGCCGGTGTCTCCCGGCGGCCGTGGCACCCGCCCCTATGAAATGTCGCGCTCCATCCCGCCGGAAGAAAAGGCGGCGCTGATGAAACGGATGATGCCGATGATGAATATGGTCTCGCGCATGGATGTTAAAGACGTCATGAACCTGATGGCCATCAAGTACCCGGCCAAGAAAGGGCTGTCTTTCGATGACGTCAAGCAGTCGATGGAATTGAGCGCCAACAAACTCAACTTCAAGAAAGTGGGTGAAAGCCCGATGTGGAAGGACATCCAGGCGGTGCTTGGCGACAAGGACGCGCCACGCATGGAGGTCTACCACTACTGCGATATCGCCGCCGGCCGTGAAATCCTCAAATACGCCCCGGAAGCCATCGTCTACCTGCCCTGCCGCATCGCCATCATGGAAGATGCCGACAAGAACATCTGGGTGCTGACCCTGGATTGGAACACCTCCTGGCTGGATTCCATCTCCGGCAAGATGGGCGCTCCCAGCGAGTTGCTGAAGTACGCTGTGGATATTCGCGACAAGATGGACGTCATCATGCACGCGGCCGCCGACGGCGACCTGTAACAGGCAAGTCGCCCCGCGCTGGTCCGGCGTGGGGCATGCATCCCGGTACTGAACTTCCGGACCCGCAAGAGACACCGGTTCCCGGTTCTCCCCCAAATTCCCAGGAGACATCCATGAAACGCCTAGCCCCGCTGTTGCTCGTTGCCGTCGCTGGTTCAGCCCAGGCCGGTTTCGAAAACATGATGAACCCGCTTGCCATGATGGCGCCGACGCCCTCGTTCAACCCTTTCGGCGGCTATGGGGGGTATGGCGGCTACGGCGGAATGTCCAACCCCCTGGGCGGGTTGAGCGCTCTGGCCGCCCTTGGCGCGCTCGGCGGCCCGGCACTGCAACTGGCGCCCGGCCTGCTCACCGGCGGTTACCTCAACCCATTGGCCAACCCATACATGGGCGGCCCCTTCGCCGGCAACCCCTTGTTCCAGCAAGGCTCGCCTATGCCGTTCGCGCTGCCCGGCTACGGCGCGCAAGGGTACTCGGCACCCGGATACGGCGCGCCAGGTTATGGTGCCTTTACCCCCTCGGCGCCCAACCTGCCCGGCCTGCCTTTCGCGCTACCGCAGCAGCAGTTCCAACCCGGCTTCTTCGCGATGCCGCAACAGCAAAACGCCCAACCTGGCTTCTTCGCGATGCCGCAACAGCAGAACGTCCAACCCGGCTTCTTCCAGATGCCGCAAGGAAACCCTTATCAGCAAGGGAATCCTTTCCAACAGGGTTATCAGCAAATCACTCCGTTCCCTGCCGCACCCGGCCAGCAACAGGCCATGCCCTTCTTCATGCCGTTCCCGATTCCCGCGCCCCAGCCCGCCCCGCAAGCCGCACCGGCAGCGCAAAGCGGACTCTCCTCGTTCTTCCCACCCATGCCACAGGCCACCCCCCAGGCCGCGCCGCAGGCCACCGCGCCCGCGCCCGCGGCACAGCCCTCCTTCCTGCCGTTCATGCCCTTCATGATGCCGCCGTCCCCCGCGGCTGCCAGCGCCCCTGCCGCTCCTACCGCCAGCGCCGCCCCGGCCAATACGCCGATGGATCCGGCAGCCCTGATGCAGATGTTCCTGAAGCCGGTAGAACCCGCCAAATAAACCAGGCATCGCCCCTTCACTCACGCGTGAGTAAAGGGGCGTGGTTTCCGGGCGTGTTGCCTCGGCTCACACCGGATAAGGCAAAGGCCGGAAGGCGAGGCGCGGGCCGTCGCGGCGGCCCAGATGCACCACCCCCGCTTCCACGCTGCTGCTGTGAGCCACCGCCAGCACGTCATAGCCGCCGCCGGGCGCTCGCGCGACGTTGGCGACGCTGCCGGTGGACTGATCGGCCAGATCCGGGCTGAATAGTTCGTCGCCGATTTTTGCCTCGGCGTCGACATGGGCGAGGTACAGGCGCCGCTTGACCTTGCCCAGGTACTGGCTGCGCGCGACGATTTCCTGGCCGGGATAGCAGCCCTTGTTGAAGCTCACCCCACCTAGCACTTCCATGTTCGCCATCTGCGGCACGAAATGGTCCTGGGTGGCCGGCAACACGGTGGGAATGCCGGCATTCACCAGCAGCCAGTCCCACGCCGGCGCGCCCACCGGGCGGTGCGTGGCGGCTAGCGCGGCCCAGGCCGCCGGGGCGGCGGCGGGGGCCACGAACAAGTCGAAGCGCTGCTCGCCCAGGCGGAGGGCGAAAACGGTTTCCGCATGCGCCATGCTCATAGCGCCTGCCGGAACCGCTTTGCCCAGCAGGGCGGCCACGGCGGCGGCGGAGCCGGGGCCAGACAACCCCAGGCGCACCCATTCAGCGCTGGCATCACGCGCCTTCACCTTGGCGCGCAGGATGTACATCGACAGGCGTTTCTGGATGGCTTCGCGAAGGGCGGCGGGCAGCAGCACCAGGAGGTCGCCGCCGCGCTTCAACACCAGGAAGTTGGCCAGCATACGGCCCTTGGGCGAGAGATAGGCGGCGAACACGGCGGCGCTCTCGGAGAGGTTGCGTAGATCGTTGCTGATCAGGGCATGCAGGAAGGTTTGCGCTTCCTCGCCCGCGAAGCCGATCAGGCCGTAGTGGGAGAGATCGGCGAGCACGGCGCCGTCGCGCGCCGCGAGCAGTTCATCGACGGGGGCGCCGAAGGTTGCGACGGTTTCGCCCTCAAGAGTGGCGCCCTGGGCGGCCAGGAAATCGGTCCATACAGTCATGCGTGACCTCGAAAAAGTGGAATCAGAACATTGCGCATATGCGGCCGCAGTGTGCCAGAACAAGGCGCGTCCAGGGACGCCAACCCGGTGGGCCGTCCCGGTTCAAACCGGGTTGCTTATCACGCTGGTTTTGCCCGCCTAGCCTGGCTACACGGTCTTCCGCATGGGGTGGGAGGCGGCGAGGCGGGAGACGATCATGAAATCAGGCCAGATGGGAATACTGCTGGTGTTGTCGGTCGGAATGGCACAGGCGGTGGCACAGGCGGTGGCACAGGCGGCGCAACCGGAACGGGCACGTTTAAGCTCCGCGCCCACTTTGCAGATCAGGGAAGCCTCGGTGGCGGCGCGGCCACCGACCAGCCCGGCGCGCAAGGCGGAAATGACCCGGCGCCTATTCTGGCTGGCAATGAGTTTGCGCTGAAGGGCTCAGAACCACTTCTTCCAGCGGAACCAGCCCAACAGCAGCGCCACCAGCAACAGCATGCCGGCGAGCGTGTAGTAGTAGCCATAACGGGTGTGCAATTCCGGCATGTGCTCGAAGTTCATGCCGTAAATGCCGGCGATCAGGGTGAGCGGCAGGAAGATGGCGGAGAGGACGGTGAGCACGCGCATGATTTCATTGGTGCGGTGCGACAGCGCCGCGAAGTGCAACTGCATCAAGCCTTCCACTTCATGCTGTTGGCTGATGGCGAATTTGGCGACCCGGCGGATATGTTCGAGCAGATCGGTGTAGCGGACATGCAGGCTCTCGCTGATCTCCAGGCGGCTGCTGTCGCGCCAGGTGACCAGGGCATCTTCCTGTTCGTCACAGAGGGTTTCCAGGCGCCGCAACTGGCTGCGATGGCTCATCACCCGATACCACTTGTCGCCGCGCCGGCGCGGATCGAGCAGGCGTTGCATCCACACTTCCATCTGTTGGGTGAGCGGTTCGCGCAGGGCGAGAAAGCGATCCACCATCGCGTTGAGGATCAGGTGCATCAGCGCCGCCGGGTTCGCCGGAACGCGGCCATTCTGGCTGAGCAGGCGTTCCTTCACGGCCTTTACCGAGCGGCTCCCACCCGGCTGAACCGTCACCAGGAGCCGGTCGAACAGGAAAAAGGCGATCGGATGGGTGCTGAACTGGTTGTCTTCCATCTCCGGCGCCAGGCCGCGAAAAATCACCATGTCGTAGTCGCTGGTGCTGTCGAAGAAAGAAGGGTGCGCCGGGTTCAGGCTGTCGCGCGCGTGGCGCTCATGCAGTTGGCCACAGCCCAGGCCTTGCACCGTTTCCGGCCAGTTTTGTTCCTGCTCGCGGGTGAAATCGAGCCAGACAAAACCCTCGCCCGGGCACGATTCGATGCGCTCCAGTTTGCGCGGCGCCGCGCCGTTGGACGAAACAAACGACAAGATATCCATATTCAGGCAACTCCGAAAAAACGCGGTCAGGGCTAACGATCATGGCGGCGAGGCCGCCCAGGATGCTGAAGCCGCGGGCGAAGGTTATATCGCCCTTTCCCGCGTGGGCGCCATTTTGCGTCCGTCCTGAACCATCCCGGCGTGGGTCTTTTCACACCCATGCGCGCAGACCCGACCGGGTCATCGCCGCCCCAGTTTTGCCGTCCTCTTGCCCGTGGTGGTGGCGCCTTCACCCATGTCGCCTTGGCACCCTCCTTGCTAAAGTCCTCTGGCGCCCGCCAGCGGGCCCCCCGCGCGCACCCGACCGCAAGCAAGGAGTTCTCATGAAAATCCGCAATCACCGGCTGCTTCAAGATGACGGCAGCGCCCTGCCCTACCGGGCCAGTCCCAACAAGGGTGGCGCCTTGCAGGCACGTTGGCTGGTCATGCACTACACCGCCGGACGCAACGCCGAAAGCAGCATCAGTTGGCTGGCCAGCCCGCAAGCCAAGGCCTCCGCCCATCTGGTCATCGGCCGCGACGGCAAGATCACGCAACTGGTGCCCTTCAACGTGGTCGCGTGGCACGCCGGCGCCTCCTCCTGGGAAGGGGTGAGCGGCCTCAACCACCACAGCATCGGCATCGAACTGGACAACGTCGGGCGCCTCGACCACATCGCCGGACAATGGGTTTCACCACTCAAGATCGTCGTTCCGGACGATCAGGTCCGCGTCGCCAAGCACAAGAACGATGCCCCCGGCCTGCCCCCCAGCGGCTGGCAGACCTACACCGCGGAACAGATCGACGCCGCCTTCAGTGTCGCCCAGGCCTTGATCGCCCACTACGCGTTGCGGGACATCATCGGCCACGACGACATCGCCCCCGGCCGCAAGAGCGACCCCGGCCCCGACTTCCCGCTGGTCAGCCTGCGCGCCCGCCTCTTCGGCCGCCGGGAAGACGATTTGCCGATGTTCACCGCCAGCGCCGCGCTCAACGTGCGCGGTGGCCCCGGCTCCGAGCACGCCCTCCTCGCCGGCAGCCCCATCCCGATCGGCACCCGCGTGCAGGCGCTGGAACAAAGCGGCCTGTGGTGGAAGGTCGATGTGCTGGACGAGGTGAACGGGGTGATGGATCTGGTGGGCTGGTGCCACGGACGGTTTCTGCAAGCGGCTTGAGTGGCCGGCTGGCTCGCCCTGAGGACCTGTCTCGGTCTCCCCTCAGGAAAGACGGCGGCATGAATTATTTCTAAGCCGGCCCCCATGTCCGACTCGACCTCCTCTCCCTCCTTGCCCCTCTGGCCCCCGTTCCTGCTTGCCCTGATGTTGGCGATGGGGGCCATTTTCACGCCCTGGCCGCTGATCGGCACGCGGCCGGACCAGCCTCTGGCCGGGGTGGAAAGCGCCGGTGTACAGCAGGCGGAGGCACGCCTCTGGCAGGATCCGTTTTCGGCGGTCGCGCGGCACCGCGAGAAAAATCCAGGTAACAGCCACACGATGGCCTGGCTGGCCGAACTGGCCCGGCAGAAATGCCATGGCGGCGAGGATTGCCGTGTCGCCACCCTGGGTATCCTGCTGCCCGGTTCGCCCTACGTGGGGGCCGAGGAATTCCGCCGCCGCATCCGTTATGCCGTGGTTTCCGCGCTGGGCGCCGCGGGCTACGCGGCGGAGGACGCGGAGCATATCGGCTATGTGGAGCCCGGCGAACCAGGGTTGCCCAAACTGCTGCCGTTCGAGTGGCATACGCAAGAGACCCGCCGCGCGAAGCGCCGTGATGCGGCTGTGGCGAAGCGCCATATCCTCCTGCTCTGGCTGGACGAAGCGGCGCTGGGCCAGCGCCCCCGGGAAGGCGGCCCGGCGCCGCTGCTGGCACGCATGCGCAGCCTGCTGCAAACGTTGCCGGCCACCTGCGAACTGCATTTGATCGGCCCGGCTTCGAGCGGAACCTTGCAGGGATTGCTGGGCGACAAGGCCGCGCCGGACTTCGCCCAGCGCTTGCACTGGCATTCCCCCTTCGCCACCCTGGCGCCGGACAAGCTGCAAACCGGTACAACCAGCCACGATGCCGCCTTCGCCCACCATTTCGGCGGTTTCACCAGCCGGATCGCCGACGATGAGCAACTGGCGCGGGCTCTGGCGGGCGAGTTGGCGGCGCGCGGCATCGACGGGCGCTGGCCTACCTGGCGCGGGCAGGAATTGCCCGGCAGAAACTGGCCTGTCCTGGGAGGAGAGGGCATCACCGTGGCCCTGGTCGGGCAGCGTGACACCGCCTATGCGCGCGGCCTCTCGGCGGCACTGGAGGACGCCCTGCGGCCATACCGGGTCGAGGTGCTGAAAACCGGTTATCTGCGCGGCGTCGATGGCAAGCGGGCGGGCGGCGCCAGCAAGGAGGACAAATCCGGCAAGGACGAAAAGACCGCCATCGAGCGCCCGGAAGGCGATGCCCAGATCGACTACCTGCGCCGCCTGGCGCAAGCCCTGCTGCGCCAGCAAAGCGAACTGCAACGCGCGGGCAAGCCGGGAATACGCGCCATCGGCATCCTCGGCGACGATTACCACGACAAACTGCTCGCCCTGGAAGCGATGCGCGGAGCCATTCCGGATGCGCTCTTCTTCACCACCGACCTGGACGCGGCGATGTTGCACCCGGCCGACAACCGCACCACCCGCAACCTGCTGGTCGCCTCCGGCTATGGCCTCAGCCTGGCCGCGCCAGTGCAGGGCGACGCGCCGCCATTCCGTGACAGCTACCAGACGTCCGCCTACGCCACCACGCGGGCGGTGCTGGCGGAGATGGCGGGCGGCACGAGCCATCACGCCGCCTGGCGGCAGGCCCGGCTATTCGAGGTGGGTCGCAGCCAGTTCGTCCCCTTGAATACAACGCCGGGAGCTTGCACGGACTTCCCCGGCCACTGCGCCAATCCCCAGGCCTCCGCCGCCCGCGAGCTGCCGCTGTGGCGGCTGGGCTGGGTGCTGGCCACGCTGGCCAGTGGCGCCCTGTTGCTGTCGCTGCTTTATCCGAATTGGCGCCGCGCCCTGCGCCAGCCGCGCCGCCGCCACCGCTGGGTCTATGGTGGCATCACCGTGGCGGTGTTCACGGCCGGCTTCGTGGCCTGCCTGCCAATGCCGGTGGGTGAACCCTTCGGCTGGTTGGAAGGCGGCAGCGCCTGGCCCACCGAATTCATCCGCCTGGGCGCGGGCCTGCTCGCCCTCTGCCTGCTGGCGCGCGCGCAAAGCACCCTGGCGGCCTGCGCGCGGCGTTGCATGGCGCGCTACTTCAAGGGTGTGCGACAAGACGAGCCGGATGTCGCGTCGCGCCGTTCCACCCTGGCCGTGTGGCGCGACTTCCTGCGCGCGCTCGGACACGAACCCCGGCTCAGTCCGACCCGTGCGCGCGACAGCCGCTCCCTGCTGCGGCGCGCACTCGGGAAACGCTCGCTCAACCCACCGCCCTTTCTCCACAGTGCCCGCCCCTACCTGCTCACCCTGCTCATGTTCTGGATCCTGGGACTGGCGAGCTTCATGGCCTATGGTTTTCCCCACGCCCCGGTTCGCAGCTTCGCCATGCGCGCCCTGGATTACGGCGTCACAGTGGTCTCGATCTCGGCCTTCCTGTGGCTGCTGGTCTATGTATTGCGCGTGACCCGCCACGCCATCGCCATGGCGCGCGCCCTCACCGGCGAAACCCGCTGGCCGGGGCACAGCATGGAGCGCTTCGGGATGCCGGACACCTACCTGGAATGCCTGTATGACGACTGGATGGACGTGCAACTCCTGGCGCGCGCCACCGAACCGGTGCAGCGCCTGATTTATTACCCCTTCGTGATTCTGTTCCTGCTGTTCTTCGCGCAAAGCCGCCTGTTCGACCACTGGGTGGCGCCGCTCTCGCTCTATCTGCTGGTGGGGTTCACCCTGGCCGTGCTGCTGGCGGCGGCCTGGCGCCTGCGCCGGGTCGCGGAAAGCGTGCGCTCGGAAGCCCTGCGCCGCCTGGCGCGCTACCGCATGCAACTGCTCGGAGAAGGTGAAGGTGGCCTGGCCAGCCAGGTCGACGAAATGGTGAATCAGATTCGTACCATCCAGGTCGGCGTCTTCGCCAACCTGAGCCAACAACCCCTCGCCCGCGCGGCGCTCACCTTCCTGTCCGGCGTTTCCGGATTGAGCTTGCTGGAATACTTCAACCTGAGCGGGATGTAATCCCTAGCAGCCTGTCGGACTTTGGTCGTCGATAGCGAAAATCGGCCCCAGCGAGGCCAGTTTTTGCCGGATTTGCCGCCGCATAGCCCAGCTATGGGGCAAAAAGCCGGTGAAAAATAGGCCGCTGCGGTCAATTTGCAGCCGACGATTCCAAAGTCCGACAGGCTGCTAGCCACGCGGGTCGTCGGGAAAGACGCCGACCTTGATCTTGCCGGCCAGGATGGTACGCTCGCGAGCTCGTATAGCGTTCCTGGGGCAGTGGCTGGTTGACGCGGAGAATGCGCTTCAAACCTTTTTGAGGTCATTTCTTCCGCGGTGCCTAAAACAATATGTGGTTGAAATTCCTGGTAGCGAGTTTCCTGGTAGCGAGTTTTTTGCCGTGAGCATGGTGGACGGAATGCCTTTGTTCTTCGCCTACTGCGCGGTGGTCTTCACCCTGCTCTCGGGCGTCGTTTCCCTGTTCGCGGTGCGCCGCCACCCCGGCTTTCTGCATACCGGTTCATTCCTGTTCCTGTTCCTCGCCGGCGTGGCCGATGTCATTGCCGGCGGCTGGGCCTTGCTCACCGATCTCACCGTCACCGATCGCCTGGCCCTCGGCCTGCCCTGGCTTGAATGGCATCTGCGGCTGGATC
>PFJX01000054.1 GCA_002784045.1 Hydrogenophilales bacterium CG_4_10_14_3_um_filter_63_21
ATCGACAATGGCGTCGGTCAAGCGATCGATCAGGCCGATACGACGATCCACGGCCGCCAGCAGCAAAGCGCCCAGATCCGAGGAGACCTCTCCGCTGCGGAAGTCGGCACGGATTGTGAAGCCCGCAGCGGGCGGAAATCGGAGTTGCTCCGGGGTAAAATCAGCAGCAGGGCGAGAACAGGTGGGCATTTTTTACGAATTGGTTTCTGGATAACTCCAATTATATCAAATGCTTAACTTGTATCTCGCCCGCTTTATGCAAAGTCCGGGCTAGCTGTTGAATTCCGGCGGCTTGGGTTGAATTTGAATTCACTCTATGTGGCGCATACACCGCTAGCACTGCATGCAAAGGAGGCCACATGGCAACCATTAGGATTCGTAATCTGGACGAAGCGACAAAGACCGGTCTTCGCCTTCAAGCGGCGCGTTACGGGCGCTCGATGGAAGAGGAGGCGCGGCGGATCTTGCGCCAGGCAGTCGGCCCGGCCGAACCTGGCGAGGGCCTGGGCACCCGCCTGCAACACCGTTTCGCCGCGCTCGGCGGGGTGGAGCTTGAATTCACCCGCCTCCCTGATCGCCAGTTGCCGGATTTTTCCGGAGGTGACGGGCAATGATCCTGCTCGATACCAACGTGCTTTCCGAGTTGATGCGGCCGCAGCCGATCCCACCGTGGTCGCCTGGGTCGATGCCCATTCCGGAGAAGCGCGGGTTAGTGTGATTACCCAGGCCGAGATCAGCCTGGGCGTCAGACTACTGCCGAATGGAAGGCGGCGCGAAGTGCTGGCCGCCGCTGCAAGGCACATGTTCGAGGAAGATTTCGCCGGGCGCTGCCTGCCTTTCGACGCGGCGGCGGCGGAGCACTTCGCGGCCATCGTCGCGGAAAGGCGCCGACTCGGCCGCCCCATCACCACCCGGGACGCACAAATCGCCGCCATTGCCCTTGCCAATGGCATCCCGCTGGCCACGCGTAACACCAGCGACTTCAAGGTGATTCCGGGCTTGGTGTTGGTCGAGCCCTGGCCAGCCGGGTAGCCGTGAACCATAGGGCGTGAACAGACAGCCCGCGTAGGGAGGAAAAGCCGGCGAAGCGCCGGCGCTACGCGATTTCCCGCAGGAAGCCGCGAATCAGTTCCAGCCGCTGGCTCAGGCCGGGGCAGTCTTTCACGATCTTCAGCTTGTCCTGGCCGGCGAGTTTGTATTCGCGCTTGGTCTGGATCAGTTTGATCAGTTTCATCGGGTCGAACGGCGGGTTCGGCTCGAACTGGATGCTCGCCCCTTCTGAACTCACGGCCAGGCGGCTGATGCCGAAGGGTTTGGTTTCCAGGCGCAGGCGGTGCACGCCCAGGAGCGCTTCGGCGGGTTCCGGCAACAGGCCGAAGCGGTCGATCAGTTCTACCGATAATCCATCCAGTTCCGCCAGCGTTTCGCAGTTGGCCAGGCGCTTGTACAGCACCAGGCGTTCGTGGATGTCGCCGCAATAGTCGCTCGGCAGCAGGGCGGGCATATGCAGGTTGATTTCGGTGGTGGCCTTGAGCGGCGCGTCCATGTCCGGCTCACGGCCTTCTTTCAGGGATTTGACCGCCGAAGCCAGCATGTCGTTGAAAAGGTTGAAACCAACCTCCTGCATTTCGCCGCTTTGCGACTCGCCCAACACCTCGCCGGCGCCACGGATTTCCAGGTCGTGCATGGCCAGGTAGAAACCGGAACCGAGGTCTTCCATGCTCTGGATGGCATCCAGGCGTTTGGCGGCGGCGGGGGTGACTTTCACCCCGTCCGGTGGGGTGAGCAGGTAGGCGTAGGCTTGGTGGTGGGAGCGGCCGACGCGGCCACGCAACTGGTGCAACTGCGCCAGGCCGAACTTGTCGGCGCGATTGATGATGATGGTGTTGGCGGTGGGCACGTCGATGCCGGTCTCGATGATGGTGGTACACAACAGCAGGTTGAAGCGCTGGTGGGTGAAGTCGCGCATCACATGCTCCAGCTCGCGCTCCGGCATCTGGCCATGGGCGACTTCGATGCGTGCTTCCGGCAGCAGTTTCACCAGCTTTTCCTTCATGGGCTGGATGGTGTCCACCTCGTTGTGCAGGAAGAAAATCTGGCCGCCGCGCTTGAGTTCGCGCAAGGCCGCCTCGCGGATCAGGCCATCGGAAATCGGCTGCACCAAGGTCTTGATCGCCAGCCGCTTCTGCGGCGCGGTGGCGATCACCGAGAAGTCGCGGATGCCTTCCAGCGACATCGCCAGGGTGCGCGGGATGGGGGTGGCGGTCAGGGTGAGCACATCCACCTCGGCGCGCAGTTCCTTCATCCGTTCCTTCTGGCGCACGCCGAAACGGTGTTCCTCGTCGATGATGGCCAGCCCTAAGTTCTTGAACACCATGTCTTTCTGCAACAGCTTGTGGGTGCCGATGACGATGTCGATCTGGCCGCTCTTCAGCCCCGTCTGGGCGGCGGCGATTTCCTTGGGCGAACGGAAGCGCGACAGTTCGGCGATGCGTACCGGGGTATCGGCGAAGCGGTCGGAGAAGGTCTGGAAATGCTGCTCCGCCAGCAGCGTGGTGGGGCACAACACCGCCACCTGCTTGCCGCCGGAAGCCGCCACGTAGGCCGCGCGCAGGGCCACCTCGGTCTTGCCGAAGCCGACGTCGCCGCATACCAGGCGGTCCATCGGTCGGCCGGAGGCCATGTCGCTGACCACGGCTTCGATGGCGGCCAGTTGATCCGGGGTTTCCTCGAAGCCGAAGCCTTCCGCGAAAGCCGCCAGGTCATGGTCGCTCGCGGCGAAGGCGTGGCCCGAGTTTGCGTTGACTCGGGCAGCGCGTTGGGCGTAGATGTTCAAGAGTTCCGCCGCCGTGTCGCGTGCTTTCTCCATCGCCCGGCGTTTGGCCTTCTCCCACTGGCCGCTGCCCAGGCGGTGCAGCGGCGCGGTGTCGGGGTCACCACCGAGGTAGCGGGAAATCAGATGCAGTTGCGCGACCGGCACATACAGCTTGTCGCCACCGGCGAATTCCAGGGTGAGAAATTCTTCCGTGCCATCGCCCAGGTCCATGCCGGTGAGGCCGAGATAGCGGCCGATGCCATGTTGGGCATGGACGACCGGGTCGCCGATCTTGAGTTCGGACAGGTCTTTCAGCAGGCCTTCGGCGGTGCTGGTGCGTTTGCCTTCGCGTGCCCTTCGGGTGAGGGGGCTACGCGCGTAAAGCTCGGTTTCGGTGAGGACGGCGAGCGGGGTAGCAAGGTCGATGAAGCCGGTGGCGAGGGGGCCGGTGGTCAGGTGCAAGTTGCGAGTGGCAAGTGGCAAGTTGGGCCAACCCTCGCCCAGCGACGGCTTCAGCCCATATTCCGCCAGCGCATTCGCCAGCGTTTCGCGCCGGCCCAGGCTTTCCGCGATCACCAGGGTCGCGCCCTGGAAGCTGTCGAGGTGCGCTTTCAGGCGGTAATAGGGGTTCTCGGCGCGGCGCTCGACTTCCACGGCGGGGGCGGCCTGATATTCCAGCGGGGTATCCTCCTCGCCGCTCAGTTCCACCCGCGCATAGGGTTTCAACGCCCCGAAAAACTGATCCGGCGGCAAAAACAGGGCATCCGGCGCCAGCAAGGGGCGGTGTTTGTCGCCCTGCATCAACCGATGCCGGCTTTGCGTGTCGCGCCAGAAGCCGTCCACGGCTTCCTGGATGTCGCCGTGCAGCACCAGCGCGGTGTCGTCGGCCAGGTAGTCGAACAGGGTGGCGGTTTCGTCGAAGAACAGCGGCAGGTAGTACTCGACGCCGCCGGGTGCCAGCTTGTTGGAAACGTCCTTGTACAGCTGGCTCTTCGACGGGTCGCCTTCGAAGCGGTCGCGGAAGTTTTGCCGGAAGCGGGTGACGCCGGCCTCGTCCAGCGGCACTTCGCGCGCCGGCAGCAGATGGATTTCCGCCACCTTGTAGAGGCTGCGCTGATTGTCCGGATCGAAGGTGCGGATGCTCTCGATCTCGTCGTCGAACAGGTCGATGCGGTAGGGCAGAGAGGTGCCCATCGGGAACAGGTCGATGATGCCGCCGCGCACCGCGAATTCCCCCGGTGAAAGCACCTGCTGCACCGCGCTGTAACCGGCGTCGATCAGGCGGCTGCGTAAATTGTCCGCATTCAGCTTGTCACGCTCCTTGAGCAGGAAGGCGTGGGCGTTGAGATAACTCGGCGGGCACAACCGCTGCATCGCCGTGGCGGCCGGCGTCACCAGCACGTCGACCTTGGCCGAAGAGGCCAGCCACAGCGCGGAGAGCCGATTGGAAACCAGGTCCGGGTGCGGTGAAAGCGGGTCATAGGGCAGTGTTTCCCAATCGGGGAACGTGCTCACCGACAGCGTGGGATCGAACCAGGCGATTTCCTCGGCCAGCCGAGACGCCTCCTGCGCGGTCTGGGCCAGGATAAGTACGCGCTGCTTTTTCCCCGTAGCGGCGAGGCCGGCGAGGATCAGGCTGTCGGCGGAGCCGGCGGGTCGGGGCAGTTTCAGGCGTTGGCCGGGAGGGGGGAGCTTGAGGGTCACGGACAGGGTACGGGGTAAAGCGAGGGCGGCGATTATCCCAAAACTCCCCGGACTACGCCGGAACAAGGGTTATCGGTGTTGTAGGTTGGGCACTGGGGTGCTCGCGATGCAGACATCGCAGGATGTGGTTACCGAAGGGTAGGGGCTTCATCAGATCGCAGCGAACCGCATCAAGCGACGCGACCGTGATCGATGCGGTTTGTGCCTCACCACATCCTACGTCTGGGCTAGCATTCGCCGATCCCGCAGCAAAACACGCCCGCCATGACCCTGTTCCCCCGCACCCCCCGCCTGGATGGCGCCGATCCCGAAGCGAAGCGGCGCGAGATTCGCGACTATTTCCATGCCACCTTCGACCGCTACGAGCAATTGTTCGAGGTGCTGGCCAGCGATGAGGCTTATTTCGTCAAGCCGATTCCGTTGCGGCATCCGCTGATTTTCTACTTCGGCCACACCGCCACGTTTTTTGTCAACAAGCTGGTGCTGGCCGGCCTGCTGAGCGAGCGGATCGAGCCGCGTTTCGAGTCGATGTTCGCCATCGGCGTCGATGAAATGAGCTGGGACGATCTCGGCGAGGCGCATTATGACTGGCCGACGGTGGCCGAGGTCAGGGCCTATCGAATGCAGGTGCGCGCGGCGCTGGATGGCCTCATTGCGCGTCTGCCGCTGACCTTGCCGATTGCTTGGGAACACCCCTGGTGGCCGATCCTGATGGGCATCGAGCATGAGCGCATCCACCTGGAAACCTCGTCGGTGCTGATCCGCCAGCACGCCCTGAACCATGTGCGTCCGCACCCGGCCTGGGCGCCCTGTCGCGATAGTGGCCCGGCGCCCGCCAACGAACTGGTGGAAGTGCCGGCGGGCAAGGTGATCCTCGGCAGGGAACGCGACGACCCCTGGTATGGCTGGGACAACGAATACGGCCGCCACGAGGCCGACCTCCCGGCATTCCAGGCCGCGCGCTATCTGGCCAGCAACGCCGAATTCCTGGAATTCGTCAGCGACGGCGGCTACGCCAACGATGCCTGGTGGACCGAGGAGGGGCTGGCCTGGCGCAAGTTCACCGAGGCCCGCCATCCCACTTTCTGGTTGCCCAACAACAATGGCTGGCGTCTGCGCCTGATGCTGGAAGAAGTTGCCATGCCCTGGGACTGGCCGGTCGAGGTGAATTTCCACGAGGCCCGCGCCTTCTGTCACTGGAAAGCCGCGCGTAGTGGCGCGAAGGTGCGCTTGCCCAGCGAGGATGAGTGGCACCACCTGGCCGCGTTCGCCGGGGTGGCCGAAGTGCCGGAGGACGGCGCGGCCACCGCCAACCTGCATCTCGGCCACGGCGCTTCCTCCTGCCCGGTCAACCGCTTCGCGCACGGCCCCTTGTTCGATGTGGTGGGCAATGTCTGGCAGTGGACCGAGACGCCGATCTACCCCTTCGACGGCTTCCAGGTGCATCCGCTCTACGACGACTTCACCACGCCCACTTTCGACGAGCGCCACAACCTGTTCAAGGGCGGCTCCTGGATTGCCTGCGGCAACGAAAGCCGCCTGGCCGCGCGCTACGCTTTCCGCCGGCATTTCTTCCAGCACGCCGGCTTTCGCTATGTGGTGGGCGACCCGCCGCCGGCGCCGCCGCCCTCGCACTACGAGAGCGACAAGTTCTTGTCCGAATACGCCGAGTTCCACTACGGCGACAGCTACTTCGGTGTGCCCAACTTCTCCCGTGCCCTGGCCGAACTGGCGATCCAGGCGCTGGGTGACAAGCCGAAACACCGTGCCCTCGACCTCGGTTGCGCGGTGGGGCGCGCCAGCTTTGAACTGGCGCGGGTGTTCGACGAAGTGGAAGGCATCGACTTTTCCGCGCGTTTTATCGGCCTCGGCGCGGAATTCGCGCAACGCGGCGTGCTGCGCTACACCCTGGTCGACGAGGGCGAACTGGTGTCTTTCCGCGAGCGGCGCCTGGCCGATCTCGGCCTGGAGGCGACGCGCGGCAAGGTGAGTTTCTTCCAGGGCGATGCCTGCAATCTGAAACCGCGTTTCACCGGCTACGACCTGATCCTCGCCGCCAACCTGATCGACCGTCTGTACAGCCCGGCCCAATTCCTGGACACCGCGCATGAAAGAGTAACCCCCGGTGGCTTGCTGCTCATCGCCTCGCCCTACACCTGGCTTGCGGAGCACACGCCCAGGGAGGAATGGATCGGCGGCTACAAGCGCGATGGCGAGAACGTGGCCACGCTGGACGGCCTCAAAGCCCACCTCGGCCGCCACTTCAAACGGGTGCAAGGCCCGCTCGAAGTGCCCTTCGTCATCCGCGAAACCCGGCACAAATTCCAGCACACGCTCTCCGAAGTGACGATTTGGGAGCGCCTGCGATGAGCGTTCCGCACGGCCGCCCGAAGGAACGCGAACTCCCTCTCGGAGGGAAAGCGCGCAGCGCAAGGGAGCCAAACATATGAGTTTCGATTTCGACCGGATCATTGACCGCAGTGGCACTGCCGCGCTCAAGTGGGACGGCCGCCGCAGCGTGTTCGGCACGGACGACGTGCTGCCGCTGTGGGTGGCCGACATGGACTTCGCCGCGCCGGATGCGGTGACCCAGGCACTGGCGGCGCGCGCCGCGCATCCCGTCTACGGCTACAGCCAGTTTGCCGATGAGGTTTACGAGGCCCTGATCGACTGGCTGCGCGAGCGCCACCAGTGGCCGGTCGAGCGCGACTGGATCTTGATGGCGCCCGGCGTGGTGCCCTCGCTGCATGCCGCCGTGCTGGCCTTCGCCGAAGCGGGGGAGGGCGTCATCGTGCAGCCGCCGGTGTATTTCCCGTTCTTCTCCGCCGTCACCGCCACCGGCCGCCGCCTGGTCGAGAACCCGCTCTTGTTCGAGGACGGCCGCTACCGCATCGACTTCGAGCACCTGGAACGCTGCGCCGCCAATGCCCGCCTGTTGCTGTTGTGCAGTCCGCACAACCCGGTCGGCCGGGTCTGGCGGGAAGAAGAGCTGCGCGAGCTGCTGCGTATCGCCCGGAAACACCAGTTGGTGGTGCTCTCCGACGAAATCCACCACGACCTGATCTACCCCGGCCAGCGCCATATTCCGCTGGCGACGCTGGTGGACGAGTCCGACGACATCGTCACCGCCGTCGCCCCGAGCAAGACCTTCAACATCCCCGGCCTGGGGCTTTCCGCCCTGATCGCGAGCAACCCGGCGCAGCGCGAGAAACTGCACCGTGCTTTCGATCTGCTGCATGTGAGTGGCGCCAATCCGTTCAGCATCACCGCCTTCGCCGCCGCTTATGGCAACAGCGAACACGGCGCGGCCTGGCTGGATGCGCTGATGGCCTATCTCGCGGAAACCCGCGATGAAGCCACCGCCACCCTGGCGCGCGAGGCGCCGGCTATCCGTGTGGTTGCGGCGGAAGGCACTTATCTCCTGTGGCTGGATTGCCGGGCGTTGGGTTTGGACGATGACGCGCTGAAACGCTTCTTCGTCGAACAAGCGCGCGTGGGCCTGAGCCCCGGCAGCCTGTTCGGCCAGGGCGGCAGCGGCTTCATGCGCCTCAACCTGGGTGCGCCGCGCGCCGTGATCCGTGAGGCCACGCGGCGCATCGTCGCGGCAGTGGTACGCCTGTCCAATTGAACCGCACCGGCGCTGCCTACAGAATCGCCGCTCCCAGCCCACCCCGGAGATTCCCCATGCAGCGCCTGTTCCTGATGCTTGCCCTGCTGTTCAGCACCGCCACCCTGGCGGCCGCCATTCCCGCCACCCAGGTAAAAAAGGTCAACGACCGCATCTACGCCCTGCTCGGGCCAATGGAATTGCCCAGCAAGGCGAACCAGGGCTACATGGTCAACAGCACCCTGATCCTCGGCGAGACCAGCGCCATCCTCATCGACACCGGCTTCACCGACGAAATCGGCGCCCACCTGGCAGCGGTCGTCGCCAAGCTCACGAAAAAGCCGGTGAAGGCCATCATCAACACCCACCACCACGGCGACCACAGCTTCGGCAACGCCGCCTTCCCCGGCGCCAAGGTCATCAGTTCCGAGATGTGCCGCAAGCTATTGATCGAAGGTGAAGGCGAATGGCTGGGCATCATCCAGGGTGCGTTGGGCCGCAAGCTGCCCAACACCCGCGCCGTGCCCGCCACCGAGGTCTACGCCAGCAAGACGAAAACCGACATCACCCTCGACGGCGTCAAACTCACCTTCTGGGTGCCGGAAGCCGCCCACACGGCGGGCGACATGATGATCTGGCTGCCGGAAGACAGGGTGTTGGTGGGTGGCGATATCACGGTCAACCAGATCACCCCCAACTTCCGCGACGCCAACGTCAAGCTCTGGATCGCAACCCTGGGTGAAGTGCAAGCCATGCCGGCAAAAACCATCATCCCCGGCCACGGCCCGCTGATGACCCCGGCCGACGTTGGCAAACTGCACCAGCGCATGGCCCGCCTCTACGCCGGCATCGAAGCCGGCTACAAGGCCGGCCTCAGCGACGGCGAGATCCGCAAGAAACTCGACCTGGCCGAATGGAAGCCGCTGCACCATTACGAAGAACAGATGGGCGGCAACATCAACAAGGCCTACTTGGAGATCGAGGCGGCGGCGTTCTGAAAGTAGCGCCGGCGCCCCGCCGGCGTCTTTGAGTAGTCAAAATGGGCCGGCAGAGGCCACCGAAGCGATGGGCTTCAGCAATGACCGATTTGCCCAGCATCGAGTGAGTGCTGCCGACCCGGAAGAGTCAGCCAAGCTGATAGCTTCGGGTGACTGTTTTCCCGGCCATTGCGGTCAGCCGCCATATTGGAATATGGAT
>PFJX01000103.1 GCA_002784045.1 Hydrogenophilales bacterium CG_4_10_14_3_um_filter_63_21
GATAACGTCAGCATCCAGGCGGCCTCACAAGGGCTGGGGAGCGGTCAACTGAGGAATCTAGGTTCATGGATTGACGCCCGCCGCTTCCGGCAAGCCGCCGACGATATGCAGGTCGCGCTGGGGATAGGGAATGCTGATGCCGGCCGCCTTGAAGGCGCGCCAGATCGCCAAATTCACGTCGGAACGCACGATGACCAGGCCCGCTTCCGGGTCCTGAATCCACACGCGTAATTCCAGCTCGATGCCATTGTCGCCGAAGGCCAGCAAGCGGGCAGCGGGAGCTGGGTCGGCAAGCACGCGGGGGTTGGCGTGGGCGGCCTCGAGCAGCAGGGCCATGGCCTGTTCCGGGTCGTTGTCGTAACTGATGGAGACCGGTATTTTCAGGCGCACGTTGCGGTCGCTATAGCTCCAGTTGATGACCTCGTTGGTGATCAAGTTCTCGTTGGGGATCAACCGCTCGACCCCGTCGCGGTCGCGTACCACCACATAGCGGGCATGGAGTTCCCGCACCCAGCCGAAGGTGTTGTCGATGGTGATGACATCGCCGGGCCGGATGGAGCGGTCGAACAGCACGATGAAGCCACTGATGAAGTTGCTGGCGATGCGTTGCAGGCCGAAGCCCAGGCCCACGCCGAGCGCGCCGCCAAATATTTTGAGGGCGGTCAGGTCGATACCCACCATATCCAGCGCCAGCAGAAAGGCCAGCACCAGCAGCAGCACCCGGCTCAACTTGACCAGGGCCACCTGCATGTTGGCGTTGACATAGTGCGCGTGGCTGATGCGGCTCTCGATGAGGCGGGCCAGCCACAGGGCAAGCACCCACAACAGCGCTACGGACAGAATCAGTTGGCCCGCGATCAGCAGCGAAATACGGCTGTCGCCGACTTTCACGGCCATGTCGTCGAGCGCCTCCAGCACGGCCGGCAACCAGCCCAGCAGATGCAGCGCGACGATGATCCAGACCGAGGTGGCGATGAGGTTTTCCCAGGCCTTCACCGCCGGGCCGGGACGAAAGGTCTTGCGCAGGAAGTAAACGACGATGCGGATGGTGGCCATCGAGGTCAGCAACGGCATGGCCAGGTTGAGCAGGTCCACCGGACGGCCCCAATGTGGCAGCAAGGCGCGTCCCGCCAGCACACCCAGCAACATGCTGATGGGGAACAGGATGCGTTGCAGCGTGCTCAGCGCGAGGCGCCGCACCGCATATTCCGCGCTCTCCTCTGACAGCGCCGTCAGGCTCTTGCTGAGGGTGAAATGCACCAGCAAGGCCCCGGCCGCGGACAGGCCCAGTACCCCCACCTGCCACCAGAAGAAAGGATCCCGCAGCAGCCCGCGCCCGGTGGCGAGCAGATTATGGAGATCGTCAGGAAGCGGAAAAGGCATGGCGTAGCTCGCTGTAGAGGGTTGCCCTCAACATACCGGAAATCCCGCCGCCGCCACAGTTCAGCAGCAGGACTGTCCGGATTTGGCCGCTGTGCAGCAGGCGCCGCCGGTTCCCGCCACGGCGATGTTGGCGAAAGGGTCGACGGGCAGTTTCGGCTTGGCCGGCTGGAAACCCTCGGCGTAGGTCGCGTCGAATTGGGCGTCCAGGCTTTGCGCGGCTTCGTCGCGGATGTGGCGGGCAATTTCGATCACGCTGTCGATCTGTTCTTTCGCCACGCCATAGTGTTTGAGCCGATCCACCTGGCAGAGGCCCTGCTTGGGATGGTTGGAAGCGATATTCGCCGCGAGCGACACCAGGGCGACGATGGAAGGATGCAAATCGGCCATTTCATAACCTCATGGAACAGGATTGAATCGCGGTAGGGACGCCCATTACTGGGCGCCCCTACCGCGACTGAACAAGAAAACCGCCGGCCACTTCAGCGAGATGCCAGGCCACTTTCGTACCAGCCACGACTCTGATTGACGATCTTCACCACCAGCAACATTACGGGCACTTCGATCAGCACGCCCACGACGGTGGCCAGTGCGGCGCCAGACTCGAAGCCGAACAGGGAAATCGCCGCCGCCACCGCTAGTTCGAAGAAGTTGGAGGCGCCGATCAAAGCCGAAGGGCAGGCGATGTTGTGCTTCTCGCCGACCTGGCGGTTGAGCCAATAAGCCAGGGCCGAGTTGAACAACACCTGAATCAGGATCGGCACCGCCAGCAGGGCGATGATCAGCGGCGCTTTCAGGATGGCCTCGCCCTGGAAGGCGAACAGCAGCACCAGGGTGGCGAGCAGGGCGAGGATGGATAGGTGGCCGAGGCTGGCGAGGGTCGCATCGAACTTCACCTGGCCTTGTTTCAACAACACGCCACGCCAAGCCTGCGCCAGGATCACCGGGATGACGATGTACAGCAGCACCGAGATGAACAGGGTATCCCACGGCACGACGATGGCCGACAGCCCGAGCAGCAGGCCGACGATGGGCGCGAAGGCGAAGATCATGATGGCGTCGTTGAGCGCCACTTGCGACAGGGTGAAATAGGGGTCGCCGCCGGTCAGGCGGCTCCACACGAACACCATCGCCGTGCAGGGTGCGGCGGCGAGGAGGATCAGGCCGGCGACGTAGCTGTCGAGTTGTTCCGCCGGCAGATACGGCGCGAACAGATGGCGGATGAAAACCCAAGCCAGCAGCGCCATCGAAAACGGCTTCACCGCCCAGTTGACGAACAACGTCACGCCGATGCCGCGCCAGTGCGACTTCACCTGATGCAGAGCGGCGAAGTCGATCTTCATCAGCATCGGGATGATCATCACCCAGATCAGCAGGCCGACCGGAAGATTGACCTGGGCCACTTCCATGCGCCCCAGCGCCTGGAACGGCGCGGGAAAAAGCTGGCCCGCCAGGATACCGACGACGATGCACAGCGCCACCCACAGGGAGAGCCAGCGCTCGAACAGGCTCATGGGCACGCCAGCCGCGCGTTTGGCGGTGGTTTCACATTGGGCGCTCATGCTGCCGGCTCCCTGCCGATGTCGTTGAGCGCGCTCTGCAGCTTGATGCGATCCAGCTTTTCGAAGGGCAGGTGGGCAAACAGGCCGATACGATTCGACAGGTGATTGAAAGCGACGAAGAAGGCGCGGCGCCTGGTCGCGTCGTCGCCTTCCACGGCGGCGGGGTCGGGCACCCCCCAGTGCGCGGTCATGGGCTGGCCCGGCCAGACCGGGCAGACTTCGCCCGCCGCCTTGTCACAGACGGTGAAAACGAAGTGCAGTTCGGGCGCGCCCGGTTGCGCGAACTCATCCCACGACTTGCTGCGCAACCCCTCGGTCGGCAAATGGTTCCTCTGCAACAACTCGATCGCGAGGGGATGCACCTGGCCGGTCGGGTGGCTGCCCGCGCTGTAGGCCTGGAATCGCCCCTTGCTCAGGGCCATGTTGTTCAGCACCGATTCCGCGAGGATGGAACGCGCGGAATTGCCTGTGCACAGGAACAGCACATTGAATACTTTTTCGGACATGGCAGCTTCCCTGGGCCGAGTCAGAATCAAAGGCCCAGGTGTTCGCGCACGGCCGGAATCAGCCGGGCGCGGATGTCGTCGCGCACCTGGATGAAGCTCTCCAGCGGCTCGCCGTGCGGGTCGTGGAAGGGCAGGTGGATGGATTTCACCGGGCGCGGGAACATCGGGCAGGTTTCCCTGGCGTTGTCGCAGACGGTGACCACCAGGTCGATGGCTTCGTTCATCACCGCGTCGACATCCTTGGGATGGAGTCCGTCCGTGGGCAGACCCGCGTCCTTGAGCGCGGCGATGGCGCCGTCGGCCACGTTCGGCTGCGGCTTGGTGCCGGCTGACAGCGCGCGCACCTTGCCGGCCAGGTCGTGGTTGAGCAGCACTTCGGCCATCTGGGAGCGGCAGGAGTTGCCGGTGCAGAGAACGAGAACGGTAGCGGTCATGGGATTTCCTTTTTCAGTGGGTTCAGTTGGCGCACGGCGCGCAGGTTGATTCGGTAACGGTCGGCAGCGGCGGCATGCCGTCCTTCATGTGCAGCAAGACCCGGAAGGCCCAGGCCGGCAGATCGGGGTGAATGCGGTAATGCATCCACACCCCCTCGCGCCGCGCCAGCACCAGGCCGGCTTCGCGCAGCACCGCCAGGTGGCGCGAGACCTTGGGTTGCGAAGCGTCCAATGCCCCGTGCATGTCACACACGCAACGCTCGTCGGTGTCGAGCAGCATGACCAGGATGCGGCGCCGGATGGGGTCGCACAGGGCTTCGAAGAATATTTGCTGATCCATATTTATGAGTGCCTGTTAACGGCCTATTAAACAGGTGCCTATTAGATCATATATTCG
Organism: Hydrogenophilales bacterium CG_4_10_14_3_um_filter_63_21; assembly: GCA_002784045.1. GTDB lineage: Bacteria > Pseudomonadota > Gammaproteobacteria > Burkholderiales > Thiobacillaceae > PFJX01. The sequence goes on from PFJX01000103.1 coordinate 4,280, forward strand.
TGTAAACGGATATATATGAGGCGGCGTGGCGATCTTGGGGGTGCAGCCGGGCTGAGCGAGGCAGGGAAAGAAATGAGCGGCGAGCCGGCGGCCGAAGCAAAGCGGCAGCCGGGCAAGCCGCGCGGTCAGCGCGCGCGCAGCCGCATCTCCTCATTGCTGATGGCGATGTCGAAACGGGAGAGAAAGCTCATGCCCAGCAGCACTTCGTCGGCACCTTCGACGACGCCATCGTTGGCCATGATTGTGCCCGCCACGTCGCGCGCTTGCAGGCTGCCCAGAGACACGCTGTCGAGGCGGGTGGTGTAGGCGAGGCTGAGGCCGTTGGCGGTTTGTGCCTGGAACGCCCTGCCGGCGCGCAGGCCGATGGCGCGGGCGAGTTCCTGGGGAATGGCAACCTGGGTGGCGCCGGTATCGACCAGGAAATTTACCGGATGGCCGTTGATCCGGCCGGGCGCGCGATAGTGGCCGTCGCGGCCGCGTTGCAGGACAACTTCTCTCTGGGTTCCGGCGGCTACCGTGGCGAGATGGGCGTTGGGGTTGTTCCGGCGTTCCAGTTGCCCGTCCAGCACCCACCAGATCAGCCCGGCCAGCAACAGCCAGCCGACAACCATCATCAGGACACCAATGCGGCGCATACGGGACTTGACTCACTTGTAGCGCCAGCACCTTGCTGGCGTCTTTAACCCGGATATTGCATGAATACTCGCGCGCCCTCGCTGGTCCCTTGTCCGCACTGGAAAGTCTTGCTCAGTCGGGCGTATGAATAACTACGCCGCTCCTTCGCAAAATTCCCATTGCAAACAATGGCCTGCGCGATTATGGGCGCAGCCCGGTATCCTTTAGGGCATCACGCGAATTCATGCAATATCCGGGTTAAAAAGCCGGCGCTAAAAAATCAATGCTGGCCGGTGCTGCCAAACCCACCTTCGCCGCGATGGCTGACGTCGAAGTCTTCGACCAGGTTGAAGCGGGCCTGCACCACCGGGACGATGACCATCTGGGCGATGCGCTCGAATGGCTGGATGGTGAAGGGCGCCTGGCCGCGGTTCCAGACCGAGACCATGAGTTGGCCTTGGTAATCCGAGTCGATCAGGCCGACCAGGTTGCCGAGCACCACGCCGTGCTTATGGCCCAGCCCGGAACGCGGCAGGATCATGGCGGCATAGCCGGGGTCGGCGAGATGGATGGCCAGGCCGGTGGGTATCAGTTTGGCCTCGCCGGGATTGAGGCTGACGGCGGCATCCAGGCAGGCGCGCAGATCGAGGCCGGCGCTGCCGGGGGTGGCGTAGTGGGGGAGTTGCTCGCGGACGCGCTGGTCCAGGATTTTCAGGTCGACTTGCATGGGGTCTCCGTAGCGCCGGCGCTACATTTACTGATACCGCGTGTTGTAAAGCTCGGCGATGTGCGCCACCAGTTTTCTCGCCTGGGTGCGCTTGTCGGCCTTTTCCAGTACATGGTGGCCGGCTTCATCGAGCAGGATGAGTCGCACAGTGTCGCTACCCACCGATTCCTTCACGTCGTTGGCGACGATCAGCGGCAGATGCTTGCGGCGGCGTTTGAGTTCCGCGTACTCCTCCAGGTTCTCGCTCTCGGCGGCAAAACCGACGCAGAACGGCGGCTTCGGCCGGGCGCTGATGCTGGCGAGGATGTCCGGGTTGGGCGCCAGTTCCAGGGTGAGGATGTGGGCGTCCTTCTTGATCTTCTGCTCGCTCGGGTTGAGCACGTAATAGTCGGCCACGGCGGCGACGGCGATGAAGATGTCGGCCGTGTCCACCACCGATTCCACCGCTTGCAACATGTCCTGGGCGCTCACCACCGGCAGAAACCGCGCCTCCCGTGGCGGCGCCAGGCAGACGCGGCCGGAGATCAGGGTGACTTCGGCACCGGCCTCGATGGCGGCGCGCGCCACCGCATAGCCCATCTTGCCGGAACTGGGGTTGGTGATGCCGCGCACGGCGTCGATGGCCTCGAAGGTGGGGCCGGCGGTGATCAACACCTTGAGGCCGGTCAGGCGTTTCGGCTGGAAGCGCGCTTCCAGGGCATCCAGCAAGTCAAACGGCTCCAGCATACGGCCGAAGCCGATTTCGCCGCAGGCCTGCTCGCCGCTATCCGGCCCTAGCACCGTGACGCCATCGGCGGCGAGCTGGGCGATATTGCGCTGGGTCGCCGGCGCTTCCCACATCCGCCGATTCATCGCCGGCGCCACCAGCAAAGGGCAATCGCGCGCCAGGCAGAGGGTGGAAAGCAGATCGTCAGCGCGGCCGTGCACCAGTTTGGCGAGGAAGTCGGCGGCAGCCGGCGCCACCAGAATGGCATCGGCGCCCCGGGTGAGGTCAATATGGGCCATGCCGTTATCCACCCGTTCGTCCCACAAATCGGTGAACACCGGGTGGCCGGTAATGGCCTGGAAGGTGGCCGCGCCGACGAAATGCCGCGCCGCCTCGCTCATCACCCCCTGCACGTCGAGGCCATCCTTCACCAGCAGCCGCGCCAGTTCCGCCGCCTTGTAAGCCGCCACGCCACCAGTCACGCCCAATACGATGCGTTTGAGTTCCATGTTTTTCCCGATCAGACGTCTTCGAAAACCGCGTCCAGGCTGGCGGCGAATTCGATACTTTTCAGGATCAATCCCTGGTCGCTCTCGCTCGCCATCAACAGCCAGTCGCCCGTGTCCTGGCGGCGAAACACCTCCACGCGGCGGGCGTCCGGGTCGATCAGCGCATATTCCTGAAGGCTTTCCAGTTGCCGGTACATCGCGAACTTGCCGCCACGGTCGTAGGCCGCGGTGCTGTCGGAGAGCACCTCAATGATCACTTTCGGATGCCGCATGGCGAGGTCGGCCTTGAGATCGTCCGGGTGGCAGGTGACCAGCACGTCCGGGTAGAACACGGCCTCTGCGGTTTTCACTTCCACCTTCATGTCCGCCATGAAGGCGCGGCAGGGTCCGCCGCGCAGGTGTTCCTTGAACTTGGTGGCGACATTGAGCGTCACCGCGACATGCACGCGCCGCGCCCCCCCCATGGCGAATACCTCGCCGGCAACGAACTCATGCTTGTCCGGCTGCCGGCTTTCCCACTTGATGAATTCTTCCGTGGCCATGACGACCTGGCGTTGCGGCAAGCCCATGCTGTGCCCCTCGAATTTGAGTCAACGCGGTGGATTGTAGGGCAGACCCCGGAAATGCGGCTGGCCGCGCTGGGGAACCTCAGCGGCCGCCGCTTACCGCCGCGAGGATGCCCGCGAGCAAGGCGGTGGGGGTGGGCGGGCAGCCGGGCACTTCCACATCCACGGGTATGACGTTGGAAATCTTGCCGCAGGAAGCGTAGTTCTCGCCGAACAGGCCGCCGGCCATGCCGCAGCCGCCGGCGCAATCGCCCATCGCCACCACCCATTTCGGTTCCGGGATGGCGTCATAGGTGCGTTTCAGGGCGATTTCCAGATTGCGCGAGACCGGGCCGGTGACCAGCAGGATGTCGGCATGGCGCGGACTGGCGGCGAATTTCACGCCGAGTCCCTCGATGTTGTAGTGCGGGCCACCGAGGGCGTGAATTTCCAGTTCGCAGCCATTGCAGGAACCGGCATCGACGCAGCGGATGCTGACCGCCTGGCCGAAAACTTTGAGGATTTCCGCGTGCAACTGGTTTTGCGTGTGCGACTCCTGCTCCCGCGTGCGCAGGGAGAGATCAGCCTTGGGCGCGGCTTCCGAGACGATGCCGGTCTTGAAGATTTTCTGGAGGATGAGGTGGGTGGCCATGTCAGAGATCCTGCCCGCTGTAACTCAAATTGAACGATTTGTTGATCAGCGGAAAGTCGGGAACGATGTTGCCCAGCGTCCCCACTTCCAGAAGCGGCCAGTTCTGCCAGGAGGGATCGTGCGGGTGCACGCGGTCGAGTTTGCCCTCCGCGCCGATGCGTACCGCCACCAGCACTTCGCCGCGCCAGCCCGCCACCCAGCCGAGGCCTTCACACACCCCATGCACGGCTTCGAGCGGCGTATGAATAGCGCCGCTCGGCAGGCGCTTCACGATTTCCCGGATCAGGCGCAGGGATTCGTGCACCTCGGCGAAGCGCACTTCCACGCGCGCCAGCACATCCCCCTTGCGTGCCGTCGCCATGTTGACATCCAACTGATCGTAAGGCGCCTGTGGGAACTGTGCGCGGATGTCCCACGCCTGGGCGCTGGCGCGGCCGGCCAGCCCGGTCAACCCCAGGCGCGCGGCCATGGCCGGTTTGACGACGCCGGTATGGGCGAAACGGTCTTGCAGGCCGGCGTGTTCATCGTAGATGGCCTTGAGTTCACACACTTCGATTTCGAGGCGGTCGGCGCTGGCGATGAGTTCCACCTGCCCGGACTCGTTCAGATCGCAGGCGACGCCGCCGGGAACGATGCGATCGAACAGGTAGCGGTGGCCGAACAAGCTGGCTGACTGGCGCAGCCAGGTTTCCCGCAGGCGCCAGAACTGCATGAAACCGAATGAGAGCGCCGCGTCGTTGCCGAGATAGCCGAGGTCACCCAAATGGTTGGCGACCCGCTCGATTTCCAGAAACAGGGCGCGCAGCCAGAGCGCGCGTTCCGGCACACGGCCGTGGGTGGCCTGCTCCACGGCCATGCAGTAAGCCCAGGTAAACGCCGTGTGGCTGTCGCCGGAAACGCGCCCGGAGAGCTTCGCGCCGGTCGCCAGGTCCAGGCCCTCGAAACGTTTTTCCACGCCTTGATGGGTGTAGCCCAGGCGCTGTTCGAGTTTGAGGATGCGGTCGCCGATGACAGAAAAGCGGAAATGCCCCGGCTCGATGGTGCCGGCATGGATCGGGCCGACCGCGATTTCGTGGACGCCGTCACCTTCGACACGGATGAAGGGGTAGGCATCGACTGCGAGGGGGGAGGGGCGAGGGGAAAAATCCTTGCGCAGGGGGAATTCGTCTTCGTTCCAGGCGCTGTGGCGCAGCCATTTGCGGGTGTCCAGCGCGCCTTCCGCCTTGATGCCGAGAAGGTCGAAGGTCGCGCGCTGCATCCGGTCGGCCTGTGGAAAGACGTGGGCGAGATCGGGATAGACAGGCGCGTCGGGCGCGAGCGCGCTGGTTGTCCAGATCAGCCCGACGCTGGAGAGGAAGGCGACATGCACGGCGAAACCCCTGTTCAGATGGCGGTCGTCCGAGCCCCACAAAGCCAGCAGTTGTCCGCCCTCGTCCTGAATGCCCTGGGCGAAGGACGGCAGTCGGTCGGCGTCGAGGGCAAACCGCCAGATCGCCTCGTGCCCTTGCGGGGTCAGGGTCAGTTCGACATCGCCCAGGCGTTTGGCCGTCCCTCGAAACTCCGCTTCGCTCCGTTTTTCCATCTCAGCCTCCCAATAATGCGGCAGCCTGGCGATACCACATCGCCAGGTAGGGCGGGATGAACAGGCCCAACATCAACACCAGTCCGAGGTGGACGAACACCGGGGCGAGCGCGGGCATATGCGGCAGCCGGGGCAATTCGGTCTCGCCGAACACCATCGGCTGCACCTTGCCGAAGATGGCGGCGAAGGCCACGCCCAGCGCCAGTAGCAGGAAGGGCGTGGCCCAAGGGTGCTCGTGCATAGCGGTGGTGATGATGAGGAATTCGCTGGCGAACACGCCGAACGGCGGCACACCGAGGATGGCGACCGTGCCCAGCATCAGACCCCAGCCGATGGTGGGGTTGGTCTTGATCAGGCCACGGATGCCGTCCATCACCTGCGTGCCGGCTTTTTGCGTGGCGTGGCCCACCGCGAAGAAGATGGCGGACTTGGTCAAGCTATGCATGGTCATGTGCAGCAACCCGGCGAAGCTCGCCACCGGGCCGCCCATGCCGAAGGCGAAGGTGATGAGGCCCATGTGTTCGATCGAGGAATAGGCGAACATCCGCTTCACGTCGGTCTGCCGCTTGATCAGGAAGGCCGCGACCACGACCGACAGCAGGCCGAAGCCCATCATCAGGTTGCCCGCCATGTCGTTTCCCAGGGCGCCGTCCACCAGCACCTTGGAGCGCATCACCGCATACAGGGCGACATTGAGCAGCAGGCCGGAGAGCACGGCGGAAACCGGGGTGGGGCCTTCGGCGTGCGCGTCCGGCAGCCAGTTGTGCAGCGGCGCCAGGCCGACCTTGGTGCCGTAACCCACCAGCAGGAAGACGAAGGCCAGTTGCAGCACGGTGGGTTCCAGTTGCTCCTTGACCCCGTTCAGATGGGTCCAGAGCAGCGCGGTGCCGCCCGAGCCGAGCACTTTTTCCGCCGCGAAATAAAGCAGGATGGTGCCGAACAGCGCCTGGGCGATGCCGACACCGCACAGGATGAAGTACTTCCAGGCCGCTTCCAGCGAGGCCGGGGTGCGGTAGAGGGAAACCAGCAGCACGGTGGCCAGGGTGGCGCCTTCCATCGACACCCAGAGGATGCCCATGTTGTTGGTGGTCAGCGCCAGCACCATCATGCCGATGAAGACTTGATAGCTGCTGTGGTAGAGACGCAGGCGCTTGTCGTTGAGGCGGCCGTGTTCCTTCTCGATGCGCATGTAGGGGCGCGAGAACAGCGCCGTGGTCAAAGACACGAAGGCGGTGAGCGTCACCAGGAACACATTGAACGAGTCGATGAAAAACCAGCCCTCGCCGCCCACCACCATCGGCCCCTGATCAATGATGCGGGCGGTGAGCACGGCCGCCGCGATCAAGGTGAGAAAGCTGAACAACGCATTGATTTCCGGCGCGTTCCGGCGGCTGCCCCAGAGGGCCAGAAATAGCCCGCCAGTGAGTGGAATGCCGAGTACCCAGTAAATTTCCATCTCAGAGCTCTTTCAGTTTTTCCATGTGCTTCAGGTCCATCGAATCGAAGGACTCGCGGATCTGGAAGGACATGATGCCCAGCACGAAGAGGGCCACCATCACATCGAGGGCGACACCCATTTCCACCACCAGTGGCATGCCATAGGTGGCGCTGGTGGCGGCGAAGAACAGGCCATTTTCCATGGCCATGAAGCCGATCACCTGTGGGATGGCTTTGCTGCGCGTGATCATCATCAGGAAAGCGAGCAGCACGCAGGCCATGGCGATGCCCAGCGTGGAGCGCATCACCGTGCCGGACATTTGAGAAATCGGCAGGGCCAGATTGAAGGCGAAGATGACCAGGACGATACCGATCAGCATGGTGGTGGGGATATTGATCATCGGCTCGACGTCGTGGTCCACATCCAGCTTCTTCACCAGGCGATAGAAGAACCAGGGCATGGCGATGACCTTGAGGGCCAGGGTCAGCCCCGCCGAGTAATACAGATGGTGCTGATTGGTGGACCAGGCGACGAGGGCGGTGGAGGTGGACAGTGCCGCGCCTTGCCAGGCGAACAGCGTGATCAGCCCGACGATGCGGCGCTGCGACAGCATGGCGAAGGAGATCAGCAGCAGCAACGCGGCCAGCAGGTTGATGACTTGCAGGTGATAGGTCAGGGACATGTCAAACCTCCCGCCGGGCCGGTATTTGTAGGATGTGGTGAGGTACGAACCGCATCATGCGGTGCGCGCGTGGGGGATGCGGTTCGCTCCGCTCACCACAATCTACGGCGCTACGAAATTTCGTCCTCACCTCAGACCTCCAACAGGAAATGGATCAGCATGCCCAGCACGCCGAGCAGGAAGGCGGTGCCGAGGAATTCCGGCACGCGGAACAGGCGCAGCTTGGCGGCAGTGGCCTCCAGCAGGGAGAGTGTGGCGCCACCGGCGATCATCTTCGCCAGCAAGGCCAGCACCGCCAACGGCAGGGCCGCGAGGTCGCCGCGCGGCGCGATGCCCCAGGGCACGAACAGGGCGATGCCGAGGGCGGAATAGGTAAACAATTTCAAGGCCACCGCCCACTCGATCAGCGCCAGATGGCGCGCCGAATATTCCAGGATCATGGCCTCGTGGATCATGGTCAGTTCCAGATGGGTGGTCGGGTTGTCGACCGGGATGCGCGCGTTCTCGGCGGTGGAGATCATCCAGAAGGCCACCGCCGCGAAGGCCATGCTGGGGTAGATGGCGAATTCCCGATGCGCCAGGGTCTCGACGATGATCGGCAGTTCGGTGGATTGCGAAATCAGGCTGGCGGTGAACACCACCATCAGCAAAGCCGGCTCCGCCAGAAAAGACACCAGCATCTCGCGGCGCGCGCCCAGGCTGCCGAAGGCGGTGCCGATGTCCATCGCCGCCAGAGCCTGGAAAATGCGCGCCAGAGCGAAGACGCCGACCAGGGCGATCACGTCCGCCGCCGGCGAGAATGCCAGATCGTTGGCGATGGTCGGCACGATGCCCGCCGCCAGCGCCATGCAGGAGAAAATCATATAAGGCGCGAAGCGGAATAGCGGGCTTGCGTTGTGGGCGATTGCCACGTCCTTGTGGAACAGCTTCTTCAGTACCCGGTAAGGCTGCATCAACGGTGGCGCGCTACGGCCTTGCAGCCAGGCGCGGCACTGGTTGACCCAGCCCATCAACAGCGGGGCGAGCAGGATGGCGGCCAGGGTCTGCGCGATTTGCAGAAGGATACCGATGCTCATGATTTGCGCTCGTAGGGGACGCCGCGCGCACCCTTCAGGTTGGCGGCGAGCACGGCGCGCCCAACGGGAATGACGGTCATCGAGGGGGCTCGCGGGGTTTTCATTGCGTAAACACCAGCAAAAAGATCAGGGTGGCGAAGCTGTAGGCCAGGTACCACTGGATGCGGCCATGTTGCAGGCGACCGACATAGGCGGAAGCCCAGGCGGCCAGGTCGGCGATCGGCCGGTAGATGAACAGCCAGACCTTGTCCCGGCTGTCGCCACGGTATTGCGGGTGGCGGTCGAATGGATCGGGGGTTTCCCGTTCCACGCGCATGAAAGAAGCGAAGATGTGGCGGATGGGCTGGCCGAAGCCCTCCGCCGTGTCCTGCATACGCGCGTTCTGTTCCGGGTAGCCGCAATCCCAGGGGTCGCAGCGGCGGATGCGGCCGTGGTAGACGAGGCGCACCCAGACGAACACCAGCAACAGGGTCACCAGCACCACGGCGAAGAACACCAACGGCGCATAGCTGGCGCGATCGGCATTGATCGGCGCCAGCATCAGCCAATTGCCGTCATTGACCAGGGTCTGGCCGGTGATCTGGCGCACCACCGGAGCCATCCAGCCGACCACCTGGGTTGGGAACAGGCCCAGCAGCACGCAGCCGGCCGCCAGCCAAATCATGCCGAGGCGTTTTGGCCAACTGGCCTCATGCGCGTGAGTAAGCGCCGCATCGCGCGGTTGGCCGAGGAAAATGACGCCATAAAACTTCACCACCACATAGGCCGCCAGCGCCGCCGCCAAGGCCACGGAAGCCGCGGCCACCGGAATCACCATGTTCAGATAGGGCTGGTTGAGGCTGGGCGTGAACAGGAAGGCCTGCAACAGCAGCCATTCCGAGACGAAGCCATTGAGCGGCGGCAGGCCGGCGATGGCCAACGCGCCGATCAAGGTCAGCCAGGCGGTCCAGGGCATGAAGCGGATCAGGCCGCCGAGTTTGCCCATGCGTCGCTCGCCGGTGGCATGCAGGACGGCGCCGGTCCCCAAAAACAGCAGCCCCTTGAAGAAGGCGTGGTTGATCGCGTGGTAGAGCATGGCGGTAAGCGCCAGCGCCGCCAGGGCGCTCTTGCCATCGGTGTAGAAGATCAGGGTGAGGCCGAAGCCGGCCAGGATGACGCCGATATTCTCGATCGACGACCAGGCCAGCAGGCGTTTCATGTCCGACTGCACGGCGGCGAAGATGACCCCGTAGAGCGCGGTGATGAGGCCCAGCGCCAGGGCCAGGGTGCCCCACCAGCCAAGTTGCACGTTGAGCAGGTCGAAG
>PFJX01000163.1 GCA_002784045.1 Hydrogenophilales bacterium CG_4_10_14_3_um_filter_63_21
GGCCTGCGCGATTATGGGCGCAGCCCGGTATCCTTTAGGGCATCACGCGAATTCATGCAATATCCGGGCTAGCAGCCTGTCGGACTTTGGTCGTCGATAGCGACAACCAAAGTCTGACAGGCTGCTAGGCGCGGGCTCGTCCGCGATTGCCGGCGATTCCTCGCCGCTCCATCGTTATCAAGGATCATGGGTTTATGCTTTGTTTAAACATTTTCGAGGAGTGAGGCCGTGACCGAGGCGATTCTGGATATCAAACACTGGGGCAACAATCTGGGGGTGCGTCTGCCGGCGGCGGTGGCGCGCGAGGCGCATCTGCATGCCGATCAGCGGGTGCGGGTATGCGTGGACGAGGGGCGGGTGGCCATCATCCCGCTGGACGAGGCGCCACTGAGCCTGGAACAGCGTCTGGCCCGTTTCGATCCCGCGCGGCATGGCGGCGAGGTGATGGTGAGCGAGTTTGTGGGAGCCGAGCGGTGGTAGCGGTTGCCAAACCCTGGGTGCCGGAGCGCCAGGAAGCCATCTGGATCGACTGCAATCCCCAGGCTGGGCGCGAGGTGCGCGACCCGCACCCCTTTGTGGTGCTTTCGCCGCGCGCCTTCAACGAACGCACTTCATTGGTTATCGGGCTGCCCATGGCTACCGCCGAGTACAACGCCGACAATCCGTTCGCCGTGGCGGTGGGTAGTGCGAAGGGGGCGAAGGGGGCGAAGGCGGGGAAAACCAGTTACGTGTTATGCCACCAGCCCAAGTCTTTCGACTGGCGCATCCGTGGGGCTTCCCCACACCCGATGAAGCGCCTGGAGGATGCCCCGTTTGCCGAGATTCGCGCCGTGCTGAACCAGATTGTGCAGTTGGCGTGACGCGGTACGACTCGATCAAAAACCCTCTTTTTCTTACAAGGAATAGCCCATGCCCTCATTCGATATCGTCTCCGAAGTAGACAAGACCGAAGTCAAGAACGCGGTCGAGCAGGCCAACAAGGAAGTCAGCAACCGCTTCGATTTCAAGGGCTCAGACGCCCGCGTGGAGCAGGCCGAATACGCCCTGACCGTGTTCGCCGACGACGACTTCAAGCTGGATCAAGTGCAGGAAGTGCTCAACGGAAAACTGGCCAAGCGCGGGGTTGATGTCCGCTGCCTCGACGTGGGCAAGAGCGAGAAGGTCTCCGGCAACAAGGTGAAGCGCCTGGCCACGGTGAAACACGGCCTGGAAACCGAGTTGGCGAAGAAGGTGGTGAAGCTGATCAAGGATTCCAAGCTCAAGGTCACCGCCAGCATTCAGGGTGAGAGCGTGCGCGTTTCAGGCGCCAAGCGGGATGTGTTGCAGGATGCCATTGCCCTGATGCGCCAGTCGATCACCGACTTTCCGTTGCAGTATCAGAACTTCCGGGATTGAGACGGTCCTGCGGTAGATGCACGTTACCGCGGGTTATTCCGGCAGCCAGGATTCGGAAAGAACCTCATCTTGGATCGACCACGGGCATTCGTCCGGGAAGCAATCCAGCCCTGTTTCATTGACCGCCTGTGCAACAGCACGTGCCCAGGCCATATCCAGCCAGTGGGGTTCTTGCAGCTTCGGCGCGAGGCTTGGTGACTCGTCCAGTGCATAGCTGATTTCCTTGCGCTGCGCCCGGATGGCCTTCTCCCGGCTCGCCCCGCGTCGCTCAGGCTGATACTTCCACTTCAGCAGATGTGCCAGCAAAACAGCCATGCGGCTGGCCAGCTCGCGTTGTTCGCTCTTGCCTACGTCTTCGATCTCCCCTGCGACGTGCTCGACATCGATCAGGTCAAAGCGCCCCGCACGCAACAGTCGTGCTTGTTCGTAAGCCCACGCATTGATGTCTTTTTTATAAGTCTGCATGACAACCTCATCATCTGGCCACAGCCAACATCATGGCGCGGGTACCCGCAGACAGTGCCGGCCCGCGTGAGTTGCCCTTTCTCCATACCCGGCATTCCCGCACGGCCCTGACAGGCCCTACGCAGGCTCTGAACACATGGCTACAGCACCTGCTGGTTTTCCGGCAGGGTGACGTTCAGTTCCAGGACGTCGTATTCGCCGTGTTTTTCCAGTTGCACCTTGAGTTTGTCGCGGTCGATGTGGATGTACTTGGCGATGACTTCGAGCAGTTCTTCTTGTAGCGCGGGCAGGTAGTCGGGGGTGGCGGCGTTGCGGCCGGCGCGCTCATGGGCAAGGATGATTTGCAAGCGTTCCTTGGCCATGACGGCGGTTTTTTTCTCGGGGCCGCGCAGGTAGTCGAGCAGGTTGTCGATCAGGGACATTTCAGTGGCCTCCGAACAGTCGTTTGAACAAGCTCACTTTTTCGGCGGCGACAAAGCGCATCGGCACGTCGTCGCCCATGAAGCGGGCCACCATGTCCTTGTAGGCCTCGGCCACATCGCTCTTGTCGATATGGATGGCCGGGGTGCCGGAGTTGGAGGCCTGCAGGACGGATTCCGATTCCGGGATGACGCCGAGCAGCGGGATGCGCAGGATTTCCTGAATGTCGTCCACCGACAGCATCTCGCCCGCCGCCACCCGACTGGGGTTGTAGCGGGTCACCAGCAGGTGTTCCTTGACCGGGTCGAGGCCTTCCACCGCGCGCTTGGACTTGGCGGCGAGGATGCCGAGAATGCGGTCGGAATCGCGTACCGAGGACACTTCCGGGTTGGTCACCACCAGCGCTTCGTCGGCGAAATAGAGGGCGGAGAAGGCGCCGTGTTCGATCCCGGCCGGCGAGTCGCAGACGATGTAGTCGAAGGTTTCCTTCAACTCGTTGATGATGCGCTCCACCCCTTCCAGGCTCAGTGCGTCCTTGTCGCGGGTCTGCGAGGCGGGCAGGACGAACAGGTTGTCGCAGTGTTTGTCCTTGATCAGCGCGCGGGACAGGGCGGCATCGCCGTTGATGACATTGATGATGTCGAACACGACGCGCCGTTCGCAGCCCATGATCAGATCAAGATTACGCAGGCCGACGTCGAAGTCGATCACCACGGTCTTGTTGCCGCGCATGGCCAGCCCGCTGGCGAAACTGGCGCTGGTGGTGGTCTTGCCCACCCCTCCCTTGCCGGAGGTCACTACGATGACTTTTGCCACTGGTACCTAATCCTCACCAAAGAAAACGTTGCGCATTATCGCTGGCTTCGGCATTTCAGCGAACCGATGCGAGCGCGGACAGCGTGATGCGCTCGCCTTCGAGAACGACCTGAACCGGCTTGCCGCGCAGCGCGGCCGGAATGCCTTCCTCGAAAACCTGAAAGTAGCCGGCGATGGAGACCAGTTCGGCCTCCATGCACTGCGCGAAGATGCGCGCGGCGGTGTCGCCGCGCGCGCCGGCCAGCGCGCGGCCGCGCAGGGGGGCGTAAACGTGGATGTCGCCATCGGCGATCAATTCGGCGCCGGCATTGACGATGGCCAGCACCACCAGATCGCCGCCCTCGGCATGAATGCGTTGCCCGGCGCGTACCGGCTTGTCGATCACCAGGGTCGGGTGGCGTGGCGGGACGGCGGCGGCTTTCGCGGGGGCGGGTTCAGGCGCGGGCACGGGTTCCGTGACGGGCGGTTCGGGCACCGGTGCCGCCGGCTCAATCGCCGGCGGTGGTTCGGCGGGGGCGTGCTTGCGTGTGGTTCGCGTGGGCGTGTCCGGGAACAGGCCCAGGCCGCTGTTCCGGGCGGCTTCGCGTTGTTGCATGGAGCCGCCGAGCACCCCGGCGATGCTCATGCCGCGCTGCCGCATGAAGCTGGCGAGATCGGCGAAATCCGGTGTCGTGTCCGACTCGGCGATGGCCGCCAGGCCCAGTACCACGGGAGCGCTGGCGAAAAAGTCGGGCATTTGGCCGAGATGGGCTTCCAGTTGGAGCTTGAATTGCGTCATATCCGGCGTCATCGCATGCAGCACGAACAGCGGCAGGTTGGCGTTCTTGATCTTGAAGGCCGGGGTTTCTTTGGGCATGGCGTCAGGGGAGTGGGCGGAAATGAGCGGCCGGCGGAAGGTGGCGCATTATCGTTGAAGTAGGAGGGGCAATGCAGTCACGATCCGCGCCAGTGCGATCCGGATACGTTCGGCGGAGGTGGTGTAGGCGAAGCGCACATGGCGGTCGGCCTGGTGCGTGCCGAAGTCGGTTCCCGGCGTGATGGCGACGCCGGCTTCCAGCAACAGCTTTTCCGCGAAGGCTTCCGAGTTCAGGCCGAAACGGCCGCTCAGGCCAATCGCCGGGCCGCCCCAAGATTGACCAGGCCCCCTCGGGGGGCGGCCCGGGTGAATTTCCCGGGCCGGGGGTTCAGGTATCTCGGCGTAGAGATAAAAAGCACCGTCCGGTTGCACCGGGATGTCGAAGCCCAGGCGTTCAAGTTCCGGCAGCAGCAGATCGCGGCGTGCGCGCAACTCGGCCTTGCGCGCTTCCAGGATCAGCCGTGTTTCCGGTTCCAGGGCCGCCAGCGCCGCGTGTTGGGCGACGGTGGGCGCGGCGAGAAACAGGTTCTGCGCCAGTTTGTCGATGGCCGGCATCAGCGAGTGCGGTGCCAGCAGCCAGCCCAGACGCCAGCCGGTCATCAGGAAATACTTGGAAAAGCTGTTGATGACGATCACGTCCTCGCCCAGCGCGGCGGCACTCGGTTCGGCGCGGCCGTAGATCAGTTCGTGATAGATCTCGTCGACGATCAGCCAGCCGCCGCGCGCTTTCACCACCTCATGAATGGCGCGCAATTCGGTGGCCTCGATCACCGTACCGGTGGGGTTGCCGGGGTTGGCCACCAGCACGCCACGAGTACGCGGCCCCCAGTGTTTTTCGATGAGTTCCGCCGTGAGCTGGAATACGGTTTCTGGCCCGACCGGCACACCGACCCCGCGCGCTTCCACCACCCGCGCGAAATGCCGGTTGCAGGGATAGCCGGGATCGGCCAGCAGCACCTCGTCGCCGGGATCGAACAGCGCCGCCATCACCAGCAGCAGCGCGCCGGAAGCGCCGGGAGTGACCGCCACGCGGGCGGGGTCGACCGCGACGCCATAGCGTTCGTCGTAGTAGCCGGCAATGGCCGCGCGCAACGCCGGCAATCCCAACGCCGGGGTGTAATGAGTGTGGCCTGCGCGCAAAGCCGCGATGCCGGCCTCGATGATCGGCTCCGGGGTGGCAAAGTCCGGCTCGCCCACCTCCATGTGCACGATGTCGCGGCCCGCCGCTTCCAGTGCCCGCGCCCGCGCCAGGATGGCCATGACGCGGAAGGGTTCGATGTCGGCGGTGCGGCGGGCGGGATTCATTTGACCCAGTTCTCCAGATACAGGTCGCTTACCCGTTCGAACTCGCGGGTGTTGTTGGTAACCAGAATGGCATTCAGCGCTAGGGCATGCGCCGCGATCAGTATGTCCATCGAACCGATCAGTTGTCCGCGTCTTTCCAGGTCCGCGCGCAGGCGGCCGTAGTGGCGGAAGGCCGTTTCGTCGAAGGCGGCAATTTCCAGCGGCGCGAGGAATTTTTCCAGTGCCTGGCGGTTGCGTGCCGAGCCGCTTTTCTCGGCGCCATAGGCCAGTTCGGCGGCGGTCAGGCTGGACACCCCGATGTCGCCGATTCGTTCCCGGCGAAAGCGGGCCATGGCCTGAATGGGCCGCTCATTGATGATGTAGATGCAGATATCAGTATCGAGGAGGTACCTCATCCCCCGATCTCCGCGCGAACCTGTACTGGCGGTTGCTCACGTTCCATGCGAAAGCCCGGTTCAAATTCGGACAGCGCCTCCTCCATCAGAAGCCAGGGATCATCCATTGGTAGCAGGAGAACGCCATTGCCGAAATGCTTGACTACGACATCCGTGCCGATAAAGCGGTATTCCTTGGGTAGCCGAACGGCCTGGCTGCGGCCGGAAGCAAAGAGGCGGGCGGTTACCATGGTGATGCTCCTGAAAAAGTAGACACCAATGGTAGCGACCCTTCGGCAGCCGCGCAAATCCTATCCCAGATGCGCCTCGATGAACTCCCTCACGAAGTGTTCCGGCTTGGCGGAATGGAAGCGGGCCACGATCTCGCCGTTCTTGAACAGCAGCACGGTGGGAAAACCGCGGGCGCCGTAGCGGCCGGCGATTTTCATGTTGTCTTCTTCGTCTACTTCAATCTTGGCCAGACGTACCTTGCCGGCGTAGGTGGGGATGACCTTGAGCAGCACCGGGGTCAGGAAATGGCAGGGGCCACACCAGTCTGCCCACAGGTCGACCATCACCAGGTGGCCTTTTGAAGCCTCGATCACATCGGTTTCGAAGTGGTGCAGGTCGGTATCGAAAATGCACTGGTCGCAAACCGTGTGCGCGTGCTGGTGGTCATGAAGTTGCAGGGTCATGGAACCGCTCCATCGGATCTTGCCGGTAGAACCGGCGCAGTTGTTCATACACCGCCGGGTAGGCCTCGATCAGCGCCTCCGGCAAATCGAAAAAATATTCCGTGAGCACGGCGAAGAATTCGGCCGGGCTTTCCGCGGCATAGGGGTCGATTTCCGTTGCTTCCCCCGCATCGACACGGCGGCGGAAATCCTGATAAGCGGGGTTGAATGCCGCCGCCCAGTCTGCCACCCGCATGTCGCCATGCAGCGGTGGCAGGCCGTTGACGCCAGCACTGCCTTTGCCATTCGCCATATCCAGCTTGTGCGCGAATTCGTGGATCACCACGTCATAACCCTCGCCTCGCCCCGACCCTTGCAGATCGTCCAGCGACAGGATCAGCGGTCCACCCGCCCAGGCCTCGCCGCTACGCACATGGCGCAGGGCGTGGACGATGCCGTGCTCGTCCATTTCTTCGGCTTCGTGGATAAATTGCGCGGGGTAGAGCACCACTTCGTTCCAGCCGTGATACCAGGACACGCCCAGTTTCAGGATGGGCAGCGCGGCGCGCGTGGCGATACCGGCGATGTCGGCGCCACTGGGTTGGGCGTCGGCCACTGGGGTGAAGGTCTTGTCGGCCAGGAGTTGCAGGGCCAGGGTTTGCAGACGGCGGTAGTCCGCGTCGCTGAAGCCGGCGAACAGCGGCAGACTCAGCACCCTCTCCCAATCCGCCGCGGCCGGCATGGGCAGCGGTTGTGATTTGGCGAAGAGGGTACGCAAGAGGCTCATCGGGGTGGTATAGCGCCGGCTGCAAGCCGGCGCTACATTTCAAGCGTCGCGCGCCGCGCGTTTCCGGTTGAGCTCGTTGAGGACGCGTTTGCGGACGCGGATGCTCTTCGGGGTGATTTCCACCAGTTCGTCGTCGGCGATGAATTCGATGGCGGATTCCAGCGACAGCCCGATCGGTGGCACCAGGCGCACCGCTTCGTCGGTGCCGGAGGCGCGCACGTTGGTGAGTTGCTTGCCCTTGACCGGGTTGACGACCAGGTCGTTGTCGCGGCTGTGGATGCCGATGACCATGCCTTCGTACAACTTATCGCCGGGGCTGACGAACATGCGGCCGCGATCCTGCAACTTCCACAGCGCGTAGGCCACGGCCTCGCCGTTTTCCTGCGAGATCAGTACGCCGTTGCGGCGCTCGGCGACCCCGCCTTCCTTGATCGCGGCGTATTCGTCGAACACATGGCTCAACAAACCGGTGCCGCGCGTCAGGTTCATGAATTCGCCCTGGAAGCCGATCAAGCCGCGCGCCGGAATGCGGTATTCGATGCGCACCCGGCCACGGCCGTCCGGCACCATGTCGAGCAGGTCGCCACGGCGTAGCCCCAGGCTTTCCATGACCGCCCCCTGGTGGCCTTCTTCGACGTCCACGGTGAGCTGCTCGAAAGGTTCCAGTTCTTTGCCGTTGACGATCTTCTTCACCACGCGCGGGCGGCCCGCGGCCAGTTCGAAGCCTTCGCGGCGCATGTTTTCCAGGAGGATGGACAGATGCAGCTCACCGCGCCCGGAAACATCGAAAATATCGGCATCCTTGGTGTCGTGCACATGCAGCGCCATGTTGGTGAGGAGTTCCTTGTGCAGGCGGTCACGAATCTGGCGGCTGGTGATGAATTTGCCTTCGGTCCCGGCCAGCGGGCTGGTATTCACCATGAACTGCATCGACAGGGTGGGCTCGTCGATCTTCAACAGCGGCAGCGCCTCGGGATGCTCCGGGTCGGCCACGGTGGCGCCCAGCACCAGATCTTCGATGCCGGTGATCTGCACGATGTCGCCGGCCAGTCCTTCTTCCAGTTCGACCTTGTTCAGGCCGTGATAGCCGAATACCTGGCCGATCTTGGCCTTGATCGGGCTGCGTTCGTGCTCGGCCATTTCTTCATCGGTGCCGAACAACACCAACACCTGCTGCCCGGTCTTGACCCGGCCACGCTGGATGCGCCCGATGCCGATGCGGCCGACGTAGGTGGAGTAATCGAGTGCGGAAATTTGCAACTGCAAGGGGGCCTCGACATCGGTTTCCGGCGCCGGTACATGTTTCAGCACCGTCTCGAACAGCGGCTTCATGTTCTCGCGCGGCGCGTCGAGTTCCAGCGCCGACCAGCCGTTGAGGGCGGAGGCGTAGACGATGGGGAAATCGAGTTGTTCGTCGGTGGCGCCAAGCTTGTCGAACAGGTCGAAAGTCAGGTTCACCGCGTTGTCGGGATCGGCGCCGTCGCGGTCAACCTTGTTCACCACGACGATCGGCCGCAAGCCCAGGGCGAGCGCCTTCTTGGTCACGAAACGGGTCTGCGGCATGGGCCCTTCCACGGCATCCACCAGCAACAGCACGCCATCGACCATGCCCAGCACCCGCTCCACCTCGCCGCCGAAGTCGGCGTGGCCGGGGGTGTCGACGATGTTGATATGGACCCCCTCGTATTCCACCGAGGTGTTCTTGGCCAGGATGGTGATGCCGCGTTCCTTTTCCAGGTCGTTGGAGTCCATGACCCGCTCGGAGACATGCTGGTACGCGGCGAACGTGCCGGATTGGCGGAGAAGCTGGTCGACCAGTGTGGTCTTGCCGTGGTCGACGTGGGCGATGATGGCGATATTGCGAAGGGCGCGGGACATGGTAAGCAACCGTTAGAAAAGCCGTGCATTCTAGCCCGGATATTGCATGAATACTCGCGCGCCCTCGCTGGTCCCTTGTCCGCACTGGAAAGTCTTGCTCAGTCGGGCGTATGAATAACT
>PFJX01000037.1 GCA_002784045.1 Hydrogenophilales bacterium CG_4_10_14_3_um_filter_63_21
AGGAGCGGCGTAGTTATTCATACGCCCGACTGAGCAAGGCTTGCCAGTGCGGACAAGGGACCAGCGAGGGCGCGCGAGTATTCATGCAATGTCCGGGCTAGGTCTGTTGAGCGGGGTCTTTCAACGGCTTCATGGTGCTGACGGCCAGCACCAGGTCCTCCCAGGCACGGGCCTTGTCCGCCGGGCTACGCAGCAGATAGGCGGGGTGATAGGTCACCACCAAGGGCACGCCGCGATATTGATGCACACGGCCGCGCAATTTGCCAATGGGCGTATCGGTCGCCAGCAGGTTTTGCGCGGCGATGCGGCCGAGGGCAACGATGAGTTTGGGCTTGATCAGGTCGATCTGCCGTTCCAGATAAGGCAGGCAGGCCGCCACTTCTTCCGGACGCGGGCCACGGTTGCCGGGAGGGCGCGATTTCAACACATTGGCGATGTAGACATTCTCACCCCGCTTCAGCCGCAACGCGGCCAGCATGGCATCGAGCAGCTTGCCGGCCTGGCCGACGAACGGCTCGCCCAGGCGGTCTTCATCCGCCCCCGGCGCTTCGCCGATGAACAGCCATTCGGCACGGATGTCGCCCACCCCGGGCACCCCCTGGGTGCGGCTCTTGTGCAGGTCGCACCGGGTGCAGGTTTTGATGGCGGCGGTAAGGGCAGGCCAGTCGAAGGGGGCGACGGGGGTCGCAGGCGAGGACGCCTGCGCTACAGGGACGGCATCGGGCGGCTCGCTCGATGTAGCGCAGGCGTCCTCGCCTGCGTTTTTCCAGGCGCTACTGAAGCGGAAACCGTCTTCCTCACCACACAATCCGGCCTTCACCGGATTGCGCCGGATGTAAGCCGCGAGCGCCCGCATCTCATCGTCGTCGCGAACCACCCGGTCAAAGCTCTCCCGCTGCCAGACCGCCCCGCTGAGATTCAGCCGCTTGTTAATCTGATGGGCCGCCCACGACTTGATGCCGTGCAGGATGTCGCCCAGCACCTGGCCCGGTTGCGGCGTCAGAAGCAAATGCACATGGTTGGGCATGACCACGAATTCGTGCAGGGTGTAGCGGTCTTCATGGTGATGCAGGGCCTGAATCACCCACTCGGCCAGTTCGGGGCGAGCAAGCAGGCATTCACCGGCGCCCCGGTCAAGGTAACGCTCGGCTTCCCGCGCCCGTTCTATCTCCGGCAGATCACGCCAACTGTCCAGCACGTCCTGGGGCAGGCTGTCGGCGAGGCGGAAGGTGATGAAATAGGTGGCACCCTGGGCTTTGACGTGGGGAAGATAGTCTCGGGAATGGATGCCCTGAGTCAGGTGGGCGCGATCCTTCGGCGGTGGAATGGCGGACGCAGGCGAGGACGCCTGCGCTACTTTGGCTACATCCTTCAACCGCCAGCCCGGCAGCAGGCCCAATTCCTTCAAGCAATCTTCGCGCGAGAGCATCACAGCAGCATCCGCATGACCAGGGCGTCTTCGCGCCCCTGGTCGGCCGGGTAGTAGTTGCGGCGCAGCGCGATACCGTCGAAGCCGAGGTGCTGGTAGAGGGTCACGGCGCGGGTGTTCGAGGGGCGCACTTCCAGGTAGAGCGCTTCGGTCACGTGGTGGCGGGCGGTGTCGATCAGGTTCTCCACCAGCGCGCGGCCAAAGCCGCGCCCCTGCCAGGCGGGAGCGACGCAGCAGTTGAGGATGTGCCCCTCACCGGCCGCCATCATCAGTATCCAGTAGCCGGCCAGCGCGCCGTCGATTTCCCCCACCCAGCAGGAATAGCCGGAATCGAGGCAGTCGCGGAAGTTGCCCAGAGTCCAGGGGTAAGGATAGGAAGCGCGTTCGATTTTGATCAACGCGTCGATGTCCGCCAGCCGCATTGGTCGGAACGCCATCTCCAGGGGTTTCAGCAGGGCATTCATCGTTCGCTAATTTTCAAGGCGACCTGGTCTCGCACATAGACCGGTTCCGCCGTTTCCGGCGCGCCGAACTCGCCCGCCGTGAAGCGCGGCGCTGCCAATTTGACGATGCCGCGGGCATGCGGAATGGCGTCCGCCACGATGCGCGCGAGGCGGCCTTGCATCCGCTCACGCAAGGCGGGATAGGCGGCGAAGCCGGGCCCGGCGCCAATACAGCCGGCGCCTCCCAGGAGCGGCGCCAGGCTCGGCGGGCACACGACCGGCCCGGCCAGGGCGCGCCATCCCGAGCCCTCGCGTCGATAGAGGCCGGCGTAAACCTCGTTCATGCGCGCATCCAGGCAGGCCAGCACTTCATCGGCGCCCTCTCCGGCTTCCTCGGCCAGGGCCTCCAGCGTGGACACACCCAACACCGGCAGATCGGCGCCCAGCGCCAGCCCCTGGGCCACGCCGCAGGCGATGCGTAGCCCGGTGAAGGAACCCGGCCCGCAGCCGAACGCCAGCCCGTCGAGCTGCCGATAATTCAAACCCGCCTCGGCCAACAATTCGCCCAGCATGGGGGTGAGGAGTTCGGAATGCTTCTGGCCGGCATGTACGGCGCGGAAACTCACCACGCCGTCGATCCACAGTGCGGCGGAGCACCATTCGCTGGCGGTATCGAAAGCGAGGAGTTTCACAGCAAATGCGAAGCCAGGCCATCGGCCAGCTTGGGCTCGAACCAGGTGGATTTCGGCGGCATGACTTTATTGGCGTCGGCCACCGCCATCAGGTTTTCCATGCGGGTGGGGTGGAACGAGAAGGCCAGGGCCATTTCGCCGGAGTTGACACGCTTTTCCAGTTCACCCAGGCCGCGGATACCGCCGACAAAATCGATGCGCCGGTCGCGGCGCGGGTCGTCGATGCCGAGGATCGGTGCGATCAAATTGTCCTGCAGCAGGCTGATGTCGAGGCGGCCCACCGGATCGGCGGGGATCAGATCGGGGCGGATGGTCAGCTTCATCCAGCGGCCGCCAAGATACAGGCCGAACTCGCCGGGGGCGGCGGGCTTCACCGCCTCATCCCACATTTCGATCATGAAGTTTTCCGCGACCTTCTCCATGAACGCCGGCTCGGACAGGCCGTTCATATCCTTGATGACCCGGTTGTAATCCAGGATGCGCATCTGGTGGTGCGGGAAGATCACCGAGAGAAAATAGTTGTAAGGCTCCGCGCCGGTGTGCGCCGCGCCTTTTGCCAAACTCGCGGCCTTGCGCGCCGCGCAAATGCGGCTGGCGGCGGCGGAACGGTGATGGCCGTCAGCGATATAGAGCGCCGGCATGGCGTCGAACAGTTCGGTCAGGCGGGCAATGGCGCTGGCATCGCGAATAACCCACAGGGTGTGGCGCACACCACCGCCGTTGACGCCTTCGGCGACGCCGTCGGAATCCGGCTTGCCTTGCGTGGCGGCGGCGAGAAGGGCATCCACTTCCGGGGCATGGGGGTAGGCCAGCAGCACCGGCCCGGTCTGGGCGTTGAGCGCGTCGATCTGGCGCACCCGGTCGTCTTCCTTGTCGGGCCGGGTGAACTCATGTTTACGGATACGGTTGCTGTCATAGTCGGCGACGCTGGCGGCCGCCACCAAGCCGACCTGAACGTGCTCGTCCATGGTCAGGCGATAGGCGTAGTAACAGGATTGCCCGTCCTGTCGCAGCACCCCGGCGGCAACCATCTTCTTCAGGTTTTCCGCCGCCTTGGCATAGACCTCCGGCGCATAGGGGTCGGTGCCGGCGGGGAGGTCGATCTCCGGCTTGGAAATATGCAGGAAGCTCCACGGCCGGCCAGCCGCGAGCACCCGCGCCTCCTCGCTATCGAGCACGTCATAGGGCGGCGCGATCACTTCCGCGGCGCGACCGGGGGCGGGGCGCAAAGCGAAGAATGGACGCACCAGCGAAGGGTGAACGAGGGACATGAAAATTCCTGGCTATGAAATGCCGTGATTCTATCTTCCCGCCCCGATTCCCGCCTCTCGACCTGTAGCGCCGGCGCTACGAGGGCACGATTCAAGATGCCCGTATGGCGGCCGATAAGCCCACTAACGATCATGATGGCGAGGCCGTCCAGGATGATGAAACCGGGCGCACTTGTAGTGCCGGCTTTATGGCCTGAATGGCCAGTATCCTTTAGGGCCAGCCGGCTTTGTAGGCATGATCAGAAGAACGAAGCCGGCTGGAAGCCGGCGCTACAGCGGTTGTTTCACGCTAACATCGTATTCCTTGGGTTTTCCCCAGCATGACGCATACCAACCCTCTCCTGATCGTCGACGACTCAGCCAAGAACTTCACGTTGCTCGACACACTCCCGAGCCATGATGATGCCGGGCTTGGACGGTCATGAGACGGACGGATTTGCACAAGATCGGGCGTAACTGGCTGGCGGCGAGCTACGCCAACCGGGTTGCCTTCCTTGCCTTATCTCTCACCCTGGGCGTCGCCCTGGGCGTCGGCGCCTTGTCCTACGCCGCCTTGCGCGCCCAGATCGAGGCCTCGCTGCGTCAGGACATGGAGGCGCAGGCCCATCTGGTGGTGGAGCGCCTGGATTTCGCCCTCGGCGAGGCGAGCGAGGAACTGGAAGCCCTGTCCCGCAATGCCTTGATCGTCAACGGATTGGTGGATGCCCCGCTACGCAAGTCCTATCTGCTGCCGTTCCTGCGCGACTTCCACCTCGCTCTCCCCGGCAAGCAGAACCTGATGCTGACGCTCCACGACTTCCGCGGGACGCCGACCATCGAGGCCGGCCAGGGCATCGCCCTCGTCCCGGACGGGGTTAAGCAGGCCCTCTCGACCGGCAAACCGCAGGCTCGGATCGTCGCGTATCAAGGTGAATCCTATCTGTATCTGGCGCAGCCCATCTTCTCCCCAGCCACAAAGCGGGCCGAAGGCGCGCTGGCAGCGCGCCTTCCATTGCTGCCGCTGCTCACCTCGGCCAGCGCTGGCCTGGCCGATGGCCAACATCTGCACCTGCGGGCGGGTGGCTGGCTGGTCGCGCAGACCGGGACCTTCGAGGAAAGTTTTCTTCATGTGGATAGGGTGCTCAAGCTGGGCGTGCCCTTCGTCAGTTTGCGGCTGCGCCTCACCCTCGGCACCTCGGCGCGACCAGTCCAGGGCCCGCTCGACCGGCTGGCCCTGATCTATCTCGTCGGCACCCTCATCCTCCTGCCCCTGCTGGGCTGGCTGGCCTACCGCTGGGCGCGCCGCCTGGTGGCGCCGCTGGACCGGCTCGCCGCCACCGCCGAGCATATTGCCGGCAGTGGCGCGATCATGCTGCCGCCACCCAGCGAAGGCCCGGACGAAGTGGGCCGGCTGGCGGAGGCCTTCGGCCTGATGCTGGAACGGCTACAAGCCGCTCACGCGGAACTGGAGCAACGCGTGCTGGAGCGCACCGAGGCCCTCAGCGAAAGCCGTGCCTTCCTCGCGGAGCTCATCGAGCACAGCGGCTCGCTGATCTTCGTGAAGGATTACCAGGGGAGGTATGAACTGATCAACCAGAAGTGGGAGACGGTCACCGGCCTCACCCGTGACAAGGTGGTGGGACGCACGGACCTGGAACTGTTCCCGTCGGCCATCGGTGCAACTTTCCGCGACAACGACCTGCGCGTCATGGAGTCAAGCCAGGTGGAGGAAATCGAGGAGGCCCTGGACGATGCCATGGGCAGGCGCTACTTCCTGACGGTTAAATTCCCCCTGCGTGGACCCGATGGTGAAGTCAGGGGGCTGTGTGGCATGGCCACCGAGATCACTGAACGCAAGCGCGCCGAACTGCTCAACAGCGCCAGTCGGCATGTGCTGGAGATGATTGTCAGCGGACACGCTCTGGCGAAGGTTCTGGATCAACTGGTGCGCGATGTGGAAGCGATGGTGCCGGGGATGCTCGCCTCGATTCTGTTGCTCGACAGCGACGCCACCCATCTCCGCCATGGCGCCGCGCCCAGCCTGCCCGAGGCCTATAACCACGCCATCGACGGCGCGGCCATCGGCGCCAGCGCGGGCTCCTGCGGCACCGCCGCCTTCCGCCGGGAACAGGTGATCGTCAGCGACATCGCAACCGACCCGCTGTGGGCCAATTATCGGGAACTGGCGCTGGCGCATGGGCTGCGCGCCTGCTGGTCGACGCCCATCCTCTGCTCGGACGAACAGGTGTTGTTGGGCACCTTCGCCATGTATTACCGCGAACCGCGCGCACCCTCAGCGTTCGATCAGGAAGTGATCCACCATGTCACGAACCTGGCCACCGTGGCGATTGAGCGCAAAAAAGCCGAGGCACAACTGCGCAAACTCTCCCAGGCAGTCGAGCAGAGCCCGGAGAGCATCGTCATCACCAATCTGGATGCCGAGATCGAATATGTGAACGAGGCCTTCGTTCAGGCCACCGGCTACAGTCGCGAGGAAGCGATCGGCCGGAACCCACGCATTCTTCATTCCGACAAGACCCCGAGGGAAACCTATGAAGCCCTCTGGGAAGCGATTAGCCACGGCCAGCCGTGGCAGGGGGAATTCATCAACCGGCGCCGCGATGGCAGCGAATACCTCGAATTCGCCACCATCGCCCCCCTGCGCCAGCCGGATGGGCGCATCACTCACTACGTGGCGGTGAAAGAAGACATCACCGAAAAGAAAGCCATCGGTGCGGAACTGGACCGCCACCGCCACCATCTGCAAGGCCTGGTGACGGAACGCACCGCGCAGTTGAGCGAGGCACTCATGCGGGCGGACGCCGCCAACCAGGCTAAGAGCGCCTTCCTGGCCAACATGAGCCACGAGATCCGTACCCCGATGAACGCCATCCTCGGCCTCACGCATCTGCTGCGACGCGGTGACGTCACGCCGACGCAGGCGGATTGGCTCGCCAAGATCGACGGCGCCGCCCACCACCTGCTGTCGATCATCAACGACATCCTCGACCTGTCCAAGATCGAGGCCGGCCGCCTGTTGCTGGAACAGCGCGATTTCGCCTTGGGCGCCGTACTAGACCATGTCCGCTCGATGATCCTCGACGCGGCCCAGGCCAAGGGCTTAAGCGTGGCGGTGGATGGCGACGACGTCCCCCGGTGGCTCACCGGCGACGCCACCCGGCTGCGTCAGGCCCTGCTCAACTACGCCGGCAATGCGGTCAAATTCACCGAGCGCGGTGCCATCACCCTGCGCGCGCGGCTGCTGGAAGAAACCGACAGCGGATTGCGGGTCCGCTTCGAGGTCCAGGACAGCGGCATCGGTATCGCCCCGGAGGTGCTGCCCAAGCTGTTCGCCGCCTTTGAACAAGCCGATGACTCCACCACCCGCAAATTCGGTGGCACCGGCTTAGGCCTGGCCATCACCCGCAACCTGGCGCAAATGATGGGTGGCGAGGTGGGGGTGGAAAGTGAACCGGGCCAGGGCAGCACCTTCTGGTTCACCGTGCGTCTGGCGCGTGGCCATGGCGCCATGCCGAAAGCGCCTTTGCCGAGGGGGGAAACCGAGGGGGAAACCGAGGTGGGGGCCGAGGCCGAGTTGCGCCGACGCCATGCCGGCGCCCGACTGCTGCTGGCGGAAGACAACCCAATCAACCGCGAGGTGGCCCTGGAGTTGCTGCACGCGGTGGGTTTGAGCGTGGACACCGCCGAGGATGGCCGCGTGGTGCTGGAGAAGGCGGGCGTGGGCCGGGACGGAAACGACTACGCCCTGATTCTGATGGACGTGCAGATGCCCGAAATGGGCGGACTGGAAGCCACCCGCGCCCTCCGCGCCCTGCCCGGCTGGCGCGACAAACCCATCTTGGCGATGACCGCCAACGCCTTCGACGAGGACCGCCGCGCCTGCCTGGAAGCCGGCATGAACGACTTCGTCGCCAAGCCAGTGGACCCGGATGCGCTCTACGCCACCCTGTTGCAATGGCTGCCGGCCAGGGTGGGGCAGGAATGCTCCGATACGGCGCCCATCGCGCTGGCCACGGCCTACTCACCGCTCCCGGACGCTCTGGCACCCCTGGCCAAGGTGCCCGGGCTGGATTTACAGCGCGGCCTGGCGGTCCTGCGCGGTAAACCGGACAAGTATCTGGCGCTGCTGCGCCAGTTCGTCGAGCTGCACCAGAACAACATGCGCCGGGTGGCCCACTGTTTGGCACTGAACGATCTGTCCGGCGCCTGCCTGATCGCCCATAGCCTCAAGGGTGTGGCCGCCAACCTGGGCGCCCGAGCGGTGGCGGAGGCGGCGGCGCGCCTGGAAGCAGCCTTGCGGGATGACGCTAACGCCGATAACGAACTCCGTCTCAACACCCTGATCGGCGAGGTCGCCGAAGCCTTCGGGCCGCTGGTAACCGCCCTGGGAACCTCGCTTGATGCAGCCGAGGCGGTTGCGCCCGCGGCGGTGGATCCGGCGCGGATAGGCACCGTGCTGGCCGAACTGGAAAACCTGCTCGCGCACAGCGACACCCGCGCCCTACCCCTCTTCCAGGAGCACGCCGCCCTGCTGCGTGCCACCATCGGCCAGGACTACGAGGCCGTGGCGCTGCGACTCGGGCAATTCGATTTCGAAGGTGCCCTGGCGATCGTGCGGAAAGCGCGGGCCTGAATCTAGCGCCGGCGTCTCGCCGGCTTCGTTCTTCTGATCAGACCTACAGGCCGGCGAGGCGCCGGCGCTACAAACGGCGGGGCTTCGTCCAGATGCATTACGATCGCGGCCACCCCATGAGACCTTCTTTCCCGCCCCCATGCCCCTCAAACCTTTGAACCTAGATTCCTCAGTTGACCGCTCCCCAGCCCTTGTGAGGCCGCATGGATGCAGGCGTTTGCGCCTCCGGGGACGCTCACCCATTGGGTGGCGCCGCTACGCGCCCGATTGCACGGTTTTCGAGCCATCTAGCTGCGTTGCTCCTGATGAAACTCCTAAGCGAAGGACTAAGCCGCCAAAAGACGGCGGCCAAGTCCCTGCTTATCCTTGCGGGCCCCGGCCCGCTGCGTCGTCGCGCCTTGCCAGACGACTCGAAAACCGCACACTCGGGCGCGTTCAACTGAGGAATCTGGGTTGAACGCCGCCCAAAAAAACCGCCTGGACTGGCTGCTGCAAACCGCTTACACCGCCTGGCGGCTGTTCGTGAAGAACGAGCTGGCCAACCACGCCGCCGCCACCGCCTTCTACTTCCTGCTCTCCGCCGCGCCGCTGGTGCTGCTGCTCACCTATGGCACGCAAATTCTGGCCCGGCTAGCGGAAACGTCCACCTTGGCGAGCATGCTGCTGGCCGCGCTGTATGACCAATTCCAGTTGGCGCAACTCGCCGCCCTCGGGGTGATTCCGCAGAAGGCCGCCATCGCCGCCGGCGGCGTCGGCCTGCTCACCCTGCTGCTGTCCTCGCGCGGCCTGGTCAAAGCCCTGCAAAGCGCCTTCCGGGTGATTTTTCCCGACGAGGCCAAGCGTAATTTCGTGTTCAACTGGACCCTGCCGCTGATCATCATTCCGGTAGCGTTCGCACTGGTCGGCCTCACCATAACCCTGCAAGCGGTCATCAACTTCCTGGCCAACGTGGAGCTGCTTGGCGCCGGGCGTAGCCATCTGTTCAAGAGCCTGAACCTGATCCTGGGCATCGGCCTGGTCTGGAGCCTGCTCTACCTGGTGTTGTGGCGGATGCCGCTACGCCACCCACCCAGGCTCCCCACCCTCATCGTCAGCGGCCTGGCCACGCTCACGCTGGGCCTGCTGTATCTAAGCTTCGGCCACTTCTACCGGGTCGAGAAATACCAGGCGGTCTACGGCGCGTTGGGTGGGGTGGTGTTCATCCTGATCGGCGCCTACCTCGCCTGCGTGGCGTTCTATTTCTGGGCGCAGTTTCTCTATGCCCTCACCAAGGTGGACGTGGCCGCTTTGGAAAAGCTGTTTCTGGGAGCCAGCGAGGGGGTGAACAAGCTGGACAGCATCGTCTTCGGTCGCGCCAACCGGCTGCTGGCGAAATATGGCCACCCCTTCGCCGATGGCGAGACGCTGATTTCCGAGGGCGATGCCTCACGCGAGGCCTTCTTCCTGTACTCCGGCAAAGTCGGCCTGTTCAAGGACCTCGGCGGCCAGGAGAAACGCCTGGGTGAGTTGGGCGCGGGAGAGCTTTTCGGCGAAATGGCCTACCTGCTGAATGAGCATCGCACCGCCACGGTGCGCGCGGAGGGCGACGTCACCGCCCTGGTGTTGCCGCCAGAAATGCTGGAAGAACTGATGCGCTACTCCGCCCCGCTGGCCCGCCGCATCATCGGCAGCCTGGCCGGGCGGCTAATGCGGATGAATCAGGCGGCGAAGGGGTAATGGAGCGCCGGCATCGCTGCCGGCGTCTTTGAAAACAGCCGGCAGGATGCCGGCGCTACATTCCGGATTAATCCATGCTCCCCACCCATCTCGCCTTCATCGACCTGGAAACCACCGGCGCCAATCCGGCCATCGACCGCATCACCGAAATCGGCCTGATCGAGGTCGTCGAGGGGAGGGTGGCGCGCTGGAGCACCCTGGTCAACCCAGAACGCCCCATTCCCGAGTTCATCCAGCGCCTCACCGGCATCCGCAACGACATGGTGGCCGACGCGCCCACCTTCGCCGAGGTCGCCGAGGAACTGCGGACGCGCCTGCATGGCAAGCTGTTCATCGCCCATAACGCGCGTTTCGACTACAGCTTCGTGAAACAGGAATTCCGGCGCCTGGGCCAACGCTTCCAGGCCGACGTGCTGTGCACGGTGCGCCTGTCACGCAAACTGTTTCCCGAGCACCACAAGCACAACCTGGACAGCCTGATCGTCCGCCATGGGCTCTACGCCGAGGGCCGCCACCGGGCCCTGGCCGATGCGGAACTGATCTGGCAGTTCTGGCAGAAGGCGCGCCTCAGCCACACGGAAGAAGTCCTGCTGGCCGCCCTGCAACCGCAACTCAAGCAGCCCACCCTACCGCCCCATCTCGACCCCGCCGTGCTCGACGATCTGCCGGAAACCCCCGGCGTCTATCTGATCTACGGCGAAGGCGATATTTGCCTGTACGTGGGCAAGAGCATCAACCTGCGGCAGCGGGTGTTCTCGCACTTCGCCGCCGCGGTTGGCAACAGCGGCGGCGAATACAAGGAAATGGACACAACAAGTCGTTCGCCGGGCCGCCCCAAGAACGACTTGCCCCCCCCGGGGGGCGGCTCGGGCGCTTTAACCGAGCCGGGGGCACAATTCTCACAACAGGTGCGCCGCCTGGACTGGCGGGAAACCGTGGGCGAAGTCGGCGCCCTGTTGCTTGAATCGAGCCTGCTGAAGCAACTCAAACCCCTGTACAACCGGCGGCTACACGAGCATCCGGAGATTTGCGCCTGGCGCCTGGAAGAGGTCGAACCGGGCGACTTCCGCCCCAGCCTGGTCTACGCCGTGGACGTCGACTTCGGCGCCGCCGACCACCTTTACGGCCCCTTCGGCAGCAAGCGTGAAGCCAACACTACCCTGCGCAAGATCGCCGAAGCCTACCAGCTCTGCCCTACCCTGCTCGGCCTGGAAAAACCCGCGCCCCGCGCCTGTTCCCACCGCCGGGCCGTCCCAAGGCGGGAATTACGCCCCCTCGGGGGGCAGCGAAGCGTGGGGGCTGTCAACTTCGCCTTCCAGGTGGAGCTATGCGAAGGCGCCGGCATGGGCCGCGAGCCGCGCAATCTGCACAGCGCCCGCCTGATGAGCGCCCTGGCCCGCCTGAAGCTCAAACCCTGGCCCTGGCCCGGCCCGGTCGGCCTGATCGAGCGCGACGACTTCCGCGATGTGGAGGACGTGCATGTCCTGGCCGGCTGGCGCTACCTGGGCAGCGCGCACAGCGAGGCGGAAATCCACGAACTGCTGGAACAGGCCGCCAGCGTACCTTTCGACCTAGACACCTACAAACTGCTGAAAACCCACCTGGGCAAAGGCAAGTTGAAGGTCAGGATTTTGTAGCGCCGGTGCTACAGGTAAACTCGCGCGCCCAAAAGCGGAACCCCCATGAGCAAACCCTGCCCCTTCTGCGTCCTCGATCCCGCCCGCATCCTGGCGGAGGACGAACTCACCGTGGCCTACAAGGACGGCTTTCCGGTTTCTCCCGGCCACACCGTCATTATCCCGAAACGCCACTTTCCCACCCTGTTCGATGCCACCCAGGAAGAACGCCTCGCCCTGCTCGCCGCCCTCGACCAGGCCCGTGCCCTCCTCGACGAACGCCATCACCCGGACGGTTACAACATCGGCATCAACCACGGCGCCGCCGGCGGCCAATCTGTTCCCCACCTGCACATCCATTTGATCCCCCGCTATCAGGGTGACAAGGCAGACCCGCGCGGCGGCGTGCGCTGGGTGCTGCCGGACAAGGCGAAGTACTGGGCGTGAACGCATTGCGGCGGCGCTGGCCACCCATCCTGGCGCTGTTTCTGGTCTTTGCGGCGATGCTTATGGCGGTGTCAGGACGAGACCGGATCGCGTTCGAGTTGGGTTACGCCTATGCGAACGGCCATTTCCATGGCTTTTCGCTGGTACGCGACGAGGCCCAAGCGGCGACCTGGCTGCGCCGCGCGGCACAGGCTGGGCACGCGCGGGCGCAGTACCTACTCGGGCTGCTTTACTCGCGCGGCAAGGGCGTGAAACAGAATGATGCCGAGGCGGAATTCTGGTTCAACCGGGCCGCCAGCCAGGCTTACGCGCCGGCCTGTTTCCACCTGGCCTGGATGGCTCACAAGGGCGAGGGCGTGGCTCACGATGAAGCCCGCGCGCGGCGTCTCATGGCACAGGCGGCGGGGCTGGGCATGAGCGCCGCCGCGCTGGCGCTAGGCCGCTTCCATGAGCAGGGCGAGGGCGTGGCGAAGGACGTGGCCGCAGCCCTGAACTGGTACACCCGTGCGGCTGAATCGAGCCGCTTGCATCCCGATTGGTTCGACAACGCCCGCTTTGCCGAGCAGGCCGTGGCCGCACGCGAGCGAATGCGCGCCCTACACCCTGTAACCGTGCAGCGATAGGGACCGGCGGCTAGAATCGCGGCCTGTTTTTCCTCCGTACACCAACATGTCTCGCAAGATTCTCGTTACCTCCGCCCTGCCCTATGCCAACGGCGCCATCCACCTGGGCCATCTGGTCGAATACATCCAGACCGACATCTGGGTGCGTTTCCAGAAGATGTGTGGGCATCAGTGCCTCTACTGCTGCGCCGACGACACCCATGGCACACCGATCATGCTGCGCGCGGAAAAGGAAGGGATTACCCCGGAACAACTGATCGACCGCGTCTGGCACGAGCACAAGCGCGATTTCGATGGCTTCCATGTCGATTTCGACAACTTCTATTCCACCAACTCAATAGAAACCCGGCATTACTCGGACACCCTCTACACGCGGCTCAAGGAAGCCGGGCTGATCGAGATCCGCTCCATCGAACAGTTCTACGACCCGGTGAAGGAAATGTTCCTGCCGGATCGCTTCATCAAGGGCGAGTGCCCGAAGTGCCACGCCCGCGACCAATACGGCGACAACTGCGAGGCCTGCGGCGCGGCCTACCAGCCCACCGACCTGATCGAGCCCTACTCCGCCGTGTCCGGCGCAAAACCGGTGAAGAAGTCCTCCGACCACCATTTCTTCAAGCTCTCCGACCCGCGTTGCGCCGGGTTCCTGGAGGGCTGGATCGCCCCACCGCATGTCCAGGCCGAGGCCGCCAACAAACTCAAGGAATGGCTGCATTCCGGCCTTTCCGACTGGGACATTTCGCGCGACGCGCCCTACTTCGGCTTCGAGATTCCCAACGCGCCGGGCAAGTACTACTACGTCTGGCTGGATGCGCCGATCGGCTACATGGGCAGTTTCCAGAATTACTGCGACAACCACGGCCTAAATTTTGACGAGTTCTGGAAGCCGGATTCCGAAGCCGAGCTGTACCACTTCATCGGCAAGGACATCCTCTATTTCCACGCCCTGTTCTGGCCGGCCGAACTTGCCCACGCGGGTTTTCGCACCCCGACCGGCGTGTTCTGCCACGGTTTCCTGACGGTGAACGGCACCAAGATGAGCAAGTCGCGCGGCACCTTCATCACCGCCGAGAGCTACCTCAACCACCTCAACCCGGAATGGCTGCGCTATTACTACGCCGCCAAATTGAACGGCTCGATGGAAGACATCGACCTCAACCTTGAAGACTTCGCCGCGCGGGTGAACAGCGACCTGGTGGGCAAGTACGTCAACATCGCCAGCCGTTGCGCGGGGTTCATCAGCAAGCGCTTCGGCGGCAAGTTGGGCGCTTGCGATTCGATCGCCACCGAGGAATTCGTCGCCGCCTTTACCAATGGCGAAATCGCGAAAAGCTATGAGGAACGCGACTACGGCCGCGCCTTGCGCGAAATCATGCGGCTGGCCGACGTCGCCAACCTTTACATCGCCGAGAAGAAGCCCTGGGAAATGGCCAAGCAGGAAGGCCGCGAGGCGGAACTGCATGAAGTCTGCTCCACCGCCCTGACCCTGTTCCGCGACCTCACCCTTTATCTGAAACCGGTATTGCCCAAGCTGGCGGAACAGGTGGAAGTCTTTCTGAACATCCCGCCCCTGGCCTGGACCAACGCCTGGGCGCCGCTGCCCACCGGCCACGCCATCAACGACTACCAGCACCTGATGACCCGGATCGACCCGAAGCAGATCGAGATCATGGTGGAAGAGAACAAGCAGAGCCTGGCGCCTCCCCCTGAGCCGGCGCCAGCCCGGCACGCCGAGCACCAGCAGGCCAAGGCCGAGGCCGCCGCTTCCCCTTGGGAGCCGTTCATTTCCATCGACGACTTCACCCAGGTCGATTTGCGCGTCGTCCGTATCGCCAACGCGGAGCATGTCGAAGGCGCCGACAAGCTGCTCAAGCTTACCCTCGACCTTGGCGACGCAACCCGCACCGTGTTCGCCGGCATCAAGGCGGCCTACGCCCCGGAAACCCTGGTCGGGCGGCTCACCGTCATGGTCGCCAACCTGGCGCCGCGCAAGATGAAGTTCGGCCTGTCCGAAGGCATGGTGCTGGCCGCCAGCGATGAGCGTGGCGGCCCCTTCCTGCTGTCGCCCGATTCCGGCGCGCAGCCGGGAATGCGGATCAAATAAGGAGATTCACATGCAGCACAATGCTCTTTCCCAACTGAGCGAAGCCGACTACCTGGATATGGAAGCGCGAAGCCCGGTGCGCCATGAATTCGTCGGCGGCCAGGCTTATGCGATGGCCGGCGCCTCGGTGCGGCATAACCGCATCGCGCTCAACCTCGCCAGCCACGTTCTGGCCAAAGCGCCGCGCAACTGCCAGGTGCTGATCGGCGACGTCAAACTCAAGGCCGATGCCTGGCCCACCTATTACTACCCGGACGTCATGCTGGTGTGCGATCCGGACGACAACGACCCGCTGATCAAGACCCGCCCCTGCCTGCTGGCGGAAGTGCTCTCTCCCAACACCGAAGCGACTGACCGCAGGGAAAAGCTCACCGCCTATCAGCGTCTGCCCAGCCTGCGTGAATATCTCCTCATCGCGCAAGACGAAATGCGCGTCGAACTCTATCGGCGCCTGAATCTGCGCGACTGGATGCTGGAAATCCATGCACCAGGCGATGTCCTCAGCCTGGAATGCGCTGGTCTTGAACTGCCGATAGAGGCGCTCTACGACGGTTTGGAGACAGTCTGATCAGGCGTGTCATCCAGGCCGTGAACCGCACATTCACACACCGCCGCCGGCCAGTCAATTCCAATAGAGGTATGAGTCTGAGCTTCCGGTTTTGACCTTCGAATTTCGAATCAAAACGGCTG
>PFJX01000020.1 GCA_002784045.1 Hydrogenophilales bacterium CG_4_10_14_3_um_filter_63_21
CTGCGCGCATTGGCAACTGAGCGCGCCTTGCCAGACGACTCGAAAACCGCACACTCGGGCGCGTTCAACTGAGGAATCTAGGATAATCAACGGAAGCCGCCGTTCCCGAACCTCGACGATCTTGGCCGGGCAAACCATGGCGGCGGCTTTGATACGGCGCCGGGCTTCTACCCGGCTGGGTGGCCTTAGAGCCCCTGCCGCGCCATGGCTCGGCGCATGAAGGCGATCTGGGTTTGCAGCGAGAGCGCCTTGGGGCAGACGTCCTGGCAGCCGAGCAGGCTCATGCAGCCGAAGATGCCGCTGTCGTCGCCGATGAGCTGGTAATACTCGGCGTCGCCGCGGTCGTCGCGCGGGTCGAGGCGAAAGCGCGCGAGCTTGTTCATGCCCACCGCGCCGACGAAATCCGGCCGCATCTGGGCGCTGCCGCAGGCGGCCACGCAGCAGCCGCATTCGATGCAACGATCGAGTTCGTAGACGGCTTCGGCCAGGTCCGGGTCCATCGCTGCTTCAATCTCGTTCGGGTTTACCTCGCTGGCCAGGTGCACCCAGGCTTGCAGGCGCTCGCTCATGGCGCGCATCCATTTACCGGTATTCACCGAGAGATCAGCAATGAGTTCGAAGCCGGGCAGCGGGAACAGGCGGATGTCGGCCGGGAGCTCGCTGGTGAGCGTGCGGCAGGCCAGGCCGGGGCGGCCATTGATGAGCATGGCGCAGGAACCGCAGACCCCGGCACGGCAGACAAAATCGAAAATGAGGCCGGGATCGTGTTCTTCGCGGATGTGGGTGAGCGCGATGAATAGCGTCATGCCCGGCGTTTCCTCCACCTGGTACTCGCGTACGCCGGGCTGGCTGCCGGAATCGCGTGGGTTGTGGCGGAAGATGTGGAAGGTGAGGGTGCGGGAAGCGGTCATAAAAAGTTCATGGCAGCGGTTCGTCCAGGCGCTCGTTGCGGCCCCGGTATTTCAGCGGCAAGTAGTGCTTGAAGGACATCAGATAGGACTGGGCGGCGTAACGATCCAGTTTGGCCGCGTGCATTTCGTCCACTTCGGCCTGGCGCTGGGCGGTATCGGGATGGTCGATGATGTTCTTGGCGCCGTAGCCGCGAAAACCGGGCGGCAGTTCCATACTCAGCACCTCCAGCGCTTCGTAATCCAGTGTCGGCAGCGCGTCGCCCTCGCGCCAGCAGGCCAGGCTGCGGTTGAGCCAGTCGCGGTCATTGCGCGCGGGAAAATCCTCGCGGTAGTGCGCGCCCCGGCTTTCCGTGCGATTCAAGGCGCCCATCGCCACGGTGAGCGCGACTTTCAACATGCGCGGCAGGCGATAGGCGAGAACCAGTTCCGGGTTGGCGTCGAGGCCACCGAATTTGCCGCCACTCACCCCAACCTCGCTACTACGCGCGAGCAGGTCGGCCAGTTCCGCCACCGCGCTTTCCAGATCGGGGCCGTTACGGAACAGGCCGACCTGGTCGGTCATGATCTGCTCCATGCGCCGACGCAGGGCCACGGCGCTCTCGCGGCCAGGGTTGGCGACGAGCTTTTCCAGGCTGCACTGTTCGCGCTGAACGAAGTCGCGCGCCAGGGCGGTGGAAATCTCCAGCTCGCCGTGGCTGGATTCGCAGAAGTCGGCCACGTATTCGCCGACCAACATGCCCGCCACCACCGTTTCCGCCAGCGAGTTGCCGCCCAGGCGGTTAAAACCGTGCAAGTCCCAACAGGCCGCCTCGCCGCAGGAGAACAGGCCGGAGAGCCAGGGCGATTCGCCGCGAAAATCGGTGCGGATGCCGCCCATCGAGTAATGCTGGGTGGGACGCACCGGGATGAAGTCCTTCGCCGGGTCGATGCCGAGGAAGTAGTGGCAGATGTCCTTCACCTCGCGCAGATTGCGGTCGATGTGCGCGGCGCCAAGTTGCGTGATGTCCAGCCAGAGGTGGTCGCCATAAGGCGATTGAACGCCCCTCCCCGACCGCATGTGCTCGGCCATGCGGCGCGAGACCACATCGCGTGAAGCCAGGTCTTTCTTTTCCGGCTCGTAATCGGGCATGAAGCGGTGGCCATCGACGTCGCGCAGGACGCCGCCGTCGCCCCGGCAGCCCTCGGTCACCAGAATGCCGGCGGGAACGATGGCGCTGGGATGGAACTGCACCGCTTCCATGTTGCCCAGGCGCGCCACCCCGGTTTCCAGGGCCAGCGCCGCACCCATGCCTTCGTTGATGAGGGCGTTGGTGGAAATGCCGTAGATGCGCCCGTAACCGCCGGTGGCGATGACCGTGGCGCGCGCCAGGTGGGCGGAGAGTTCACCGGTGATGAGGTCACGCACCACCGCGCCATGGCAACGCTGGCCGTCGTGGATCAGGGCCAGCGCTTCCTGGCGCTCATGCACTGGAATGGCCTCGGCGATGACCTGGTCGGACACGGTGTAGAGCATGGCGTGGCCGGTGCCATCCGAGGTATGGCAGGTGCGCCATTTGCGGGTGCCGCCGAAGTCGCGCGCGGTAATCAGGCCGTGGGCGGCTTCGCGTTCCGTCAGCGTCAGCCGCTGGCCGTTGATGACTACCTCATGATCCCCCGCGCGCACCCGGCTCCAGGCTACGCCCCAGGCGGCCAGTTCACGGATCGCCTTGGGCGCGACATGGGCGAATAGGCGCGCGACCCGTTGATCGCAGCCCCAGTCTGAACCGCGCACGGTGTCCTCGAAATGCACGTCTTCGTTATCGCCCCCGCCCTTGAAACCATTCGCCAGGCTGGCCTGCATGCCGCCCTGGGCGGCGACGGAATGCGAGCGCTTGGCCGGCACCAACGAAAGGATCAGCGGCTCCAGGCCGCGCCGTTTCGCCGCCAGGGCGACCCGCTGCCCGGCCAGCCCGCCGCCGATGACCAGCACGTCGGCGTGAATAAGCTTCATGACGCACTCCTCTGCCAAGAGGGGATATACGGTTCGCCCACATGCGGCGCGTGTTCGATGCCGAGTTTGATGTAGGCCGCCAGGGTGGCGAGGCCGAGCACCAAGAAGAACACGGTCAAGCCCCATTTCAGGCGCTTCAACTTGCATCGGGAGGCGACGGCATCCTTGAAGTCGCCCCACTTCACCGCCAGGCGATACAGGCCGATGCCGCCATGCAGTTCCACCAGGAATAGCAGCACCAGATAGAGCGGCCACAGGCGCCCGCTCCAGACCCGGTCGGCGGACTCATAGGGGCCGATCAATTCCGGGTGGCTCAGCATCAGATAGAGGTGCACCGGCGCCAGGAAAAACATGGCGAAGCCGGTGAGAACCTGGACGAACCAGAGAAACGTGTCTTCGTGGCGCATGGCGCGCATGTGCCGCCAATAAGCTGTCTGCTGGCGCCATTGCGTAGGGAATTTACGCAGCGCCAGCCAGGCATGTGCCACGAACAACGCGAAGATTGTCGCCACAAAGGCGGAAACCAGCCAGGGCAAGGGGTAACCGAAGAAGAAAGTGCCTTCGAAGAAACGCGCCACGGCCCACATGGCATCGTTGCCCAACAGGATGGATGAGACGAACAGCATGTGCAGCCACATGAACAGCCCCAGGACGAGGCCGCTGGTGCTTTGCAGCAGATCGAGGCGCGCGGGCCAGCGATCTATCGGCGGCGGCAGGAAGGAATCGGAGTCTTTCATGGCCTCACAAGAAACACATTGCAACCTATTGATTCGAATAGACGGTTTCGCGCATGTGTAGCGCCGGCTTCCACCCGGCGTCTTTTGAAACAGCCGGCTGCCATTGCTGTAAAGACGCCGGCTGGAAGCCGGCGCTACACACGGTGCATCGGCCATGTTTCATAGGCACGATTTGCGACGGTGGACCGATTACTTCGTTCATAGGCGCCGCATGGTCGTTTCGATCCACGCCTCGGCTTCCACCAGCACTTGGGCCGGGCGGCGTCCCTGGGTGGGGATGGCCGGGCCGATTACCACGGTAATTTCGCCCGGTCGTTTGATGAACGCATTCTTTGGCCAGCAACGCCCGGCGTTGTGCGCCACCGGCACCACCGGCGCGCCGCATTTTGCCGCCAGCCAGGCGCCGCCGATCTGGTAATCGCCCTTCTCTCCTACCCCGACGCGTGTTCCTTCCGGGAACACCAGTACCCAGAAACCGGCATCGAGGCGCTCGCGTCCCAGCGCCTCCAGTTGCTTCAACGCTTCGCGCCCGGCGCCCCGATTGATGGCGATGGGTGAAAACAGCGCCAACCCCCAGCCGAAGAACGGGATATAGAGCAGGCTCTTCCGCAACACGAAAGATAGCGGCGGGAAAATTTGCTGGAAGGCGATGGTCTCCCAGGCAGATTGATGTTTGGCCAGCACCACGGCCGGTTCTCGCGGCAGGTTTTCCAGCCCTTCAACACGAAAGCGAATGCCCACCACCCAGCGCGCCAGCCCGATCACCATTCGCCCCCAGAGGGTGATGAAGCGATAACGCGGCAGTGCTGGCAGCGGGGCGGAAAGCAGGATCAGCAGGCTGAAGGGAATGGTCAGCACGACCTTGATGAGCAGGAACAGAAGGGAGCGAATGAATGGCATGGCTGTAGCGCGAGGTTCAAGCCGCTTCCGCGAGGATAGCGCGCACCGCGTCAGCAAGATTCTCATAAACCGGGATGCCTTCCGGCATCTGGCCGCCCTCCAGGGTGCGTACCCCTTTGCCCGTCTTCACCAGCATCGGCTGCGCGCCCACCGTCAGCGCGGCTTGCAGGTCGCGCAGGGAATCACCGATGGCGGGCACGCCACGCAAATCGGAACGCACACGCTCGGCAATCTCCTGGAACAAACCCGGTTTGGGCTTGCGGCAAGCGCATTTTGAATCCGCCGCATGCGGGCAGAAAAACACCGCGTCGATGCGGCCACCGGCTTGTGCGGCCAGCTTGTGCATCTTGGCGTGGATAGCGTTGAGGGTGGACATGTCGAACAGGCCGCGCCCCACCCCGGACTGATTCGACGCCACCACCACCCGATACCCCGCCTGATTGAGCCGGGCGATAGCCTCCAGGCTGCCCGGAATCGGCAGCCATTCCTGTGGGCTCTTGATGAACTGGTCGGAGTCGAAATTGATGACACCGTCGCGGTCGAGGATGACGAGTTTCATGCGATCTCCATCGGAACCAACTTCGTGGGATGCGGTGAGGAATGAACCGCATCGTTCATGGTGCCACCGTAATGATGCGGTTCACTGCGCTCTGATGAAGCCCCTACCCTTCGGTAACCACATCCTACGAGTTTCATCACACCGCCAACCTGGACAAATCCGCCACCCGGTTCATGGCGCGATGCAGACGCGCCAGCAGCCCGAGGCGGTTGGCGCGCAGATTCGCGTCTTCCACATTGACCATCACGCCATCGAAGAAAGCGTCCACCGGGCCTTTCAGCGCGGCCAGGGATTGCAATGACGCGGTGTAATCCTCCACGTCGAAGGCCGCGTCCGCGACCGGTTCGACCTCCGCCAGGGCAGCGTTGAGCGCAATCTCCGCCGGTTCCTGAAACAAGTAGGGATTGGTCACCGGCTCCACCGCGCCATCGGCTTTCTTGAGGAGATTCTGGATGCGCTTGTTGGCGGCGGAGAGGGCGGCGGATTCAGGCAGCGCAGTGAACTCGGCCACCGCGTTCAGGCGCGCCGGCACCTGGTCAATGCGCGTGGGCGCCAGCACCACCACGGCTTCCACCTGGGCGGCCGCAAAACCCTGGTCTTTCAGATAAACCCGCAGACGATCCTGCATGAACTGGAACACGTCGAGCGCCACGCTGCTGGCGATCTGCTCCGGGTCGAACTGCCCTCGGGCCAGTTCCAGCAACCACATCAGATCAAGCGGCAACCGCTTTTCCATGAGCATGCGCAATATCCCCAAGGCTGCGCGGCGCAGGGCGAAGGGATCTTTGTCACCGGTCGGAATCAGGCCGATGCCAAAGATGCCTACCAGGGTATCGAGTCGCTCGGCCAAGGCGACGGCAAGGCCGAGGTGGTCCGCGGCCAGTTCGTCGCCGGCGAAACGCGGTTTGTAGTGGTCGGCGATGGCCGCCGCGACACGCGTGTCCTCGCCGTCATGCAGGGCGTAATAGCGGCCCATGATGCCTTGCAGCTCCGGGAACTCGCCGACCATGTCGCTGCTGAGGTCGGCCTTGGCGAGCTGCGCGGCGCGAGTAGCCAGGGTTTCATCGGCGCCTAGTTCGTGGGCAATGGCACCGGCCAGTTTCATCAGGCGGCGGCTGCGCGCGCCCTGGCTACCCAGTTTGTTGTGATAGACCACGCGGTCCAGCGCCTCGACACGAGACGCGAGCGGCTTCTTGCGGT
This sequence comes from Hydrogenophilales bacterium CG_4_10_14_3_um_filter_63_21, assembly GCA_002784045.1. Taxonomy (GTDB): domain Bacteria; phylum Pseudomonadota; class Gammaproteobacteria; order Burkholderiales; family Thiobacillaceae; genus PFJX01. The sequence continues at coordinate 6,298 of PFJX01000020.1, forward strand.
CCTGGTCATAGAAAAACTTGGCGTCGGCTAGGCGCGGGCGCACCACCCGCTCGTTGCCGCCAATCACCTGGGAAGGGTCGGCCGGGCGGATGTTGGAGACGATCAGGAACTGGTTGGTCAGCTTTCCGGTGGCGTCCAGAAGCGGAAAATACTTCTGGTTGGCCTTCATGGTGAGGATCAGGCATTCCTGCGGAACTTCCAGATATTCCGGCTCGAACTGGCACAGCAGCACGTTGGGCCGCTCGACCAGGCCGGTGACTTCATCCAGCAGGGCATCGTCGTCGATCGGCCTGACTTTGCCACTAAGCCCACCGCCCACCCGCGCGGCGGCGGCCTGCAACTGGCACACGATCTCGGCGCGGCGTTTCTCGAAACTCGGAATGACCGCGCCTTCATTCTCCATTTGCGCTTGGTAGCTGTCGGCGTCACGAATCGAAACAGGATGGCTGGCGGCCTCGAAGCGGTGGCCCTGGGTATCACGGTCGGCAAGCAGGCCGAGCACGGAAACGGCCACCACCTCGGCGCCATGCAGCGCCATCAGGCCATGTGCCGGACGCACGAAGTTGACCGTGCTCCAGCCGTCCTTGAGCTGATAACTCATGACCTTGGGAATGGGCAGCTTGGCCAGCGCCTCGTCCAGGGCTTGTTGCAGGCCCACGGCCAGGGTGGCACCGGTGACCACGGTAGCGAAAAACAGCGCTTCGCCTTTGCCGTCCGGCGCTCGCTTGAGTTGCGGCAGCACGCCGGCATCCAGGCCCATCGCGCCGAGTTTCTTCAAAAGCGCGGGGGTAGCCTGGCCGGACGCGTCAAGCGCCACACTGACCGGCATCAGCTTCCGCGACTCCGGCTTGTCGGCGGCCCGCGCCGCGACCTGAGTGACGTGCGCGGCGAGACGGCGAGGTGAGGCAAATGCGGTGACCACACTGGCGCGATCGGCCAGGCCATGCGCCTTGAGGGATTCAAACAGGGTATTGGCGAAGGATTCGCCCAGTTTCTTCAGCGCCTTGGGCGGCAGTTCCTCGACGAAGAGTTCGACGAGCAGATTCTTCGTGCTCATGTTCATGCCGCCTTCTTCTCGATCCGCGCCAGCACTTCTTCGGCCCAGGCTTTGGGCGCCATCGGGAAGCCGAGGCGGGCGCGCGAATCCAGATAACTCTGCGCCACGGCTCTCGCCAGGTTGCGGATGCGGCCGATGTAGGCGGCGCGCTCGGTCACCGAGATGGCGCCACGGGCATCGAGCAGGTTGAAGGTGTGGGCGGCTTTCAGCACCTGTTCATAGGCCGGCAGGGCCAACTGGTTTTCCATCAGGTGTTTCGCCTGGCGCTCATGGGCGTTGAAGGCGGTGAGCAGGAATTCCACATCGCTGTGCTCGAAGTTGTAGGCGGACTGTTCCACTTCGTTCTGGTGGAACACATCGCCATAACTGACGCCAGGCGAATATTCCAGGTCGAACACGTTTTCCACGCCCTGCAGATACATGGCCAGGCGTTCCAGGCCATAGGTGATCTCGCCGGTGATGGGCTTGCAGTCGATCCCGCCGACTTGCTGGAAATAGGTGAACTGGGTGACTTCCATGCCGTTCAGCCACACCTCCCAACCTAGGCCCCAGGCGCCCAAAGTGGGGTTTTCCCAGTCGTCCTCGACGAAGCGGATGTCGTTCTGTTTGAGGTCGAAACCGAGGGCTTCAAGGGAGCCAAGATACAACTCCAGGATGTTTTCCGGGGCGGGTTTCAGCACCACCTGGAATTGGTAGTAGTGCTGCATCCGGTTGGGGTTTTCGCCGTAGCGGCCGTCCTTGGGACGGCGCGAAGGCTGCACGTAGGCGGCTTGCCAGGGTTCCGGGCCGAGGGAACGCAAAAAAGTGGCGGTATGGGAAGTGCCGGCGCCGACTTCGAGATCGTAGGGTTGCAGCAGCGTGCAGCCCTGTTCCCCCCAGAAATGCTGGAGGGTGAGGATGATGTCCTGAAAAGCGGGCATGTTCGTAAAGCCATTGCAAAGGGTGAGCGATTTTACCTGGATTCGCCGACCAGGCCGGGCACGGCGGGCAGCCTGTTGGAAATTTGCCAATACCGGCAAGGATTCAGCGGCGGCTCGGAACTTGAAACCTGCCGCAGGAGCGGACCGTGTCCGCGATGCCATGCGCTCCAGCGCACCACAAACGGAAGACACTCGCTTGGGCTGGCGTTTCCACCTTTGCGCCTGCCGGCGCATCGCGGACACGATCCGCTCCTGCGGCAGGGCGGACCGATCGCTATTAAAAGATGCCAGGCACGGAATTTGCTAAGAATGAGTTTATAACCGTGGAGAACAGCATGACACTCACCCTAACCCCCAGCCTGACCATCCGCTTTCGCTGCGCGGCGGACGGCGCCTGGCGCGTGATCCGCACGCATACGCGGCGCCTGTCCATCGTGAGCCTGTCGTTCCTGAAAATGGAAGTGTTGGTGTTCAAGTACCACGGGGAATAACCAGGGCCGCATCGAGTCCACCACCTTTTCGACTACGCAACTCGATACGCCAGCCGTAGGCGTCCGCCAGCTGCCGCGCGATCGCCAGCCCTAGGCCGCTGCCGCCACTATCGCGACTGCGGGAGCCTTCCAGGCGATGGAAGGGCCGAAACACCGCTTCACGCTGATCCTCCGGAATCCCGGACCCGCGATCCAGCACTGAAATCCGCACCGCCTTCTCCCCACACCCCAGTTCCAGATCAATGGCTTCATCGCCGCCATAGCGCCGCGCGTTGTCCAGCAGGTTACCAACGATGCGGCGTAGCGCGGCTTCTCCCACTTTCACCAGACAAACCGGCGCGGGCGTCCGCCAGTTCACCGGCCCCAGACGCGCGGTGGCCTCCGCCAGATCACTCAGCAGCGCAACCAGATCGAGGTCTGTCTTGTCGCCCGCCTGGAGGGCGCGGGCGAACACCAGCATGTCGCCGATCAGCCGATTCATTTCGTCCAGGTCGCGCTCCATCCGGCCAATCTGCGCGGCATCGGCGCCATCCAGCAAGGACACCGCCAGTTTCAGGCGGGTAATCGGCGTGCGCAGGTCATGGGAAATGCCGGACAGCAAAACGGTGCGGTTTTCCAGCAGAGCACGGACTTCGCCGGCCATCCGGTTGAAGGCGGCGGTGAGTTCACGGATTTCCTGCGGACCGGTTTCCGGCAGCCGCACCGGGTCTCTGCCCTGCCCCACTTCGGCGGCCTTCTCGGCCAGGCTGTTCAACCGCCGCCCGGCACGGCCGACCATGAGCAGCGCCGTCACCACGGTCAATGCGGCACCCAGCAGAAAGACCCCGACCGCCGCCAGAGGAGCCTGCAGCGCATAGCGATCCTGGCTGAAACCGACCCGCAGGCGCTTGTCCGCTACCCGCAAGTCCAGCCATACCCAATTGGCATCCGGCCCGCGCTTGAGCAGCACGGGCTGCCGCATGCGGCGGCTGAGCGCATCTACCAGGAGGTGGCTGAACCAGGACTGGGGTGTCGCGGCGGCAAGCGGTTTCGTCGCCGCGCCCAGCTCCAGGTCATGCCGGAACGCCAACTCCATTTCGAAGTCGGTGCGGGTCTGCGGCGGCAGTTCCACCCAGGTCTTGGCCGCCAGCGAAATCTTGGCCGCCAGATCGTCCGCCGAGCGCTCCGCCAGTGGCCGGATCAGGGTCAGCCAGACCACCGCGAAAGCCAGGGTCTCGAACACCAGAAATGCCACCAGCAAGGCAGCGGCGGTACGGCCAAACAGGGTGCGCGGAATAAATACGGCCCCCGGCCCCTCCCTGCGGTCGGGACCGCCCCCCGAGGGGGCCAAGCCGTTCTTGGGACGGCCCGGCGAACGGCTTGAGAGGTTCAACCGCCTCGCCCCTTCGGCGCAAACAGATAACCCTGGCCCCAGACCGTGCGGATGTAGGCCGGATTGGCGGGGTCGTCCTCCAGCTTGCGGCGCAGGCGGGTGACCCGCACGTCGATGGAACGATCGAATGGGTCGCGATCAAAGCCTTTTAGCCAGTCCATGATCTGGTCGCGCGAGAGTGCCCGGTTGGGATGCTCGACAAACACTTTGAGCAGGGTGAACTCCGCCTGGGTGAGGGTGAGTTCCTTGCCTTCCTGGCTCAGGCGCTGCGCCGCCAGGTCCAGTGAGAACAGGCCGAAGTGGACAATTTCATCCTTCTCCGGCTTGGCCACCCCCTCACTCGTGCCGCGTCGCAGCACCGCGCGGATGCGGGCCAGCAATTCGCGCGGATTGAACGGCTTGGACAGATAGTCGTCGGCACCGACTTCCAGGCCGACGATGCGGTCGATATCCTCACCGCGCGCCGACAGCATGATCACCGGCAAATTGTGCTGCGCCTTGATGCGCCGGGTCAGGCTTAAACCATCCTCGCCCGGCAACATCAAATCCATGACTACGAGATCAGGGACTACCGCCACCATGCGCTCGTCCATTTCGCGGCCGTCGCGCGCGGTTTCCACCAGAAAACCCTGTTTCACCAGGTATTCCGAGAGCAAGTCGCGCAGACCCGCATCGTCGTCCACCACCAGCACTCGTTCTGTCATACCCAAGCCCCCTCAAAAAACGCCGGGCCGCCCCAAGTTATCTGGGGGCGTCCGATACACACTGTTACAAATCCAACAGATGTCGAAACTACCGTGTTACGCCCCCCGCCTACCATGCAGAGCATGAAAAGGAGATTTGCGATGAAAGCCAAAGTTCTGATGGCCCTGCTGCTGAGCGTACTCGCCGCGCCAATACTGGCAAGCGACGCGGTCGAACGCCTGTTCATCGGCCCCGCCGTCCAGGTCGCCCAACTTGCCCCGGAAGTGCGCCGCATGCTGCGTGAACGCTGGGAACAGGCCAGCCCGGAAGAGCGCATGGAAATACGCCGCCAGTTTCAGGAACGCCTGCGCGAACAACGCGGCTCATCCACGGACAGTATCCCCAGTCCTTCCGATCGCGCGGACTTCGCGGGATCGGTGGGCGGTTTCGGCGGCAACTTCGGTGGCAACTTCGGCGGCAACTTCGGTGGCAACTTCGGCGGCAACTTCGGTAGCGGCTTCGAACAGCGTCGCCCTAGCCAGCCGAACCCAGACGATAGCGCGCCGAATTTCGATCCACGCGACCGATTCAACCCATCCGCCGGAAAAAACCGGCACTAACCCCCGTATTGACATCAACCATGGAGTCCATCATGAAAAAAACCGCACTCACACTCACCTTGATCGGCATCGCGGCCTTCAGCACCCCAGGCATGGCTTCCGGTTTCCAGGATCGCGCCGAAGTTGTCAGCAGCACCCCGATTTACGAATCCATCAACGAACCCCGCCGCGATTGCTGGAACGAGCAGGTCGGTTATGAAAACACACGCCAACGCGATTACGGCGGTGCGGTGATTGGCGGCTTATTCGGCGGCCTGCTCGGGCACCAGATCGGCAAAGGTTCCGGGCGCGATTGGGGGACGGCGGTGGGTGCCGCCACCGGCGCGATCGTCGGCGACAACATCGACAACGACGGCCATCGTACTGTGGCCAGTGCGCCGCGTTATGAACAACGCTGTCGCCAGATCGACAACTGGCGCCGCCAGCTTACCGGCTACAACGTCACCTACCGTTACCAGGGCCAGAGCTATTCAGCCATCCTGCCCTATGACCCGGGCCGGACGGTGCGCGTGAACGTCAGCGTCTCGCTGGCCGAACATTGATCCGCCACTAGGAGCCTGTCGGACTTCCGCCGCGCATACGGAAAGCCCGACAGGCCCCAGGATTATGGTTTCAGCACTCGTCCAAAACCCGCACGGACCGCGGCCAGCTTGGCGGCAAGCTCGGGATCCTGGTCGACGTTTTGCAGTGAGCGGCGGAAAAACACGAACAACACCAGAACAAAGCCGCTGGCCAAGGTGGCCAGGATGGCGATCAGCGCCTTCTTGGGTTTGGATTTGCGCTCCGGCGGCTCGGCCACATCCACCACCTGGATGACCGTGCCCTCGCGGGATTCGTCGATCCGGGCCAGTTCGTATTGCTTGGCGAGTTGCTCGAACAGCACTTCGTGGTATTTGAAGTCGCGGTAGCGGTTGGTGTATTCGGCATTGCCGCCGGCGGGCGGGTTGTGGGCGGCCTTGGCCAGTTGCGCGCGCAGCGCGGCCAGTTCCTGCTGGGCCTGGCGGAAGTCGGGGCTGTTTTCAGTGAGATAGCCGCGCATGCTGGATAGCTGCACTTCCTTGGCCACCACCTGCGCCTTGAGGGTGGCGAGGCCTTCGCCGAGGGCATCGGGGTTGAATTTCAGCAGAGTCTCGCTGACACCGACGCCACCCAGGGCAACCTCGGCGCGGACCAGGTTTTTCTTGGTCTTGGCCATTTCCTTCTCGAAGAAAAGCCGACGCTGCTGCGCTTCGGTAAGCGCCAGTCTCCCGTTCAGCGCGGAGAGTTCCTCGACATAGGCATTCGCCATTGCGGCGGCACGCTTGGGGTCGTGGTCGTCTACCTCGATGGTGATCAAGCCATCCTTGCCGGCCGTGATCTTGGCGTTTTCAGCCAGATTCTTGCGGGCGTCCTCGCGATATTCCGTGTCATACACCTGCATCAGCTTGAAGCGATCGAGCATGCGGTCGGCGATCGTTCTGCTCTCGATCAGCGCGACATACATATCGGCCGGGTTTTTGATGCCGGCGACCGCACCGGCCGCGCCCGCCAGCGCGCCCAGTTGCGCCAGTGCCATGGCCGCCCCGCTCTGTTGCTGCTGCGGCGTCATGATTCGAGTGGTGGCGGTGAAGGTGGGCGTGATCAGAAAAGCCAGGCCCAGGGCCCCCAGCCCGGCGATGAGCGGGCCGAAAATCAGCAGACGAGCGTTTTCAGCAAAAACCTGCAAGATATCCAGCAAGTTGATTTCGTCTTCTTCGGGTAAATCGTGGAGGGGGTTTTCGTTCATGGCTTCGCCCCTTAATTCAGGGTTTTCCAGGCGGCGGCGCCCAGGCCCAACTGGTAGAGGATCTGGGTCCAGTCCTTCAGGCCGAGCACGAACTTGGTCCAGCCGGTTTCACGATCCAGCTTGGGGGGCACGACCACTGTATCGCCGGGCATCACTTCGATATCCTCAAAACTGCTCATCCGGAACAGGCTGTTGTGGTCACGCGCGGCCTTCACACTGCCATCAGCGCGCAGCACGAAAGCATTGTCCAGTTCGGCCTGATCGCTCACCCCCGCAGTCGTGAGCACATCGCCCACGGTTTTGCCGGGGCGATGGATGATGGCGTTTTCGTTATAAACCTCGCCGACGGCTGAAACATACCCTGGGCGGGAGGGGATAGTGAGGGCGTCGCCATCTTCCAGCGGCAGCGCCGGCAAGGCGGCCAAAGTGAGATTGGCCAGTGGCAGTTCCAGGCTGATCCGGCCGTTGCTCTTGAGCGTTTTCATACGCGCAAGCTGCTGCTGTTGAATCTGCAACTGCCGCTGCTGCGCGGCAAGCTGAGCCTGTGCATCGCTAGTCGATGTGATATTGGCCGATTGCCGGCTTGCTTCGGCCTGCATCTGCGTCTCCAACTTGCTGATGATGCTATCGAGATTTTTCTGCTGCTGCTGGCGCGTCGATTCTCGCGTGAACTCGGCTCCGTACAGGTAGGCCTGCGGCGTAAGCCCCCCCACGCGGTGAATGAGCTGGGGCAGGTTTTCGCCGGGCTGGACCTGGTAGACGCCAGGCACGGCCACCTCTCCGGCCAGGGTCACGAGGCGAATGCGCTTGGCCACCGGGATGGCCATCTGGCTGGTGGTGTAGAGGCTGATTTGGTCGCCCGGTTCGAGCGTCAGGTTTTGTGCGGGGTTTTGCCCGAGAACGGCCTCTCCCAGGTTGAAAGTGAGTGCTTTGGTTTCCAGCGTTTGGGGCACGCGGCGGAGGATCTGGGCGTAGTCCCAGTTGATGTCGTTGCGCAGTTCTTTGCCGCTGGGTTTTTGCCAGTAGTTGTAGCGCTGAATCAGCCATTCGGCATTGGGGATAAGGTCTTTGACGGTGAAGCCGGGCCGCCAGGCAAAGCGTTTGACCCCGCCAACGATTTCGCCACGCAGGGTAATGGTGTTGAGGGTGTCAGCCCCCGGGTCGTTGGGGCCGTAAACCCGGAGCAGATCACCTGGCTTGAGCAGGAGGTTTTCTTTAGGGTCGCCGAGCAAGGCTTTGCTGAGGTTGAAGGCGATGATTTCGGTTCGCAGGGTGTTGGGATCAAGCCGCTGGACGGTGGCGTAATCGAGGTTGACTTCAGGCATGGAATAACCGGCCATATTGGCGGCGGCGTTGACGCTCAACCAGTAACTGACCGGCACCAGGAAGTTGTTGTTGATGACCAGGTCGCTCACGCGCATGCCGGGCGTGAAGGGGTAGCGCATGGGCACCGCCACATTGCCGCTCAGGGTCACCGCGTTAGCGAACTGCGGGCTGATCTCGATCAAGGTGAGAATGTCGCCGTCGCGCAGGGGACGCTTCAGGCCGGCCGTGTCGAGTGCGAGGTCTTCGATGTGGCGAGCCGTGTCGGCGGTTGGGTCAATCCGCTCCAGCAGGGCTTTTCCGGGGGTGGCCAGCACCGAAACCCCGCCGCCCAGGGCAAGCACCTCACCGACACTGCCGGCGCCCTTCAATTCGTAGATGGCGGGCTGTTCGAAAGCGCCGAGCACGGCAACACGTGGGCCAACCGGCGGAATGACGATGACATCGCCGGGTTGCAGCGGCACGTCACCGCCGCGATCGCCGCGCGCAATGAAGCTGTAAAGGTCCATCTCACCGACCACACGGCCGTCGCGCTTCAACTGGATATTGCGCATCGAGCCATTGCTGCTGGGGCCGCCCACTTCAAACAGGGCATTGATCAGCGTCGACAGGCTGGAAACGGTGTAAGTGCCGGGCTGGCGCGCTTGGCCGACGACGTAGATCTGGATGCTGCGCAGACGGCCCAGCGTGGCGTTAAGGTTGAAATGGGTGAAGACCCGGCCAATCTTGCCGCGCAGCACCGACTCCAGATCACCGGCGCGCACCCCGGTGAGATTGATTACGCCGACTTTGGGCAGGTTGATCTGGCCATGACGGTTGATCAGCAAGCGTTGCTCGGAATCGATAGCGCCCCATATCTGCAGGCGAATTTCGTCACCCGGTCCGAGGAGGTAGTCGTTGGGCACCACAGCCTGGGAGATCGGCGCATATCCGGCGGGGGCGCTGAACAGATTCTGGCCATAAATGGGCAGCGCGCGACCAGTGGCCTGTTGCACAAAGCGCTGGAAATTGCTTTGCTGGTCATTGGCGCGGCCACTTGCGGGGCGAGTGATGAGGGCTTGATCGCCGCCACTGGCATCGGTGGCGGCGAGCGCGGAAGGACCGGGTGCGGCCAGGCTCGCGGCCGCGGCCGAGTCGAGGGATGGGCTGCTTTTGAGGCCGATGGATGATGGCAGGGGTGTGGCCGCCGGTACCGCGGCCATCGCCGGTGCGGTTGTCGCGGAGGCGCCGGTGGCTGTGCCGCCGAATATGGTGGTAGACACCTGCCCGAATGCCGCCAGACTCACGGCCCATAAGATCGATGCCAGAAGAACAGCGCGTTGACTCATGTTTCTCATCCCTATTTCTTTCATCGTCAATAGTGATATTCCGGCCGGCTGAATTCATAAATCACGCCGAGGCCAATTAAATTACTATCCAGCTTCCCGCCAAGGGCCTTTACCCTGCCCGCCTCCAGACGGGCCGCGAGCTGGTGATTGAGGCGCCAGGTCAAACCCAGTTGCGGCTGGATGATAGCGCCACCGCCAACATCAACCCCGCCTCCGCCGGCCGCCCCCGCGGCAAACTCGGCATTGAAACTCACCCGCCCATTTTCACGCAAGGGAATTTCCCAGCCCGCGCCAAGCAATCCAACGGCATAGCCACCCGCGTTACCCGCGTAGGCGCCATGAGCCTGGCCAGTGAGGTAGACAGAATCCGTCAGAAATTTCTCGAGCTTGAGGCCAACCAGGCTCAAGTCCCGATTACCGCCGCTTTTGCGCGCGGCGGCGAGACTGGTTTGCTGCACGCCAACCAGCCGCCACTTGGCTAGCCGCACGCCTTCATCGCCTTGCCACGCCTGCCCGCCTTGGCCCGCGCCGATTTCACCCAGGCGATAGCCCAGACTCAGGCCGTAAAAGTTGGCGCTGAAACTGCCGGCGCTTTCGAGCCGCCCGCCTTCCAGTCCCAATTTCAGGGCGGGCGTGAGATCGTAGTCCAGCCCCACGCGGGCTTTGGCCACCAGCCCACCGCGGGTATCGACGTGTCCGCCACCCGCGCCACCCGCCGCGAGGCTGGCGCCGAGGTGAAGTTGGGAACTCAACAGCGGGACACGATAGCCCGCCCCAGCCAGCAGTTCCGCAAAGCCGTCGGACTGGCCACCCATCGCTCCCGCGGTTTCAACAAAAAAGTAGCGGTGCGCATCGAGATGCCTGCGGTATTCAAAGCCAACCCGTTTGAACGAAGCCGTCATCGCGGCGCCCGCGGTGGTTTTGGCGTTGTCGGCGGGGCGGTATTCGCCCGCCGTGGCGAGCCATTCCGATTGCCGCAGCTTCAAACCAAAGAGGTCGCCTGAATAAACCGCTTTACCGGAAGCGCTGGCGCGACCGTAATACACCTCGAAGGGAATACCGAGGGTGAGATTGAGCTGGCTGCTATCAATGCCGCCATTGGGAAATTTGACGTAAGAAACCCCGCCGCCCAGCAACACGCCGCCCACGTCACGGCTGATGTCCAGGTGCGGCCGCAACATCATGCCACCGCCTTGCGGGGCCGACCCGCCGCCCCCGCCGCCGACGAAAAGGCCGGCATCAAGCAGCCATTTCGAGGCAAATCGCTTGCCAGTGCCGACGCTGAAGCCGCCGGTAAAAAAGCCACCGCGTTTACCCTGCAGGGCGCCGAAACCGGAAGCCCCGACATACCAGTCGGGATGGACATTGACGAGGTAATGCACGCCCGCCAGACCCAGGGTCTCGTTCGAGCCAATATCCAGCACCTCATAACTCATCCGCAGCAAGGCGGGTTTGTTGCGCAGGACGGCCGTGTCGGTGGCGTCGGCCAAGGTCGAGCCACTGATAAACAAAAAACCAAACGCCAGCATTGACAGGCAGGAATCTCGAATCATCCAGGACATCAGGCAACGACTTGGCGAGGATCGGAGAATCGCGGATAGCGGTACACTTTCGCCATTTTTGAGGCCAGAGAATGAAAAGGCCCGCTAGTATAGCTTTCGCGTCCCTCGGCTGTCCCAAGGCGACGGTCGATTCCGAACGCATCCTCACGCAACTGCGCGCCGAGGGTTATCTCATCGTCCCCACCTACCAGGATGCCGACCTCGTGGTGGTCAACACCTGCGGCTTCATCGACGCCGCTGTCGAGGAAAGCCTGGACGCCATTGGCGAGGCTCTGCGCGAGAACGGCAAAGTCATCGTCACCGGCTGCCTGGGCGCGCGCGCGGCGGTGGTGAAAGACGCGCATCCGCGGGTACTGGCGATCACCGGGCCGCACGCGGCGGAAGCCGTGATGGGCCAGGTCCACGCCCACCTGGCGAAGCCGCACGACCCATTCGCGGACCTGGTCCCGCCCGGCGGCTTGAAGCTCACCCCGCGCCATTACGCCTATCTGAAGATTTCCGAAGGCTGCAACCACCGCTGCACTTTCTGCATCATCCCGTCTTTACGCGGTGATCTGGTGTCGCGCCCGATCGGCGAGGTGCTGTCCGAGGCTGAAGCCCTGGCCAAGGCCGGGGTCAAGGAGCTGCTGGTGATTTCCCAGGACACCAGCGCCTACGGAGTCGACATGAAATACCGCAGCGGCTTCCACAACGGCCGCCCGGTAAAAACACGGATGCTGGAACTGGTGCGGGAACTCGCCAAGCTGGGCATCTGGGTGCGCTTGCATTACGTCTACCCCTATCCCAGCGTCGACGACGTCATTCCGCTCATGGCCGAAGGCCAGGTGCTGCCCTACCTGGATGTGCCGTTCCAACATGCCAGCCCGCGCATCCTCAAGGCCATGCAACGCCCGGCGCACGCCGAGAACACCCTGCGCCGCATCGAAAAATGGCGCGAAATTTGTCCCGGCCTGGCCATCCGCAGCACTTTCATCGTTGGCTTCCCAGGCGAGACCGAGGCCGACTTCGACGCCCTGCTCGAATTCCTGAAAGCGGCGAAACTGGACCGCGTTGGCGCCTTTGCCTATTCACCCGTGGCGGGCGCGCAAGCTAATGAATTGCCCGGCCAGGTGGACGAAGCCCTGCAACAGGATCGGCTGGCCCGTTTCATGGAGGCCCAGGCCGACATCAGCGCGGCTAAACTGAACACTCGGCTAGGCCGGGAAATGATCGTGCTGGTGGATACGGCCTGCGCTGGCCGCGCCACCGCCCGCAGCTATGCCGACGCCCCGGAAATCGATGGGGTAGTCCATATCGCACAGGGGCGCGGCCTGAAACCGGGCGATTTCGTGAAAGTGAAGATCACCCGCGCGGACGACCATGATCTTTGGGGCAAACCCCTCTGAGTTGCAGCGAATGCATTTTCTGAATTGTTTGTGATAAGGAAGAACGGAGCATGAAACACCCCACGATTCACCCCCGCCTCGGCGCGATCGCCCTGGCCGCCATGCTCGGCGCCTGCGCCACGCCACCCGGCCAGGAAGCTGATCAAGGCATTCAACAACAGATCGCAGCGGCGGAACGCGGCGGCAGTCTGGAGGCCCTGTTCGAGAAGCTGGCCGCGGAGGCCGGCAAGAAAGGGCTGTTCGGCGCCAACAAGGAAGCCCAGGCGGCCATGAAGGAAGCCGGCCGGCGCTTGGCGGCGGTAAAACAAGAAGCAGCCCGCGCCCTCCTGAACCAGGGCCGGCTCCCCGGCGGCCAGGCGCCCTTGGCCTTGCTGAGCCAGGTTGACACCCTCGCCGGCCGGATGCAGCGCTGGGACCCGGAGCGGCAGAAAGCGGTCGTGAGTGAACTGGCCAGCGAGCGTACCCGCACCCAATCGGCCCTGGACCAGGCCAACCGCGCCTATCGTGCTCTCGACGAGGCCGCCCTGCCGGCCCGCTATCGCCTGCTCGGCGAAACCGCCGCATTGACCGGGGCCGACTCGCCCGATGGCCAGACCATTCTGCGCGGCCGCGAACGCCTGCTGCGGGAAGCCTATGAGGCCGGGGTTCAAGCCCTCGCGGCGATGCGCCTGGACGAGGCCGAGGCGCGCTTCGCTGGTGTCGCGGAGGTGGCGCCGGGCTATCCGGATGTGGAGAAGCAGATCGCCCAGACCCGTGCGCAACAGTTCGAGTTTTTCGCCACCAACCGGCGCGACGAGGCGGGTGCGGATCAGGCGCTGGCGATGTATGCGGCGCTCAAGCAACGCGCCGATTTCGCGGACCTGAAACCACGCCTGTCCTCCGCCGCCGCGGGGCTCTATCAGTTCATGGTCGCCAAGGGCGGCACCGCCAGCACCGAAGATAAGCTCCCCGAGGCCTATGCCTGGTTGACACGTGCGCGCGTCCTGCGTGAGTTGCGGGGCGGCGCGCACGGGCTGAGCCAGGAAGAAAAACGCTTCGCGGAGCAAACCTTCGTGCTGGCCGAGGATGCCGGCAAGCGGAATCATCCCGGCCTGGCGCTGGGCTACCTATTCGTGGTGCGGGACGTGTATCCGGAATTCCCCGGCCTCAAACGCAGCCTGCGCGAAATGCAGGACCGCACGGTCGATCGCGCCACTCGGAAAATTACCGCCGCCAGCTTTTCCGGCAGTGGCGAATCCGCGCGCCTGGGCGGTTCGGTCGCCTCCAAGCTGACCCAGTTGCTGTTCCGCGCTTTGCCGGATGACATCCGTATCGTCGAGCGCGACCAGCTCCAGGCCGTCATGCGCGAGCAGGAAATCGTCGCCATGCAAGGCGCCAGCAGCGTCAACCTGTCTTCCGCCGACTACCTGGTACAGGGTTCCATCCTGGAAGCCACGGTCGAAAACAGCGAGAAGAAGGGCCGCAAGACGGTGCGTGTGGTCACCCGCAAGAACCGGATCGCCAATCCCGAGTACGCCGATTGGGCGAAAGGCCAGCGCAACACCCCCGCGCCGGTGGAATTCCGCGAGGAGCCGGTGTACGAAGACATTCCCCTCAACATCACCCTGCAGCGCAAGGTCGGCGTGCTGGGCGTGTCATACCGCATCGTCGACGCCAGCAACGCGCGCATGTTGTTTACCGATACCTTGACGCGCAAACGCGCGGAATCCGGAGAAAGCTCGGAAGGCGTGCAACTGGGTGAATTCAATGCCCCCATGAAAATCGCCGAGTTGCCTTCCGACAGCGAAATCCTGGAAAGCCTGGCTGACGAAGTGGCCACCCATATCGGCAAGCAGATGGTCGAGTTCCTGCGCGACCCGGAAGTGAAATACGAAGCCGCCGCCGAGCGCCACAAGAGCGAGGACAACCCCGCCGCCGCCGAGATGCTCGCCAATGCCTGGTCCCTGGCGCAGAAGAAGGGCAAACCGGTGGATACGCTAGGCAAGCAACTGCGCGAAATGGCGCTGCGTGCGCGCCCGTCCGCCTGAGTCGGGGCGCTCCATGCGAAGCACGCGGCGCCCCCCCCTGAGCACGCTTTTCCCGCTCTTCTTGCTCTTCCTCATGCTGGCCGTGGCCGCGCCCTCGGCGCTGGCCGAGGAGGAAGGACTGCTGGAACGCGCGGGGCAAATGTTCGGCCGCGTGTTCGCGACCTCCGAGCAGGCGCCGCCGCCCGATGCGCCTTGCGTCGACGCACCCCGGCGTATCACCGTCCTGCCGGCCGTGGGCCAGGGCACGGCGGAGCAACTGGACGATGTCCGCACGGCGATCCATAACAGCCTCAGCTCCCGGAATTTCGAGCTGAAACGTCCGCAGGAAACCGATCTCGCCCTGGCCGCCGCCGCCATCAATCCGGAGTCGCTGGCGCTGGAAGACCCGGAGCGTCTGGTAAAGGTGTTGCAACTCGATGGACTGGTCTACATCGATGTGCTGACCATTTCCAAAGTCTATGCCGGCGCCTATGCACAGCAGGAAGTCAGCGTGCGCCTGCGCCTTTATTCAGCCACGAAGAAAGCTTTCATCTGGGAAAAAGTGGAAACCCAGGTTGCCCGTGAAGGCGGGCTTTCCCTCAACCTGTTAGGCATTCTCACCACCGTGATCACCTCTACCAAGGTGCTCACCGAAGGCGTGCGCCAGGCCCTGGTGGACCGGCTGGCGCGCAATTTTGCCAGCGCCATTCCGCACCCCGTGGGCGGCAATGCAAAGGCGGCACCGCCGACCATCGCGGTCGCCTTCAGCAACTGGGGCGATGGCCCCTTCCGCGCGGGCGATGAGGTCATCGTCTACCTGAAGGGCGAACCCGGCCTGGCGGTAACTTTCGACCTGGGCCGCGAACGCGCCGGCCTGCCGATGCGGGAGAAGGCCTCCGGCGAATACCTGGGCGCCTATGTGGTACGCGAAGACGACCAGGCGGATAACCAGATGGTGGTGCTTCACGCCACCCGCCTGAACCCGCGCGCCAGCCTGGACTGGCGGGTACCGGGGCGAGTCGGCCTGGATAACAAGGCGCCGGCGGGAGCCGCGGAGTTCAAGGCGCAGCCGGTGCGGGAAGGCGTGCGCTTGACCTGGAAAAACCAGGATGGTGGCCGTGATGCCCCGCTATTCACGCTCGAACGCAGCGACCCGGAAAGCGGTGTGTTCAGCAAACTGGCCGAAGTCGCCACCAGCGAGTATCTCGACCAGCGCGTCAGCGTCGGCCACGCCTACCACTATCGGATCACGCCGCATGATGCCGCGAAAAACACCGGACCCGTCGCCAGCGTCCGCGTCGTCACGGTCACCCCCGGCCCCACCGCCGTCAGCGGCGACATCAGCGAAGACACGGTATTTCATGCTCTGGGTAGCCCCTATCGCATCCAGGGCCCGGCGCGGGTCGCGCGCAACATCACGCTGGCACTGGAGCCGGGCAGCACGGTCGAGTTCGGCGAGGGCGCGAGCCTGGAAATCCTCGGCGCTATTCAGGCCATGGGCGCCTCGGACGCGCCCGTCAGCTTTGTCGGCAGCCACTGGCGCCTGCGGGTCAGCGATACCGGCAGCCGCATTCAGCAATGGCGGTACGCGCGCTTCGAGGGGATAGGCGGCGGCGTGGAAATCCTCGGCGCCAACGCCCGCTTCGAGAACTGCATCTGGCGCGGCATGGCAACCGGTCTCCAGGCCGACGAAGCGGCGGACATCGGCATCCAGTCCGGCGTATTCGCGCAGAACCAGACCGGACTGCGTCTGGGCAACAGCCGCGCCAAGCTGGAGCGGATCGAATTCCGCGGCAACGAAACCGCCTTGCTCACCAGCTCCGGCGCCAGCCTGAACGCGCGCGACCTACAGTTCGATGGCAACGCGGTGCACGTCGATGCCGCGCAGCCCCTGGACATTGGCGCCGCCCGCTTCCGCGACGCCAGTTATGCTGACCTGCTGCCACGCCTGCGTGGACCGGTACAGATCGACTGGCGCAGCCTGCCGGAAGAACAGAATCTGCTGCGGCAGTGGCTCAAACGCGAATGGCATAACGTGGTCGCCGCTTTGCGCGTCGACGACCTGGCCAATGCCGCCGCCGGCATCAAGACGCTGGCACCCATTATTGATGACGACAGCCGCGGCCTGGCGGCGGCCATCGAGTTGCTGGCCGGCGGGGAACCCTCGGTTGAAACGGCCGCCTCCCCCTTCGCCCGCGCGGCGCGCAGCCAGACGCAGAGCCAGCCGGGCAGCGCCTGGATCTGGATACAGGAAACCAATCTGCCATTCGAGCCGGCGCTCGCGGATGCGCCCAGCCGCCTGCTCGACGAAGCGGCGGCGCGCTTCTCACGCGCACTGGCGAGCCAGCATTACCCGAACGCCCCCGCGGCGGCGGCAGCGCGCGCCGCCAGGCTCGATCTGGCGCGACACCAACGCGCCCGCCTGCTGTTGCCGGGCGAACGCGATGGCGCTTACTGGCGCTATCAGGTCGCCTACCTGCTCGACCGCCCCGCTCTAGAACGCGATCTGCGCTTGGCCGGCGTGGTCGAACGCGACAAGAGCACGCTGGTCGTCGGCCTGCTGAACCAGAGCGAACGCGGCGACGCCACCCAGAAACTGGCCGATGCCCTGCAGAAACAGAAAATCCGCTTCATCAACCTGGGCCAAGGGGGGGTTACCGCGCGCGCCCAGGAAAAAGCCCGGGAAGCGGGTGTCAACCTGGTGGTGGAAACCCGCTATGCCCTGGATATCGGCCAGACCCGACTTTCCACCACCCTTAAACGTTTCGAGGCGCACCTGACCCTGAACCTCTACGACGTCGGCGACACCCTGGTCCTGCAACGCTTCACCGCCACCGGCAGCAGCGCGGACTTCCGGGAAAGCAGCGGCATCGAAAAAGCGCTGGGACAGGCATTCGGCTGTGTCGAAGCCGACCTCCTGGCCAGCCTCTGGCGCCTGGACGAAGCTCGCCTGGCGCAAACGAAACCCAAATCCTGAACGAAACCGCATGAGCAAAGACATCTGGAAACCCCACGTCGTCGTCGCCGCCATCGTCGAACAGGACGGCAAATTCCTTCTGGTGGAGGAAGAAACCGATTCCGGCATTCTTTTCAACCAACCGGCTGGCCATCTGGAAGAAGGCGAGTCACTGCTCGATGCGGTGCGGCGTGGAGTGTTCGAGGAAACCGCGCATCACTTCGAGCCGGAAGCCCTGCTCGGTGTCTACCGCTGGCGACATCCGAACAAGCGGCAGCGCACCTATCTGCGCTTCGCCTTTACCGGCCGGATCACCGGCTTCGACCCGACCGCCACACTCGACGACGGCATCCTGCGCGCGCTGTGGATGAGCGCCGAGGAAATCCAGGCCCTGCAACACCGCCACCGCAGCCCGCTGATCCTCGATTGCATCCGCGATTACCAGGCCGGGCGGCGCTTCCCGCTGGATTTGCTCACCGATTACCCGGACGCGCCATGAGCTCACCCCGAAAATTTTCGCTACGCTCGGTCCTCCCCTCAAGGGGCAAGAAACGCTTGCGGCGGCCCGGCGAGTTTCTTGAGCGGCGTATAGCGTGAGCCGGATCGTCGTCGGCCTTTCCGGCGGCGTCGATTCCGCCGTTACCGCCTGGCTGCTGAAACAGGCTGGGCACGAGGTGGTGGGCGTGTTCATGAAGAACTGGGAAGCCGACGACCTGGAAGACGACTGCCCCATCGCCCAGGATTACCGCGACGTGCTGGCGATCGGTGAGGTGCTGGACATCGAAGTAAAACAGGTCAATTTCAGCCGCGAATACCAGGAGCGGGTGTTCGCCTACTTCCTCGCCGAGTACCAGGCCGGCCGGACGCCCAACCCGGATGTGCTGTGCAACGCGGAAATCAAGTTCAAGGCTTTTCTTGACCACGCTCTGAGCCTTGGCGCCGACCATCTCGCCACCGGCCATTACGCGCGTCTGGAGGGCGAGGCGCCGCGGCGGCGCCTGCTCAAGGCGGTGGATGGCAACAAGGACCAGAGCTATTTCCTCTATCGTCTGAACCAGGCGCAGATCGCCCACACCCTGTTCCCCCTCGGTGGACTCCACAAGCCGCGAGTGCGGGAACTGGCGCGGCAAGCCGGCTTGCCGGTGGCGGAAAAGAAAGACAGCACCGGCATCTGTTTCATCGGCGAACGGCCGTTTCGCGAGTTCCTGCAACGCTATCTGCCCACCCAACCCGGCGACATGGTGACGCCCGAGGGCCGCGTGATGGGACGGCATCAGGGCCTCATGTACCACACCCTCGGCCAGCGCCGTGGCCTGGGAATCGGTGGGGTGAAGGATGCGGAGAATGGCAAACCCGGTGGCAAACCCGGTGGCAAACCCGGCGGCAAACCCTGGTTCGCCGCCGGCAAGAATCTGGAAAAGAACGAACTGATCGTGGTGCAAGGCCACGATCACCCCTTGCTGCGGTCTTCCCGCCTGCGCGCCGATCAATTGTCCTGGATCGGCGCGCCGCCACTGGCCGGCGCGCGCTATAGCGCCAAGGCCCGCTACCGGCAGCAGGATGCCCCCTGCGTGGTGGAAACCATTTCCGCCGATGAACTGGTGGTGCGCTTCGAGCAGCCGCAATGGGCCGTGACGCCGGGGCAATCGGTGGTGCTCTATGGCGGGGATGTCTGCCTCGGCGGCGGGGTGATCGCCGCGGCGGGGTATCTGTAGCCCCGGCGCTACACGGGCGCCCGCATCAGCTATATTTTTCGCCAACCCGCATTTTCCCACTCCAGCCGTGCTGACGCTGCCCAATCTGCTCACCGCTTCACGCCTGATCCTCGCCCCCTTCGTGGCCTGGCGTCTGGCGCTGCACGATGTGGAAGGGGCGTTCTGGCTGTTCGTGGTGGCCGCCATCACCGATCTGCTGGATGGCTGGCTGGCCCGCCTGCTGAATCAGAAAAGTGATTTCGGCGCCCTGCTGGACCCCATCGCCGACAAGGTGATGCTACTCACCACCCTCTCTTTCCTGGCGCTCACCGGGCTGTTGCCGATGTGGCTGCTCGGGCTGGTCTTGCTACGCGATACGGTTATTCTGGGCGGCGCCCTCGCCTACCGGCGCCTCACCGGCGGCCTGAAAATCACGCCCATTTTTTCCGGCAAGCTCACCATCGCCCTGGAATTCGTGCTGGTCTCCTGGGTGCTGGCGGAAGACGGCCTGTCACTCGGGTTGGCCTGGGGCATCCAGCCGCTGCTGCTGCTCACCACCAGCGTCGGCATTTACTCCGGCCTGCGCTACGTGTGGCTCTGGAGCAGTAGAACGGTCGCCTATCTGCGTGGCCGGTAGGCGGCCTGCTCGCGAGCCAAAACTCGCCGCTTCTCCCGCCCAATACCCCACCTTCGGCTCCCTACAGAAAATTAATGTTGACCAGGTAGAGACATCCGCGTAAAACGCGCCGAGTTGTTTGATTTCAAGTCGTTGACAGTACCGGTTCTAAACCAGATGCAGCCTTGTAATTGAACACGTACCTGGGGGCTTACCCCTATTTCTATCTTTAAGGACTGCAACAAATGGCAACTGGTACCGTGAAATGGTTCAACGAAACCAAAGGTTTTGGCTTCATCACACCCGATGATGGGGGTGAAGACCTGTTCGCACACTTCTCCGCGATTCAGATGGGGGGTTTCAAAACCCTGAAAGACGGTCAGCGTGTGAGCTTCGAAGTCACTCAAGGCCCGAAGGGCAAGCAAGCGTCGAACATCCAGAACGCTTGATCACAGCCCGCAAGGGTTGAAAAAAACCGGGGCACGCCCCGGTTTTTTTTATGGCTGCGCCCCGCCGGGCGCGCAAAAAAAGCCCGCCGGCAAAGCCGGCGGGCCCTATCGCTCAGAGGTACGAGAGGAAACCCGACTCAGTCCATCGGTTGGGTCACTCGCCCTGCACCTGAAGCGCTGGGCGGGTTTCTCGCTTGCCGATGGTCATCAGGTCCCAGGCGAGCAGGACGAAGCCGGCCGTGAATACCCAACCACCGATCTGGCGCCAGAACATCCCCTGCATGAACCAGCGATGTCCCTGGGCGGCGAAGTAGCCCATCCAGCTAGACCCTTCGACGGCACGTTCGATCTGCGACTGCTCGTAACCGGAAATCAACAGAGCCATGACCATGGTGATCATGCCGGCGTGGAGCAGGAAGATCGCCCATTTCCACTTCCAGGCGCCCATCAGGTTGCCGCTCATATACACGTCACCACGCCATTTCTGCAGGGCGATGTAAAGGAAGGCGATGACCATCGTGGCGTAGGCGCCGAAGAACGCCAGGTGGCCGTGCGAGGCGGTCCATTGAGTGCCGTGGGTGTACAGGTTGATCTGCGGCAGGGTGTGCATGAAGCCCCACACGCCAGCGCCCAGGAAGTTGCCGAAGGCCTGCGCGATGATCCAGGCCAGGGCCGGGTTGTTAGTGCTCTTCAGCTTGTGATGGCCGGCGTCGAACACCGCGTGCACCACCATCGCCACCAGGGGCACAGGCTCCAGGGCGGAGAAGAAGCCGCCGATGGTGAACCAGTACTCGGGGGTGCCAATCCAGAAGTAGTGGTGGCCCAACCCTAAGATGCCGGAGCCGAACATGAGTGCGACTTCAATGTACAGCCAGGTTTCCACGATCTTGCGGCGCACGCCCATGGTCTTGATCAGGCCATAAGCCATCAGACAGCCGACCAGCACTTCCCAGGTGGCTTCCACCCACAGGTGAATCACCCACCACCACCAGTGTTGGTCCATGGAGATGTTGGGGGTGTAGTACATGCCGGCCAAGTAGATGCCCGCCAGCGCTACCAGGTCCATCACCAGCACACCGCCGATGTTGGTGAACTTGCCCTTCATGAAGGTGCCGGCGACGTTGTAGAAAAACGCCAACACACAGACCACGATACCGATGTCGGCCCAGCGCGGTGCCTCGATGTACTCGCGGCCCTCGTTGATCAGCCAGATCGAGCTTTGCTCGCCGGGGCCGACCTGGACCAACAGAAACACCAGCACCACAACGACCACGGCCAGGGTGAATATCCAGAAAATCAGATTAGCCAACCCGATGCCGACGATCGGCACGCCGGCCTCGTCCTCCAGCAGCCAGTAGACCGAGCCGATGAAGCCGAACAACAGCCAGACCACCATCGCATTGATGTGCAGCATGCGGTTGACGGAAAAATCCAGAATGCCGTAGAGGAAATCCGGATAGATGTATTGCAGGCCGGCCAGGAGGCCGAACAAGACTTGCGCGCCGAACAGGGCGATGGCGACGGTGAAGTACTTCATCGCCAGTTTCTGGCCACCGTTCAGGGTGGCGGGGGAAAGACCTATAGCTGCCATGTTGACTCTCCTTATTGTTGGGCCGGGTCGGCGTCAGCGGCCGGGTCGGCCGCGGCGGTTTCAGCCACGGGCTCGGCGGCGGGCTCGGGATCGGCCTGGTCGATGGGCTTGAAGTTGGCAGGGAAGCCGTTGGTGTCAATCGACGACATCCACTTCAGGAAAGCCACGGTCGCATGCGCCTCTTCCTCGGTGATCCCCAGATTGGGCATCCTGCGGCCGAGTGCGTTATGCAGCTTGTCGGTCGGGTTCATCAGGAATTCCACCATCGACTGCTCGCGCGACTCCTTGGAACCCCAGGCGGGGTCCAGCCAGGCCTTGGTGAGATCCGGCGCGAAATACGCACCGTTGCCCAGCAGGGTGTGGCAGTCCATGCAGTTCTTCGCCTGGGTGGTCAACTTGCCATGGCTGACCAGGGCTTCGGCTTCCGCTTCGGTCAATTTCTTGCCGAATAACGGTTCCTCGGGGCCGATGACCGGCACCTGGAAGTTGCGTTTATCATCAAACACATAGTCGATGCGGTTGTTGAGTGCAGTAGCATAGGCCGGCACCCGTTTACCGCCGGCGGTGATCTGTTTCACCGTATCGAAAGTGAGAAAGATGAGTACTACGAACGAGCCTGCCGTCACCCAGATGGCGGTCTTCCGCCAAAAGGATTCGGATGCCCACCACAACGCCTGCGTCTGTGACATGGTCATGCCTCCTGTTACCGCTGTTGATAAACCTTGATGGGGGAACCCTCACCTTCTTCGTGCTCATCCGCATGCGTGCCCACGCACAGATGCCAGATGGCATGCGGAGCGGCCAGATAGCCGATCAGCATGAGCAAGACGATGAAAGTCCAGAAACCGTTGTGAAAAAGATTGGCGGCGAAAGCCAGCGTCAGCACGGATATGAACAGACCCGCATAAGCGGCATAGGCCAGCGGCATCAGGCGGGGACGCGCCTTGACCCGCGACCAGGCGAACAGCAAGGCATAGGAAGCGCCGAACAGGATCACCGAGGCGGCGCTGAAGAAAACAATGAAAAAGTTGGCGAGCTTTACCGGTTCCAACACGACGGGTCTCCTGGATTTCCAAGTTGGGCCGCATGGTAAGCGGCATACCCGAGTAAAGCGCTTGACTTCGATCAACCAGGCAACAGAAAAAAGTGCAGGAATTGATTAACGTCAAGGCTCACCCCCCAGGCTTAAACCGTATCGTTGCCCCCCACGCAAGTCGGGTTTTTTCCAGCCACGTTTGGAGGGCATCGTAATGAAGCTAGTGAAAGGTTTGGCGCTCGCGGTTCTGCCGCTGGCGGTTTCCATGGCTTGGGCGGCTGACGACGTCAGCAAGACCAACACCCCCACGACTACTTACCTGCAAGGCGGCGGCTCCACCCTGGCCGGCGTGGAGATGTACCAGTCCACCGACCCCAATGCCCCGCCCATGACCAAGGCGGAATTCGACGCCGGCCGCCAGGTCTATTTCGACCGCTGTGCCGGCTGCCACGGCGTGCTGCGCAAGGGCGCCACCGGCAAGCCCCTGCTGCCCAAGGCGATGCAGGCTCTGGGCACGGAAAGCCTCAAGGTGTTCATCCACTACGGCACACCGGGAGGGATGCCCGGCTTCGGCGCCGCCAACGAACTGTCCGAGAATGAAGTCGGGTTGATGGCGCGTTACATCCAGCAAACGCCGCCGACGC